>CAZZBE010000339.1:0-2973 GCA_964652715.1 uncultured Desulfobacteraceae bacterium
CTGGCCACCTTTTATACCTTCTTATACCGGGAGCCGGTGGGCAAATACGTCATCCATATGTGCGACAGCGTCATTTGCTGGATGGACGGGGGCGAATCCCTGCTGGATCATCTCAAGCGCAAGCTCGGCATCGGCCTGGGCCAGACCACGCCGGACGGGTTGTTCACCCTGCTGCCGGTCTGCTGCATCGGATACTGCGACCGGTCCCCGGCGGTCCTCATCAACAAGAAAGCCTACGGTCCCCTGACGATGGAAAAGCTGGACGAGATTCTGGAAACGCTTAAGGCCGGGGACGCCGACGCCTCGCTTCCCCACGGAGCGGATTGAAACCGATGCCCGAGAACACGCCATCCACATATCCCCAGGTCCTGTTCGCCGACCGGAAGCCGGACCGGATCATCACCCTGGACGAATACCGGCGAAAAGACGGTTACGCATCGGCGGAAAAGGCCATCAAGGACCATTCCCACAAAGAGATCCAGGAGATCCTTCTGGACGCCGTCCTGCTGGGCCGGGGCGGGGCCGCCTTTCCGGCGGGGCGCAAGATCATGACCGTGGCCGACGACGCGCCCCACCCGCGATACGTGGTCTGCAACGCCGACGAAATGGAGCCCGGCACCTTCAAGGATCGGGTCCTGATCCACACCTCCCCCCACCTGCTCATCGAGGGGATGATCATCACCGGCTACGCGGCCCTGGCGGAGCGGGGCATCATCTTCATCCGCCCGGAATACGAAGGCGCCGCCCGAATCCTGGAACGGGAGATTCAAATCGCCCATGAGGCCGGTTTTCTGGGAGAAAAGCTCTTCGGAAGCGACTTCAGCTTCTCCATCGACGTCCACCGGAGCGGCGGGCGCTACATCTGCGGCGAAGTAACGGCTCAGCTCAACGCCCTGGAGGGCAAACGGCCCAATCCGCGAAAGCCCCCGCCCTACCCCACGGAATTCGGGCTCTGGGGAAAGCCCACGGTGACCCAGAACGTGGAGACGCTCTGCTGCATGCCCTCCATCATCCGGAACGGCACCCAATGGTTCAAGGATCTGGCCCTCACCGAATCCGGCGCCGGCACCAAGCTCTACGGCATCAGCGGTCGGGTTCAAAAACCGGGATGCTACGAACTGCCCATGGGGGTCCGTCTGAGCGAAATCATCGAAGACTACGCCGGCGGCATGACCGACGGGTCCGAATTCAAGGCCTGTTTGCCCGGCGGGGCCTCCACGCGGTATCTTACGCGGGATCACTACGACATCCCCATGGATTTCGAATCCCTCAAGGCGGTCGGAAGGCGGCTGGGCACCGCCGCCATCATGGTCTTCGACCAGTCCGACTGCATGGTGGCCGTCACCCACAATCTCATGGAATTTTTCGCCCGGGAATCCTGCGGGTGGTGTACGCCCTGCCGCGAAGGCATCCCCTACATCAGAGATATGCTGTGGCGCATCGAAAACGGTTTGGGAGAAGACAGCTTCGTCCCCATGCTGGAACGGGAATGCCGTCACCTCTGGAACGCTTACTGCGCCTTCGCCCCCGGCGCCGCCGCGCCGCTGGAAGGCTTGCTGAACGATTTCCAGGATGAAGTCCTGGACCACATCCGCGAAAAAAAATGTCCGTTTAAGGCCAGCGTATAACCATGCCGAAACTGATCATCGACGAGCAAGAGATCACCGTCCCCGATGGGACCAAGGTGATTGATGCGGCGGAGCGGTTGGGGATCGTCATCCCGCGGTTCTGCTACCATCCGGCCCTGGGGGCCGTGGGCGCGTGCCGGGTCTGCGCCGTCAACTGCCTGGACGGCCCCCTCAAGGGGATTCAGATGAGCTGCATGATCGACGCCCAGGACGGCATGAAGGTCTCCACGACGGACGCCGAGGCGGTGGATTTCCGGAAACACGTCATTGAGTGGCTCATGCTCCACCACCCCCACGACTGTCCGGTCTGCGACGAGGGGGGGCATTGTTTGCTTCAGGATTTGACGGTCTCCGGGGGGCACGGGGTCCGGCGGTATCAAGGACCGAAACGGACCTACACGGACCAACACCTGGGACCGCTGGTACAGCACGAAATGAACCGGTGCATCCAGTGTTACCGGTGCGTTCGCTATTACCAGGAGTTCATGGGCTACGAAGATCTGGGGGTCATGCAGATCGGCAGCCGGGTCTACTACGGCCGCTATCAACCGGGAACCCTGGAAAGTCCCTTTTCCGGCAACCTCATCGACATCTGCCCCACGGGCGTTTACACCGACAAGCCCTCCCGGTACCGGGGCCGCCGGTGGGATTTCGAGCGCAGCCCCGCCGTTTGTCTTCATTGCTCCCTGGGGTGCCATGTCACGGTCAGCGCCCGGTACCGGGAGGTGGTCCGTCAGGAAGCCCGGTTCAGCGAATCGGTCAACGGCCATTTTATCTGCGACCGGGGGCGGTACGGCTTCCCCTATGTGAACCTTCCCCAACGACCGCGAAGCGCCCGCGTGGACGGAACCGAAACCGGATGGGAAGCGGCCCTGAAAATCGCCGGGGAACGGCTGGAATCCGTCGCCTGGAAAGCCGGTCCCCAGGGGATCGCCGTGGTCGGTTCGGCCCGGTGCGGCCTGGAGACCCAGGGGATGCTCAAACGCCTCGCCGACGCCAAAGGCTGGCGGGGGCCGGTCCTCGACATCGACCCGGCCGCGGCCAATGTTCAAACGGCGGTGTCGCGACTGGAGCCGGACTTGCAGGTTTCCCTGCGGGAGATCGAAGCCGCCGACTGCGTGGTCGTGGTCGGGACGGATCCCCTCAACGAAGCGCCCATGCTGGCCCCGGCCCTGCGGCAGGCCCGGCGGAAGGGCGCCCGAATCGCGGTCATCGATCCCCGGCCGGCGTCTCTTCCTTTTCAGTTCGACCATTTTCCCGTCGCCCCCGATGACCTGGCCGCGGCCATGGCCATCCTGATCCGGAAATGCGCCGAAAAGGAACCCCTTTCGGAACTGGGAAAGAC
>CAZZBE010000339.1:3073-4781 GCA_964652715.1 uncultured Desulfobacteraceae bacterium
GATTCCCCGACGACCAGAGCGGCGCACATCCTGATCCCCACCCTGACCCCTTATGAAACGCCGTCTCTTCTCATCAACAATGAAGGGCGGGTTCAACAGACCCCGGCCGCTTTTCGGGGCGGCGATCCCATCGCCCGGACCGGCGGCGGCGATCATCCGCCCCGTGCATTCCGGAGGGACATTCCCGGCCGGGAGATGGGGGCCGCCTGGACGGCATTGCCGACCCTCGGCGGAAAGGATCCCGGTTCCGCCCCGGTGAACCTGGCGGCATGGCTGGGAGAGGCCCATCCGGCCCTGACCTCGCTTCCGGAATCGTCCGGCTTTCCCCCCGACGGGGTCCGGTTGCCGCTGGCCGAAAACCCCGGAGAACGGTTCCAGGCCGACCGCTTTTCCCATGGCGAGAAAGAAGAAGACGCCCTGACCCTGCTCGTGGCGGACAGGACTTTCGGGACCGAAGAACTGTCGGGGCTGTCGCCGATTCTCCAAGAGCTGACGCCGTCGCCGTGCATCCAGATCCATCCGGAGGACGCCGCGGAATTCGATCTGTCGGAGAACGACGTGATCAGGATCGACAGCGACGCCGCTACCGCCGGTCTTCCCATCCATTTATCGCCTGAGATGGCCAGGGGCGTCCTTGTGATTCCCAGGCGCCGGGACCTCGACGACCGGCTGCCGGGGGAAAGGCGAACCGTGCTTTCCAAAACCGCCATCCGCAAAGCGACGGAGGACGCCTGATGCTCACCTATGCCGCCGGATTGCTGATGTTGACCGTGAAGCTGGGTCTGGTGCTGGGCGTGCTCCTCTTTGTCGCCGCGTATCTCGTGTGGGTGGAGCGCAAATTTCTGGCCCGGCTCCAGGTCCGGTACGGCCCCAACCGGGCGGGAATCTTCGGCCTGCTCCAGCCCATCGCCGATTCCCTCAAGATGCTGACCAAGGAGGACATCGTCCCCGAAGACGCCGACCGGATCGTCTTCCTGCTGGCCCCGGCGGTGGTGGCCCTGACGGCCCTGCTCATGTTCGCCGTGGTGCCTTTCGGGGGAACGGTAACGGTGTGGGGACGGGAGGTTCCCATGGTGATCTCGGACATCAACGTGGGACTGCTCTACATATTCGCCCTGTCTTCCCTGGGGGTTTACGGCATCGCCCTGGGCGGATGGGCCTCCAATTCCAAGTTCGCCCTCCTGGGCGGGATCCGGGGCGCGGCCCAGCTGATCTCTTATGAGCTGGCTTTGGGGCTCTCCCTGGTTCCCGTGGTCATGCTGGCCGGCTCCTTCAGCCTGGTGGACATCGTCAGCGCCCAGGCGGTCAAGGGGCCGTTTATCTACTATCAGCCGCTGGCCTTCATCATCTTCGCCATCGCCGCCGCGGCCGAGAGCATGAGAATCCCCTTCGACCTGCCCGAGGCGGAAAACGAACTGGGGGCCGGGTTCCATATGGAATACAGCGGCATGCGGTTCGGGCTGTTTTTTATCGGAGAGTACGTCCACATCCAGGTGCTGGGGGCCCTGATCGCGGTATTTTTCCTGGGGGGATGGCACGGACCGTTTCTGCCGGGCCCGGTCTGGCTGCTGATCAAAATCCTGCTGGTGTCGCTGTTCATGATCTGGATGCGCGGCACCCTGCCCCGGCTCCGTTACGACCAGTTGATGGCCATTGGGTGGAAAGTATTGATTCCGCTGGCGCTGGTCAATATTGTGATTACCGGCGC
>CAZZBE010000340.1:0-4779 GCA_964652715.1 uncultured Desulfobacteraceae bacterium
ATGGTTTTTGCGGCGGCCGCGGCGCGGATCGAAATGGATAAGCGCCCGCAAACATAGACGATTAGAAAATCAAAGGGTCGGATCGGTCCGCCCGAAGGCGGTTTTACAAAGGGACGGGGGATGGACTTGGGGGGCAAAAAACGTCCGGAAATCGGACACTGTGGTGTCTTCAATCCAAATCAATCTAAATAACGAGGAGTTACAATGTCTGAAATTCAAACAGTCCGATGTTCGGTTTGTACGGACAGAACAGGATATTGAAGAGGGTGACTCATCGGACAGATTGAAACCGGGAGGTTCGGATAGACCTCAACGCCGAAAATCAATGAAGGGTGGGTTTGCGGATCTGATATTTTTTCAGCTTCTCGTAAAGGGTGCTCCGGCTGATGCCCAGCCGGGCCGCCGCTCTGGTTTTGTTCCAATTGGACGACTCCAGAGCTTCCCGGACCAGTTGCGCTTCGTTTTCGGTGATGGTTTGTTTTGGGGCCGCGGCGTCGCTTTCAACGGGACGGGCGATGCCCGGCGGCAAATCCGACACGGCGATCCGGTCGCTTTTGGCCAGCACCACGGCGTGCTCGATGCTGTTTTCCAGCTCCCGGACGTTGCCCGGCCACGGATACGCCATCAGTTTGCGCATGGCCTCCGAATCGATCCGATCGACGGCCTTTCCCTGCTCCGAGGCAAAACGATCCATAAAAAACCGGGCCAGCAGGGGAATGTCGTTGCCCCGTTCCCGGAGGGGCGGCAGGTGGATGGGCACCACATGAAGCCGATAATAGAGGTCCTCCCGAAACCGCCCGGCCTGGACCTCCCGCAGCAGGTCTTTGTTGGTGGCGGCCAGAATCCGGACATCCACCTGGATCGCGTCTTCGCCGCCCAGCCGCTCGAACCGGCGGGTTTGCAGGACGCGGAGCAGCTTGATCTGGGCCGATGCGGATATCTCACCGATTTCATCCAAAAAAACCGTTCCGCCGTCGGCCTGTTCGAACCGCCCTTTTTTTCCTCGGAGCGCGCCGGTGAAGGCGCCTTTCTCATGGCCGAACAGCTCGCTTTCCAGCAGGGTTGCGGGGTAAGCTGAACAGTTGATCACCACGAACGGGTTGCGGCCGCGATGGCTTGTCCGGTGAATGGCCCGGGCCGCCAGCTCCTTGCCGGCGCCGGTCTCTCCCTGAATCAAAACCGTGGCGTCGGTCGGGGCCACATCCTCGATGAGCTTATAGACGACCTGCATCCCGGGGGCCTTGCCCACCATGTCGTCGAAACCGGACCGGGCTTCCACTCCGCTTTTGAGCCGTCGGAGGTCCATTTCCTGCCGAACGGCCCGATGGACGGCCCCGGCCGTCTGTTGAAGAATGAGCGTGACGATCTCCATATCTTTCGCTGCGCAGTTGCACGACTCCGGGCATCCGATGATCAGGACCCCGGTGGTTTGCCCGTGACGCTGAAACGGCAACACGCCGATCCGCCGGGATTTTTTAATATCGCCGGTCAAGGGCAATCCCGATAAATCGGATTTTCGGAAGAAGCCGGCATCCGTCCGGCGGCCTATTTCATCCATGAACGACGCAACAGCGTCCAGGGAGACGGCGGCCGCTGTTTCGCCATTGAACAACAACCCATCGGCGTCTTTGGCGGTAAAGGCCATCAGGGCCAGGTTGCGGCACCGGACTACGTTTTTCAGGGAATCGACGAGGCAGGCGGCGACGGCGTTGAAGTCGGACAGGGCGGAGACTTCCCGGGATATGGAAAGGGCGGTGGTCAGGCGCCGGCGGGCGCGTTCGAGTTCGCCGCGCTGGGCCTCCAGCCGGCGATTGTTGTCCTGGAGCGCCATTGTATAGTCGCGCAGACGCGCGATCATTTTATTGAAAGACGCGGTCACCTTCGAGACTTCCGACCGCCCCCGGACCTGGATCCCGGCGTCGAGATGGTCCTCGTCGATGCTTTCCGCCGCGGCCGCCAGTTGAACAAGAGGGCGGGTCAACCGGTGGATGAGCCAGTGGCTGACCAGAAGCGCCAGCAGCAAAACCGCCAGCGTCATGGCGTTGATTCGCCACCAGAGGCGACGGGCTTCGGCGCGGTGCGAGGCTTCGGAAAAGCCGAGGCGCAGGAAGCCGGCCTTGCCGGCGAAGATCGGCCAGGCAATGTCCAGAAAGCGATCCCCTTTTCGTGAAACCAGTTTTTCCAGGCGTCCGGTCTCCGGACCATCCGGCTTGTTGGCGTCGATCAGTCCAACCGGCATCCCGCCTGGAAATGTATGGCTGAGGATTTTGCCGTTTCGGACGACGAAGATGTAGGCGACATTCGGGGTGCTGGCGATCCGGTCGTCCAATAGTCTTTGAAGGGCCACGCGGTCGTTGAGCAGAATTTTATCGGCGGCGTCCAGACTCAGGCTGTGGGCGATGTTCTCGGCTCTGGCGACGGCGCATTTATACAGGCTGGCGCCGTAGCGGCCGGTGACGATATGGGAGATGGTCAATCCGCTGGCGACCACCACCGCGACCACGGTGAGCAGGAGGGCGTTTTTAAGACTCCGGGGTTTCATGGCCCGCGAGGGGGTTCCTTTGGGTTTGTCGGTAAATATCCCTGACGGGCGCGTACCACGCCTCATCGGGCAAAGCGAAGCGGTCGATCATCAGGTCATTCAGGATTTTCGCGCCTTCCGGCTTTTCATGCATGCTCAGGACGGTGTCGCGGATCAGCGCTTTCGTTTTGTTCGGCAGGTATTCGGACACCACCAGCGGCGGGCTGCCGAAGGGCCGCGACTTCTTTATCACCCGGGTCAGGGCGGTGTAAAATGAGTTTCGCTGGTTGTAAAATTCCCAAATATGCCCGTCCACCGCCGCGCCGTCCACCAGCCCCTTGGCCACCGCGAGAATCGAATTGTCATGGCTGTAGGTGTAGACGACATCCTTGAAAAACCGTTCCGGCGCCCGATCCATCTCCGACAGCCAGTGCGTCGGGGCCAGGGCCCCGCTGTTCGACGCCGGGTCGGTAAAAGCGAACACCCGGCCTTCGAGGTCCGAAAGCGTCTTGAAATCGCTGTCCTTGTGGACGATCAGATAACTCCGATAGAAAGGTTCTCCCCGGATAATCGGCGTCGCCAGGGCCTCGAACCCATAAACCTCCCGACCCAAAACGTAGGGGCCGGTGCAGATGAACGCCATATCGATTTCCCTTTTGGGAAACAACTCGTTGATCTCGCCATAGGTTCGCCGCTGGATCAACGTGATGTCGCGTCCCGCCTCCCGCCCAATGAAGTCCAGCAATTCCCTGTAAATGGAAAGGGTCTCCCTCGGGGAAACCATGGCCGCCACCGCCACCCGCAGAGCGGCCGTTTCGTTTTGGGGCCGCTCCGGGGGGGGAATCTTTTGGGTTTGGGAAAAATCGATGGTTTTGTAGCCGGCTTCGTCGCCGCCACAGCCGAGGATCAGCAAGAAGCCGGCTATGAATAAAACTTTTTTCACTTGATATCCGTAAACCGATGAGTAAGGGCGTTTGCAGTTCGAATACTGTTTCTGTCGGAAACGGGGCGAATGAAAGAGTACCATATGGCGGCCGCCCGGGTCAAGACGCGCCGGATTTCTGTTTGACAAGTCGAAATGATTTGAATATTATACACAATATATTGAAAACCGCGACAGAGACGCCATGCAAGATGTTTTAGTTGTTAATAAAGGAGCCATATAAAATGAGCGACAACGACGTCGAAAAAGATGTAAAAGTTTTGGTCGGGAAGGAGGTCAAAATTCTCGGCCCGGGTTGTTCGAAATGCCAACAGGCAGAAGAGGTGGTAAGAGAGGCGCTGGCCGAATCGGATGCCGCCGCCGAGATCGAAAAAGTCACCGATACGATGAAGATCGCCGGTTACGGCGTGTTCAGCACGCCGGCGGTGGTGGTGGACGGCGAAGTCAAGTCGGTGGGAAAAATCCCCGGCAAGGAAGATGTCAAATCCTGGCTCGAAAAGTAAAGGACAATCATCATGGCTTTAGCCGAACAAAAAATCAGAGAACTGGTCAGGGAGAAATACGGCAAAACAGCCAAAGAGACCGGCGGTTGCCGCGGCGACAGTTGCTGCGGCGGCGCGGCGGTCCCGACCGATATCGAAGCCTTCGGCAGAACGCTGGATTATTCCGATGACGATCTGGCCATCGGCACGGGCGAAGCCAATCTGGGACTCGGATGCGGCAACCCTTTATCCGTTGCGGATATACAGCCGGGTGAAACCATCGTGGATCTGGGTTCCGGCGCGGGATTCGACGCTTTTCTGGCGGCGAAGCAGGTCGGCCCCGAAGGCCGGGTGATCGGCGTGGACATGACCCCCGAAATGGTCGAAAAAGCAACGGCCAACGCCGACAAACTGGCGGCCGAAAACGTCGAATTCCGCCTGGCCGAGATCGAACGCCTGCCGATTCCGGACAACTGGGCGGACCTGGTGATTTCCAACTGCGTCATCAATCTTTCCGCTTCCAAGGCGTCGGTCTACAAGGAAATCTTCAGGGTGCTCAAGCCCGGCGGAAGAATCAGCATTTCGGATGTGCTGCGGTCCGGCGAAATTCCCGAGCACCTGAAAGACGATCCGGCGGCCTATGCCGGCTGAGTCTCGGGCGCCATTTCACCCGATGAGGTGAAACATATCCTCGGCAGCCTGGGGTTTCAGGACATTTCAATCACGGAAAAGCAGCAAAGCGAAGCGATCATCCAGAGCTGGAATGTCGGCAAAGGGACGGAGAAAATCGTCTTTTCCGCGTATATCAAGGGATTCAAACCCGCCCCATAAGC
>CAZZBE010000341.1:0-4771 GCA_964652715.1 uncultured Desulfobacteraceae bacterium
GCATCAACGGCACGGCGGTGAATCCGGAGGATTACATCCTTAATTAGGCCCATCCAGCGTGGGGATTCATCCCCTCGCGGCAATGGCTTTAAACCATGCCCCGGCATCGCGCCTATTCCGATTCAGACAGGATCGCCGCCACCTCCCGGATATCCTCCGGCCGGTCCACCCCCACGCTTCTGAAATCCGTCTCGACCACGTGGATGGGGATGCCGTTTTCCAGGAGCCGGAGCTGCTCCAGCTTTTCGGTCCGTTCCAACCGGCCCGCGCCGAGGGAGACAAAGGTCTCCAACGTCTTCATCCGGAAGGCGTAGATGCCGATGTGGCCGAAAAATTCCTCCCCTTCCCCGTCCCGGGGATACGGCACAAGGGCCCGGGAAAAATAGAGGGCCCGGCCGTTCGCGTCGAAGACCGCCTTCACCAGATCCGGGTTCCGGGCCTCGTCGGATGAGATCCGCACCACGGGGGTGGTCGCCATCACCTCCGGCGAGGCAAAGGGTTCCAGCAGGCGGGTGAGCACCGAGGGTTCCAGGAGCGGTTCGTCCCCCTGGATGTTGACCACCAGCGCGTTGGACGACACCCGAAGGGCCCGGGCCGCCTCCATGACCCGGTCCGTGCCGCTTTCGTGATCGAAGCGGGTCATGACGCAGGGCACGCCCAGCTCCTCCGCGGCCCACATGACCCGGTCGTCGTCGGTGGCCACCACGACGGATGTCAGCAGGGGGCACCGGCTCGCCCGATCCCACACATGCCAGAACATGGGTTTGCCCAGGATGTCGGCCAGGGGTTTGCCCGGAAACCGGGTCGATCCGTAACGGGCCGGAATAATGCCGAATGTCGATGGAAGTTGCGCCATTAGGGTATCGCCTCTCTTTTCCGACGGTTGAGATAATCGCGGATGACGGCGCAGGCCCGGTCCGCGCCGCCCTGGCGGCGGCGGACATAGGCCATCGCCTGATGCCGGATCGCTTCGCGGTCGGCGGGGTGGGTCAGATCTTTCAGAAGGGTCGCCGCCACGCCGGCGGCATCCGGCCGGACCCGCACCAGTCCGTTATCGACCGCCTCCCGGCCGACCCATGCGAAGTTTTCCCAGGAAGGGCCGATGGCCGGCCTCACCCCCGCCATGAGGGGCTCCAGCACGTTCTGACCCCCCAGCGGCGCGAGGCTCCCGCCCACGAAAGCGGCCGAGGCCCGCTCATAAGCGGCGAACAATTCGCCGAAGACGTCCCAGAGGAGGACCGTTCCGGGCTGAACCGGGTTCCGGGTCGCCGACCGCAACCGCCAGGGGATCTCCATCCGATCCAGGACCGCTTGCCAGTCCGGGATCCGCTCCATGTGCCGGGGAAAGAGCCCGATCACCGCCCGGGGGCAGTCCCGGACGAGCCGGCCAACGATCTCCGCCGCCGGCCCTTCCTCCTCTTGCCGCACCGAGCCGAGCACCGCGAAGGGAACCGCTTCCGGAATCGCCGACGCCGCCCGGGAAACCCCGCCGGCGGGAGGGACCGCGACGCGATCGAACTTCATGTTGTCCATCACCGACACCCGGTCGGCCCCGAACAACCGGGAAAACCGGTCCGCGTCGCTTTGGGAAACGGCCAGCACCCGGTCCGGCGCCAGAAACCGCCAGATGGCGGGCCAGATCCGGTACCGCTTCAGGCTCCGCTCGGTCATCCGGCCGTTGACGATCAGGACGGCCCGGCCCCGCCGCTTCAGGGCATACAACAGTCCGGGCCAGATCTCCGATTCCAGCAGCACGACCGCTTTGGGGCTTACGGCGCGCACCGCCCGGTCCATGACGGCGGGATGGTCGAAGGGGAAATAGGCCGTGGCGACCGACGATCGGTCGCCATCCCCCGGCGACGCCCCCGCGAATCCCTCCAGAATCTCCATCCCCTGCCGCGTGTTGGTGGTGGCCAGGACCCGCCGGGGCCCATCCGCCTCCAGCCTGGAAAGGAGCTGGACCGCCAGGTAGGATTCCCCGGCCGACGCCCCCTGAATCCAGAGGTCAACCTCGCCCGACGGCCAGTCCGCCAGGATTCGCTGGCGAAACCCTTCCCGCAGTCGCGGATTCCTTGCCAGAAAGGGCATGGCGATCCGCCACCCCAGGCCATAAAGCCGAAACGTGGCTCTTTCCATTATCAATCCACCCGACCGGCGCCGATCAGCCGCTCATCGACCCATTTCCGGACTTCGGGGGCCAGCCATCGGATATGTCGGTTCATCGTCCGCCTCCGGTTCTCGTTCAGACCGGATCATTACAGAAAAAAGGCGCCGACCACAAGGGAAAATCGTCTTGCCTTTTCGGCGGATTCTGATAATCTTTCCCCTTTTCTTCAAACGATTCGGAACCGGGAGGACCCCTATGGACATCGGACACTCATCCCTGGCGGGCAAGAGCCTCATCGCCATCCACGACCTGTTTCTTTCAGAGATGGACCTCATCTTCGACACCACGGCCAAACTCAAGGCGGCCGGGCGGCCCCTGGACGTCCTCAAGGGGAAGACCCTGGCCATGATCTTCGAGAAATCCTCCACCCGCACCCGGGTCTCCTTCGAAGTGGGGATGTACCAGCTCGGCGGCGCGGCCCTGTTCCTGAACACCGACGATCTCCAGCTGGGTCGCGGCGAAACCATCGCGGACACGGCCCGGGTCCTCTCCCGGTACGTGGACGGCATCATGGCCCGGACCTTCGCCCACCAGACCGTGGTGGATCTGGCTGAAAACGCGACCGTGCCGGTGATCAACGGCTTGACCGATCTCCTCCATCCCTGCCAGGCCCTGGCGGACCTGTTCACCATTATGGAAAAGAAGGGAAAGCTGGCCGGGCGGAAGCTCGCTTTCGTGGGCGACGGCAACAATGTGGCCCATTCCCTGATGATCGCCTGCGCCAAAATGGGGATGCACTTCACCCTGGGATGCCCGAAAGGGTACGAACCGAACCCGGCCGTCGTGGCCCAGGCCAGGGAAGACGCCGCGGAGACCGGCAGCGAAATCCAAATCCTCAACGACCCCGTCGCAGCGGTCGCCGACGCCGACGCCATCTACGCCGACGTCTGGACCAGCATGGGCCAGGAGGCGGAAAAGGAAGAACGCCTCGCGAAGTTCGCCCCCTACCAGATCAACAGCGACCTCGTGGCCCACGCCAAACCCGACCACCTGGTAATGCACTGCCTCCCGGCCCACCGGGGCGAAGAGATCACCGACGACGTGCTGGACGGACCGAATTCGGTGGTTTTGGACGAGGCGGAAAACCGGCTGCACGTTCAGAAGGCGATTATGGCGTTGACGATGTGAAAGGTCCGGCCGGGTATTGGAAAAGCTCCTGGGGAAGGTTAAAGGCCCGGGAGCTGCTTCACCATCCACCGCCCGCCCTTCCGGGATCCAATCCGTTCAATCAACCCTTTCGATTTCAGTTTTTCCATGTTGTTTCGTATGTTTTTCGGCGTGATGCCGATGCGTTCGGACAATTGCCGCTGGGTGACGAATCCATTTTGCAACACAACCCGGAGGATGCCGGCTTGATTGTCGGTCAGGCCGTATCGGTTTTTTAGATCGTTTTTTAGATCGTTTTCCCTGTTTCTGAAGTCTTTTTTAAGGTCGTTTGGTCCATCGGGGCCAATTGTCCGAACATCGACGCGGAAAAACTCTCCCATTTCGCTGATGTCCAGCCCGATTTCAGGATTGTCGCGGAGCTGTTGGCGAATCCGGACGAACCCCGTTCCGTATTTTTCAATCTCTCCGGTCAAATAAAACGCCTCAGCCAGGAGCTTGTTGCGGATGGACGACACATAGTCGTCCCGCTTCAGGTCTTCGATGGTCAGACCGCCGTAGATGCGGCCGGGATTGGTGAACAGGATGTGGTCGTCGAAAATTTTGATCACCACGTCCGAGGTGTTTTTATAATCCCGGTGGACAACGGCGTTGAGGAGCAGTTCCCGAAGGACTTCAAGGGGGTACTGCCAGCGCTCTTTCCGCCGGAGCCCCCCGTCAAAAGAATAGGACAGGGCAATGTGTTTTTTGATGAACACCATGGCCTCGTCCAGGGCCGACATCAACGGCGTCTTGAGGACCAGGTCGTCGATGATGGTGTCGGCGGCCTTGAATCGCCCAAGGTGAAGACTGTAACCATGATTGCCGAACATCAGCATGGCCGCCAGGGTTGGACGACCGTTTTGAATCAGCTTCAGTTTGGTCAGGTTGGTCAGCAGATCATCCCCAAAATGGACGCGGCCGCTGGCGCCGACCTGTTCCATAAAGGTTTCCATGAGGGGCCAATCGAGAGAATCCAGGCTTTCTTGCAGGGGATAGGCGTCGAAACTGATGTTCAAACTCTGTTGCTGGAGATCGACGATTTCTTCAAGGGATAGAAGGTGGTTGCTGTTTTTAACCCGTTTGTAATAGCGGTTTTTGCAGGACACGGGTTTAATCGGATATTCATGGATCGTGAAAACCAGGACGGGCTTGCCGTCGATCTCGAACGCTTCGACATGGGGAATGACCTGTGGATAGGTGGCGTTTTTGATCTCGTTGAGATATCGCTGTGCCGATTCCGACCCGATTGCCAGCCCGGTCGGCTTTCCCGAGTCATCCACGCCGACAACGACCTTGCCGCCGGAGGCGTTGGCGAAGGCTGAAAGGGAAATAATGGCTTCCTTGCCGAATGCAGATTTGAATTCGACGTGTTGCGACTCTCCGGATGCCAGGAGATTTTGGATGTTCACAGCGCCCATTAACTCCTTTCCAGCTTATCGTAGCGGCGGATATTCGAAT
>CAZZBE010000342.1:0-4755 GCA_964652715.1 uncultured Desulfobacteraceae bacterium
AAAGCGGGGCTTCCAGGGGAATCCCGTGAAAATCGGGAACGGGCCCGCCGCTGTGATCGGGGACGAACGCCGCAATCGGCCACTGTAACGGAAAATGCGTTATGGGAAGGCGCGGTCAGTAGGATGATCCGAGAGTCAGAAGACCTGCCGGGACAAACATAAGGCCGCGCGTTCCGAGGATCAGAACGCCCGCCGGTAATTTCAGGGATGAAAAAGGGACTTCCCCGAATCGATGATTTCGATTCGGGGATTTTTTTTTGGAAAAGCAACCGGAATTCGGAGCATCCCATCTTGACAGAGGACACCCACCTAAAAATCGCGCTGGTCCATTTCGAGACCCGGTACGCCCAACCGGACGACAACCGGACCAAACTGCTGACGGAAAATGAAAAAGCCGCCCGAACCGGCGCCCGGATCATCGTCAACCCGGAGCTGTGCGTGTCCGGCTACGGCTTCGATTCCCGGACGGACATCGGGCCTTTGGTGGAAACCGTGGACGGTCCCACCGTCCAGGCCATGGCCGATGTGGCGCGGGATTATGGGGTCTACATCGCCCTGGGAATGGCGGAGCGAGACCCCCGAACCGGCCTCTTCTATAATACGGCCCTGTTGATCGACCCCCGGGGCCGAATCTCGGCGAAACACAGAAAGACCAAGGCGGAAAGCAAATGGGCCTGCCCGGGCCCGGTCCGGCAGAATGACCTCTGCGACACGCCCTGGGGCCGCGTCGGGCTGCTCATCTGTTCCGAATCCTATTTCAGCCTGCTGCCGCGGACCATGGCGCTCCGGGGCGTCAACCTGTTGCTGTTGCCGGCGGCCTGGCCGGCCGGGCACATCGACGTGCGGCGCCTGTGGCGGGCCCGGGCCATTGAAAACGGTTTTTTCATGGCCGGGGTCAATCGATGCGGACAGGACCGGATCATGGACTGCGGCCACGCCTATTCCTGCGTTTTCGATCCAGAGGGGGCGACGGTCGTCAGCGGGACCGCCGCGTCCACCCAGGTGTTGACCGCCGATCTGCCCCTGACCGACGGCCGCCTGCCCGGACCGGCGGACGGCGGCGGTCTGGCGGGCCGGTCGCCGGAACGCTACCATTATCTGTGCGCCGACCTCCGCCCCACCACCGACCTGACCTCGTATTACGGCCTGCCCGAACCGGGTCTCCTGTCCGTGGACCTGGTGGGCCGGGACCTGGGCGACCCGGAACGGTTCGCCGAAACGGTCCGGTCCCTCACCCTCATCCAATCCGGCCATCCCCGGTTGATCGTCCTGCCCCGGATGGCCGGGGCCGACGGCGTCAGGGAGCGGTTGGCGGACCTGGCCCGCAACGCCGACGCGGCGGTGCTGGCGTCGCTGGACAGGGGACCGGACGGGGCGGACCTGTTCCTGGCCCGGCCGGACGATTCGGACGCCGCCGCCGACGCGGCCGATCCCTGCCGGCCGCCCGACGGCCCGCCCATGATCGCGGTCGGGCCGGCCCGGGTCGGGCTGGCCCATGCCAAGGATTTCCGCCACCCGGAGCTGGCGGCGGCCATGTCCCGGCGGGGGTGCGACCTGGCGGCCGTCACCGGGGGGCGGGCCGGGGCCGATCCCGATGTGTTGAGCGTCAAGGCCTTGGAAAAACTGGCGGTGGCCGCGGCCCATCCGGCCGAGGCCCTGTGGGCCGAGCCGCCCTCGGGCCACGATCACTGGTCCCTGCGCCGGGTCGCCGACGGCGTGTTGCGCGCGACCCTGGACACCCGGCCGACCCGGCGCAAGTCCTTTCTCGACCGGATCGACACGGATCTCCTGCTGGAAGGCGTCGGCGGGGACGACGGGGGCCCGTCATGACAACACCGGTGATCAGAACCGAGGGCCTGGTGAAGCGGTACCAGGAGAACACGGCCGTGGACGGCCTGGACCTGACGGTGGCGTCCGGCGAGATCTTCGGATTTCTGGGCCCCAACGGCGCGGGCAAGACCACCACCTGCCGCATTCTGACCACGCTGACCAAACCCACCGGCGGCCGGGCCTGGGTTTCGGGTCACGACGTGGTCCGCGAGCCCGAGGCGGCCAAACGGGGCATGGGGCTTTCGCCCCAGCACACCAACGTCGATCCGGACCTGACCGTGGCGGAAAACCTGAAGCTCCACGCCAAGCTCCATCGGATGCCGGGGGCCGATGCCGCCCGACGCATCGACGAAATGCTCGCGTTCGCCGGCTTAAGCGACCGCCGCGACGCCCTGTCCCGGGTGTTGTCCGGCGGGTTGAAACGACGGCTGCTGATCGCCCGGGCCATGCTCCACCAGCCCCGGGTCCTGTTCATGGACGAGCCCACCGTGGGCCTGGACGCCGCTTCCCGGCGCGATTTGTGGGACCTGATCCGCCGGAGCCGGAGCGCCGGCGCCGCGGTGTTTCTGACCACCCACTACATCGAGGAAGCCGAACAGTTGTGCGACCGGGTGGGGATCATCGACGGGGGCCGGCTGATCGCCCTGGGGACCCCGGCCCAACTCCTGGAAAGAACGGGCCGGGTGGTGGCGGAAGTCGGCGGCGAAGCGCGGTTTTTCGAAGACCGGTCCCGGGCCGCCGAATACGCCGCCGGCCGGACCGCGGACGTGCTGATCCGGCGCGCCAATCTGGAAGACGTGTTCATTCAATTGACCGGAAGGAAGGTGGCCTCGTGAACGGCGTTTACGCGGTGTTCTGGCGGGAGATGATCATCATGCGCCGCCGGCTCAAACGGATGGTGGCCAGCTACGCCGTCAGCCCGACCCTGTTTCTCATCGCCTTTGGCTGGGGGGTCGGGCGGAGCGTGTCCCTGGACGGCGTGGACTATATGACCTTCATGATCCCGGGCCTGCTGGCGCTCTCCTCCATGAGCCAGAGTTTTTCCCTGGCCCAGGACCTCAACATCGCCCGGTTCTACTGGATGACCTTCGAGGAATTCCAGACCGCGCCCATCGGGGCCGGGGCCATCGTGACCGGAGAGATCCTGAGCGGCATGGTCCGGGGATGTCTGGCCGCCGCCGTGATCGCCGTCCTGGCCGCCGCGGCCGGCGTCCGGCTCCACTGGTCGGGCTGGCTGTTCGCCGGGCTTTTCCTCAACACCCTGGTCTTCGCCGCCGCCGCGGTCATGGCGGCCATGGCGGTGAAATCCCACGCCGACCAGGCATTTCTCAACAGCTTCATCATCGTGCCCATGAGCTTTCTCTGCGGCACCTTCTTCCCCCTGGAACGGTTGCCGGTCTGGGCCCAGTGGCTGGTCAACGCCCTGCCCCTGACCCACGGGGCCGCCATCATCCGGGCCGCCGCCCTGGACCGGGAGCCCCCTTTGGTCAGCGCGGTCGTGATGGTGCTGTACGCGGCGGTCTTCATTTATGGGGCATCGGTGTTGGTGAGACGGGCGGGGGAATGACCATCCGATATCTGATATTGGCGCTGACCACCCGCTGCAACCTTTCCTGCGGCTACTGTTACAACGGTGAGTCCGGAGCGCCGGAGGACATGACGGACGATGTGATGGACGCCGCGCTGGATGTGGCGGCCGAAGGCCGGGCGCCGTTGCACGTTCAGCTCACCGGCGGGGAGCCCACCCTGGTTCCGGAGACGGTCGGGCGGGCGGTCCGCCGGGTCCGGAAACGGGCGCGGAACGCCACCATCGGCCTGCAAACCAATGGGACGCGGCTTTCGCCGTCCCTGGTCGGCTGGCTCCGCGACCGGGACGTCCAGATCGGCGTCAGCCTGGACGGGCCGCCGGGGGTCCACCAGGCGCTGCGGGGCCGGGCTTCGGAGACGCTGCTCGGATTGCGGACCCTGGAGTCCGAAGGGGTCTCTTTCCGGGTCACGACCGTGGTCTGCGCCGCGACGGCGGGTCATCTGGACCGGCTGGTCCTGTTGCTGGCCGGGTTCCGCCAGGCCCGGGGGGTGGGGCTGGACCTCCTGGTTCGCAAGGGCCGGGGCCGGGACGGGGTCGCGCCGGCCGGCGCCGTCGGCCTGGGGAACGGTCTGCGGGCGATGACGGCGGCCCTGGACGCGGTCAACCGCCGGCGGGAGACGCCCATCCGGCTTCGGGAGCGGGACCATCTCCGCCGGGCCATGGCATCCGACGGCCCGCCGCAACCTTTTTGCCACGCCTGCCGGGGGGAAAGCCTGGCGGTCCGCCCGGACGGCGCGCTGTTTCCCTGCGGCCAGACCCTGGGGGATGCGCGGTTCGCCGCCGGGACGGTTTACCGGCCGGATCCGGACCGGCTCATGGGCCTGGCGGCCCGGGCGGAGGTGGGCGGCGACTGCGCCGGCTGTCCGCTGGCGGGCCGGTGCCCCGGCGAATGTCCCAGCCGGCTTTTTTACAATCGGGCGGCCGATCCCGGCCTGGGCTGCCATCTGTACCGGACCTTGTGGGAAAGCGAAGAGGCGACGGCTTGTTGATCGACGCGCACCATGTTTTGAAAATCGCGACGCTCCTTTACGGGCTGTCCCTGGCGGCCGACGCCGTTTTGGGCCGGAGGGCGACGCAGGTTGTCCTGATGTCGGCCCTGGCCGCCAACGGCGCGGCGGCGGGGATGCGCTACTGGATGGCCTGGCCCATGATGCCCATGTACCTGGGGTCCGCGGCCCTGCCCCTCTGCCTGGGGCTGCTGGCGCTTTTCCACGGCCGGGACGGCGACGGCCCGGGGCCGCGCCGCCTGATCCTGGGGATAACCGCGGTCCTGGCCCTGGCCGCCGTCCTGTTTCCCAAGGATTTCTATCTGCCCTTCGTCAAATCGAACACCCTTC
>CAZZBE010000343.1:0-2443 GCA_964652715.1 uncultured Desulfobacteraceae bacterium
GAACATCATAGTTTATCCGCGGCATCAGGGTAATCCGCGGTTCAGACCGCCGCATCGATCACCGCCATCATGCTCCCCAGGGTGAACCCTTCGACGATGGCGGCGCCGTTGGGGCAGACCGTGGCGCAGGCGCCGCAGCCCTGGCACATGATCGGGTTGACCACGGCGGTTCCGGCCTCTTCGTCCAGATGCCGGGCGCCGTAGGGGCAGATCTCGATGCACTGGCCGCAGGCGGCGCACAGGGCGGTTCGGACTTTGGCCGTTGTCTTGCCGGCGGGCAGGGTTTTGTGGTTGAGGATCCGCAGAGCACGGCCGGCGGCGGCCTTGGCCGAGGCGACGCTCTCCGGGATGTTGCCCGGCGCCAGGGCCAGGCCGCAGGCGAAGACGCCTTCCTTGAGGGCATCCACCGGCCGCCATTTGACGTCGGCCTCGTTGAAAAACCCGTCCCCGTCCACCGTCGCGCCGTACATCTCGGCCAGATTCGCCGGAAGGTTGGGGGCGATGCCCGACGCCAGGACCAGCAGGTCGGCCTGGATGGTCACCTTCTGCCCTAAAATCGGTTCGTTGGCGGTGATCGCAACACCGTTATCCGAGATGTCCACGGTGGGCTTGTCGCCCACATCGTACTGGATGAAAATGACGCCCTCGCGGCGGGCCTGGGTGAAATAGGTTTCCGTAAACCCGTAGCTCATCATATCGCGATACAGCACATACACGGCCAGGTCCGGGTTCAGCTCCTTGAGTCGACGGGCGTGCTTCAGGGTTCCGGCGCAGCAGACCCGGCTGCAATAGTTGCGCGGCTCTTCCCGGCAATCCACGCACTGAATCATCGCCACGGTCTGAAGGGATGCCGGGTCGATCTCCGCCCCGGCCAGCTTTGTCTCCAGTTCCCGCTGGGTCATGATCCGGTCGCTGTCGCCGTATCCATAGGATTCCGGCACGGCTTCCCCGCCGCCGGTGGCCAGTATGGTGACGCCGTGCTCCACCGTGGCCACAGCGTCAGCGTCGCCGTCGTCGGTTTCAATGTGGGTCAGGAACCGACCCACCTCGCCGAAGGCCCCGGCCACCCGGGCCCCGGTGCGGACGGTAATCTTGGGGTGGCCCTCCGCGGCGGACCGGGTTTTTTCCAGCAGGGGCGGGATCTCGTGGCCTTCCACCGTTTGCTGGAGCCACGTCAGGTTGCCGCCCAGGACCTCGTCCTGTTCCACCAGTTCCACTTCATACCCGTGGGCCGCCACGGCCAGGGCCGCGGACATGCCGGCGACGCCGCCGCCCACAATTAGGGCCCGCTGGGAGACCGGCAGGCTTTCCCGGGCGTTGGGTTCGACCCGATGGAGTTTGGGCAGGGCCATTTCGAGGGAGGTGAGGGGTGATGGGTTATAGGTGATAGGTGCGCCGGGCTCGGCCCAGGAGCCGCGAAGGTCCACGGCGTCCATGAGGACGGGGTCGAGGCCGGTCTCCCGGCCCAGGGCTTTCAGCTTGCGGGCGTAGACAAAGGGGAGACAGGCGCCGATGAGGACCCGGTTGGGCCGGCGCTCCCTGATCCGGGTCGCCAGGGCTTCCCATCCTTCGGCGGTGCAGGCCCGGTCGAGGAAGAAGACGTCCGTCACCTGGGGATCGGTTTTCAGCCGGCGGCTCAGCGTTTCCGGGTCGGCGCCGGGGATGGAGTTGTCGCAGGTGCAAACGGCCACCAGGGTGCGGGGGATTTCCCGGGACACGTCCCGGTATTCCGTTTCCGGACCCGGCTCTTCGGACAGACCGCCGCCGGCCCCGTGGATGATCCGGGAGGCTTCCGACGCCGCGGCCCCGGCCTGGATCACGGTTTCCCGGATGTCCTTGACGCCCGCGAAGGCCCCGCCCACCAGGACGCCTTCCCGCGCCGTCCGTTCCAGGGAAAACGGCTCGGTGTCAATGAAGCCCCAGGGATTCAGGGGGATATCGAGCATCTCGGCCAAATCGGCCGTTCCGGCGGCGGGCCGCTGGCCCACGGACAGAACCACCATGTCGAAGGGCTCCTTCTTGTGGACGCTGTCGTAATCGGTGTACTGGACCAGCAGGTCGCCGGTCGTTTCGTCCTGGACCAGGGAATGGACCCGGGCCCGCCTGAAGGCGATCCCCAGCTCGGATTCGGCCCGGTCCCGGTATCGCTGGTAGGACTTGCCGAAGGTCCGCATGTCCATGTAGAAGATGGTCGGCTCCAGGGCGCCGCCGCTTTTTTCCCGGGCCACCTCCGCTTCCTTGATGGCGAACATGCAACATACATTGGAGCAGAAATCCGCGTCGAGCTGGAGGTTCCGGGAGCCCACGCACTGGAGCCAGGCGACCCTTCGGACGGGCTTGCCGTCCCACGGCCGGACCAGTTGGCCGGCGGTAGGGCCGGTTCCCGAGAAAATGCGTTCAAATTCAAGACTGGTCACCACATTGGGCAGGACCCCGTAGCCGA
>CAZZBE010000343.1:2543-4744 GCA_964652715.1 uncultured Desulfobacteraceae bacterium
ACCCCGCCGCACAGGACCACGGCCCCCACCGACAGTTCCTCGCCGGGGGAGGCGTCCAGGTCGCCGAAGATCTCCACGATCTTGGGGTTGAGGACCTCCGGCTCGAAGGGCTTCATCAGGTAGTCCAGGGCCCCGATCTTCATGGCCTCAACCGCCGTTTCCACGTCGGCGTAAGCCGTCATCATCACCACGCACAGGTCCGGGAAATCGGCCCTGGCCCGCCGCAGTACCTCCACGCCGTCCATCTCCGGCATCCGGATGTCCAGCAGCATCAGCCGGTAGGCGTCGTCCGGGCCGGCCTCCGCGAGCATCTCCAGGGCTTCCGGACCCGAAGCGGCCGTGTCCACGGAAAAGCCCTCTTCCTCGTGGAGCCACTCTTTAAGGGAATCCCGGACGATGGTTTCGTCGTCCACCACCAGAATCCGAAAGGCCCGCCGCCGTTCCGACAGCAGGTGAATGGCGTCGGTGGGGCAGACCTCCACGCAGGCCCCGCACCGGGTGCAGGCCGCCGCGTCGATGACGTAGGGGTTGGGGATGGCGTGGGGCGTGGGCAGGTGGATGGCCTTGCGGGTCCCCAGGCCGGCGTTGAACCGGTCCGGGACCTCCACCGGACAGACCTCGGCGCAGGCCCCGCAGCCGATGCACCGGTCCCGGTCCACCATGGACGGGCGGCCCCGGAGGGTGGCGGCGTAGGCGCCGGGGGACCCTTCCAGGCCCACGAGTTCGGTGGACAGGCGGATGTCGATGTTTTCGTGAAACAGTCCTTTGCGGAGGCAGTGCTGGGAGCCGGCGTCCCGGTCCACGAGGGGGAGCATCCGGCACATCCCGCACCGGTCCGTGGGAAACTGGTAGTCGAGCTGGGTCAGAATGCCGCCGATGTGGTCGGTCCGGTCGATGAGGGTCACGCCGTACCCGGTCTCGGCCAGGTCCAGGGCCGCGCGGATTCCCGCGATCCCGGCGCCCACCACCAGCGCGTTGCCGATCTTGCGGTTCATCAGGCCGCCCCTTTCTGTTTGGATTGAGCGCTGGCGATGCCCACCACGTCGGTGAACTCGTGTTCGCGGAACTCGGTCAGCGGCGGCGGGGCCTCAAGGTCGCGGCCCGCCTCGTAGTCGAAGGCGGCCTGGGTCTTCCGGGCCACGGTCCGGAACAGCTCCATCACCGGGATGTCGTTGGGGCAGGCGTTGGAGCACTGGCCGCACCCCACGCAGGCCGTGCTCATGTGGGCCAGCCGGGTGATGTGATAGAACGTCGTGTCCGTGGGCATCTTGATCGCGCCTTTGCGATGGGCCCATTGCAGGTACTGGGCCGGCTCGTGGTTGAAGGCGTCGGTGACGAACACGCACTCCCGGCAGTAGCAGACCGGGCAGGCCACCCGGCAGTTGTAGCAGTTGACGCACCCGGCCAGGTAGTTGGTCAGCTTCGAGATGTCCGATGTGGCGGCTTCGGTTTCGGCGTACATCTCGTCCCGAAAGGCGGTGCGTTCGGCCACCACTTTTTCCACGGCCGAGGCCCGTTCCGCCGGGACATTCGCGTCCGTCAGTCCCAAATCGCCTAACAGGGCCTCGCCCTTTGGGGTTTGGGCCTTGGCCAGTGCCTGGTTCTTGAGGTCCGCGCCCCACAGCCCGATGGCGATGTCGGCGCCCTCCGGGGTGGGGTGTTCGCAGGCCTGGCAGGCGGTCATGAGCGGCACGCCGTCGAACATGGCGTCCCCGCCGCCGAGCATGGCGTCCAGGAAGCGGTTCGTTACCGTCGATCCATCGTCGTCGCCGCCCAGGCGGGTGAAATCCGTGTTGCGGACCGCGCCCGGACAGTCCGTTCCGATGATCACCACCTCTTCGGTCCGCCCCTGCCGGAGCTTGACCAGCTCCACGAATGCCCGGATCTCGCAGGGCCGCAGGAAGACCGCCACGGTCCGGCCCAAAGGCTTCCGGCTCAGCCGGGAAACCATCTTGGCCGTGTTCATGGGAAAGGCCGGGGAGAGCAGGTCCACCCCCGACAGGGCCTCCGGGTCGCTTATGAGCGTCGGCATGACGGCGGGCTTGGCGCCGTTTCCGGAAAGCGGCAGATGGCGAGGGGCCAGAACGGCGTCGATATTGTCGGACGCCAGCACGGCCCGGACAAATTCTGTGAGAGAGGCGGTGATGTCGTCGTCTTTTATGTTGATCGCTTTGGCTTGGGTGGTGTTGGCCATGGGTGCG
>CAZZBE010000344.1:0-4743 GCA_964652715.1 uncultured Desulfobacteraceae bacterium
GCCGTTGTCTTCATACTGGAAGGCCAGATCCGGCAGGTCTGGAAGGAACTGGGTCGCCAGCACCAGGTCGCCATCGTACCGGCGGGCGGCGGTCGGCAGCCCGTCGAATTCCACCCGCCGGACCGTCCGTGGAGCGGCCGGGTCGGAGATGTCCGCCAGCAGAACCCCGGTGCGGACCCCCGCCGGAATCCAGTAGGGCGTGCCGACCCGCGCGCTTTGGGTCTCCCGGGCCTCTTCCCGGATCGTCCCCTCGCCGCCTTCGGGCGTGTACACCGCGGCCAGGATGTCGCCCCGCTTATAGAGGGCCTTGACGCTGCCGGGGATCGTCAGGGCCCCGGCTACGGTCATTCCGTCCGCCGGAACGGCTTTCACAGTAATTACGTTGCCATCGGTCGCGACATGGAGCAGGGGATCGTCGGCCAGAACGGCGGACGGGGCGACGCCCTCGTCGGTCTGGGGGCCGGGCTCCGGGTAATAATCGGAGGCGCCGTCCGGTGTGACAATGGGGGACGCCGCGTCCTCGCCGGTCGGCGCGCCGCCGGTGTCGTAGGCATTCTCGGGCAGAACATTCTCCGCATAGGCGGTTTTCAGGTATCCTTCCATGGCGGCCTTGTCGGCGAAGGCCGCGAAAGTTTTCGGATTGCCGACCTCGGTGCCGCCGCCGGCCATCTCAATGCCGTCCGAACCGCAGCCGGCCATCGTCGTCGTCAGGATCAGGGTCAGAAGCAACAGCGTCATGACCGTGAGAGAAGGATTCGGATGAAAGGGGCGACGGTTCATGGATGGTTCCTCCGGGCTTATTTCGTCAATGGAAACGCTTGGATGTTGACCTGGATGACCTGGTCCGCGTCGTCGTCGGCGCAGGCCATGTCCAGCAGCTCTTTTCGGAACACGGCGGTTTTCTCTTTGATCTCGGCCATTTTTTCGCGGTTGACGCTGAGGGTGACCGAGGTGATGTCCCGGTGTTCGGACGGATGGCGCTCGATGGACTCCCCGGCCAGCCGGAGCATTTCCCGGTGGAAATTGGCCGCCACCAGGGACCGGACTTCCGGACCGGTGCTGACGGCGCGGTCCTTTTGCTCCCACCGGCCGCGGGCGTCCCGCCGGATGAGGCCGAGATCCATCAGGAGGTCCAGGGCCTTTTCCGCCTCTTTGGGGGTGATGGGCGGATTGACCAGGGCCGCGATGGTTTCCGGCGTGTGAAGCCGGTCGCCGAACAGGACGACCTCCCGGATGACCGGGCAGTACCAGTTGGAGAAGTAGTCGTAGGAGGCTTTTTCCAGGGGCTGAATGTCGGCGAACCCTTTCAGGCGGATCATTTTCTGGTAGTAATGGTTCCGCTGCTCGTGGGACGTCGCCTGGTTCATAAACACCAGGTTCTCCAGGAATTCCCGCTCCCCCTTGTTCAGCCGGAACCCCTTGGCGACCTTGCCGATGCTCTCGACGGTCAGGTTCCGCTGGCCGTCCATGACCAGCTTGAGAAAGTTTGGCGAGGCGAACCCCGATTCCCGGGCGAAAAACCGGTGAGAAAACTGCCGCTTCATCCTCTTGCGGAAGGAGAACATGTCCCGCAGGAAGGCGCGGTAGTCGAGGTACTCGAATATGGAGGGGCGCGTTGTCATGGTGGGATAGCTTAGCTCCGAACGGTGAGGATTTCCAATCGATTTTTTGAAAATGCTGTTAAAAATGTATTCTTAAGAATACAAATAAAGGGGATAGATAATTTATATATATTTGTAATAACAGAATAAATATATAATTATTTCTTTTTAATAGATATATATTTTATAAAAATTGAACACATTTCAACAGCATTTGAATCAGGAAATCCGGGATAGAGTAGGTATTCACTGAATGGTGATCCGCAGCACTCCGGACTCCAGTCCATTCGCTAATATGTTGATGAGAAAATATTTGTCGTGGGCGGCGGTGAGGAGGAGGAGGGGAAGGAGGTCAAACTGTAATACGATATTTTTCTCAGGAAAGCGTTCTTCGATCCATACCGGTCATCCCGGCGGATGCCAACCTGCCTGAACCCAATTTCGACGGACGGTGACAGAAAGGGTATTGTTTAATTTAAGGGCCTTGACGGTGGCTCTGCCGCAAGCGGTCTTTCCGATGATGGTGGTTCCGTCCTCGCTCCAGGTGAAATGATCTGACCAGTTCTGCGTTCGGGGGTTAAACAAGGGTTCCGGGTTTCCAGTAAGGGGGTCAGTGTCTTCTGTTTTTGTCCATTTGTATTGATTGCAGAGTTCACAGGCGAGGCACAGGTTGCCCTCGGTTTCAGCGCCGTCTTTGACAAGCGGATGGACATGATCGATCTGGAGAATGCCCATTACATAGTCTTGGTGGCAGAGACAGTATTCGCAACGATTCTTCGCCCGTTGTCTGACGCGGATTCGAATGCGTTCAGCAACAGTCATGAGGGCAACGGCTTCTTCAGTCCCCGGCGCACGGCTTCGGCGAGTCCTTCTGATTTGCGAATTTGGCCGATTTGATAAAGATGGATCAGCGTTAAGAGTTCGAATTGTTCGGCGGGCGTCAATCCGGATGCCTTACCCTGTGCCTGGAGTTCGCCCAACCGATTGTTTTGCATGGGATTCATCTTTAGATCGGCGAGTTCGGCAACTTCATCGTCAGATAGGTGGGACACTGGGGGAATCCGTTCGATATTCAGTGTTTCTTCCCATGCCGGCCACATCATTTCCAATGTGTCCGCCAATACGGTGGACGCGTCTCTATGCGTCGCTTCACCGAGGAATCTGGCATGGTCAACCAAGCTGTCGGGTAAATCGAGTGTTAATTGCGTCATTGTTTTAGCTCTCTTTGCGCGTTGCTATGGGCATTTTCATGATAATGGGCGGGCTGCCGGGAGTCAATGCCAAGTTTTGCCATCCACGGGAAGAAGGAGGCGATCATGGAAGTCCGCATCGTTTTTGCAGCTCACCCCATGGCGATCATCATCAGACCGAAAAACATGATGGTCACTCCGGCGATTTTAGGCGGATGCGGCGCCTCTTTCAAAACAATGATCCCCAGAGTCGTTCCCAAAGGTACGCTGATTTGGCGGAAACCGACCACATAGGTGACATTGCTGGCGAAGGTCAAGGAAATAAGGATGATGAGATAGGTGATATGGATGCCCGCGCCTGCGAGGACCGCGTGCCGGAACACACTGCGCACGTTTGAGAGGCCGCCGTGACGTAACGCAACGAAGAGGAAAAGCCAGAGGGATGCGGCGAGGGCTTCCAGGCAGGCGTAGAGAAGGGCGGTCTGGGGTTTTCCGATGGAGATTTGCGCATCCAAACCGAGGCGCCGCAGCGCCTCGTCGTCCAGCATCGTGTAACCCGCCGAGCCTGCCGCCGCCAGCAAAGCGAGTCCGCAGGTGGGATTGAAGTAGTCTCTTATGTCGAGATCGCTGAACCGTTGCCGCGGGACCAGAAAACAACCGCCCATAACCAGAAATATGCCGGCGATGCAGAGATCGGAGATCTGGTTTCCACGCCCGAGGATCAGGGTTGCAATCGATACGACGATGACCGGCGTGGATCTGGCGATGGGATAGGCGACGGAGATGTCGCCATATCGATAGGCGCCGGCGAGGGAGGTGTAGTAAAGGGCCTGGAAAAAACCCGAAATCAGGAGAATCTCCCAAACTCGAAAAGGGATGTGCGCGGCTGCATCGCGATACAGCAAAAGAGAAGGCGACAGCAGCAGGGCGCCGGTTAGGCAGGCGACCAGGAAAAAGGAGGCTGAAGGCTGGTGACCCTTGCTGAGCAGATTCCATCCCACATGGATGAACGCGGATAGGATAATAAGGAGTATGACCGCCAGGGACATGGGGATTCAACGCCCATTTCTCCCCACCACCAGGAAATGCTTCGGCATGTCGTTGAACGTCGATACGCCGCCGAACCCGGCTTCGGTCAACTGATCCGCGACCTCTTCGGGCCGGCATCGGATCTTTTCGGGCGGGCCTTCCGGCATCTCCATTTTTTTCCAGTCGACGATAAAAATCTCGCCGCCGGGCTTCAGGAGTCGATGGGATTCCCGGATCGACCGGGCGGGATGTTCCAGTTCGTGGTGCAGGTTGATCATGAAGACCACGTCCGCGATGTCGTCGTCGAGGGGCACGGCGTGTTCTTCGGATTTCACCGGGATGATGCCGGGATACTTTGGAGAGACGTTTTCCGTCATCCAGTCGATCATGACATCCGAAATATCGCAGGCATAAACGGTGGACGGCTTGAGGTGATCGAAAAACGCGATGCAGAAAAAAGCGGTGCCGGCGCCGATTTCGACCATGACGTCGGGTTTGGCGGTGTTCAGTTTGCCGGCAATGTAATTCGGTGGGATATCGGCCAGTCGTTGCGGGTTGTTTAGTTTTTGGAGTTTCTTGGGGTCGAATTTTTTGTCGGTCATGGAGTCTCCTGAATCGAGTGTTGAGGTTCAATGCTATTCAGTGAAGCCGCGATCTTTCATTGCGTCGCCTTCTATGAATCGCGCCATGCCCGTTTTCATTTTCCGGAATCCGAGGGCGCCGTAGAAGCCTTCCTTGCCGGGCGACGCGTACAAGATGACGTTGCATTGCGGGATGGCGGACAGGATGGTGTTCATGATCGTCTTCCCGATGCCCATCCCTTGAAACTCGGGAAGCACGGCGCAATCGTAGACGGCGGCCTGGTAGGCGCCGTCCGAAATGGCGCGGCCGAAGCCGATGAGTTGGCCGGCGTGATAGACGAA
>CAZZBE010000345.1:0-2361 GCA_964652715.1 uncultured Desulfobacteraceae bacterium
GATGATACGCCAAGCCTTCAGCTGTACCCCAAAACAGATACCTGGCACTGCTTTGGCTGTGGCAGGGGAAGCGACCAGATCGATTTTATTCAACACAGTGAATCATGTACCACCCACCAGGCAATCGAAAAAGCAAAATCTTTTGTAAAGCCGTACCATGCAGCTCAAAACAGACAACCTAAGAATACAAAAGCCAACCATATGAAAACAATAAAAGAACTCCCCTCTGATCAGCGGATCAACACCTTAACCAATGCTTTTGGTTACTTTGTTCGTGGGCTGAGAAGCAACGAAAAAGCCAAAGCCTACATGAAACGCCGTGCCCTGGATATGGATAAATTAACAGCCGGGTACGACAACCAGAATTTTTATAAGAAAGCCACGGCAGAAGTAAAACAACATTATCTATCCACGGGATTAATCTATCCTGATAAAACCGGGCGGACAAATTATTACCACAGCTTCTTTAATGGCTGTATCGTGTTCCCCATTGTAAATGAAAACGGTGAAATCGTGAACCTGTACGGCCGGTGTATAGATGATACAAAAAACAACCGCCACCGGTATTTACCCGGCCACCACCAGGGCATCTATCCCCATTATCCAAAACCGTCAACAACACGATTAATCATTACTGAAAGCATTATAGACTGTGCCACACTGTTACAACTGAAAAGAGACAATGAAGAATTTAAAAACAAATACGAGCTCATGGCCTGCTATGGCACCAATAACCTTACAGCAGAACATAAACAAGCCATACGGGAACTCAAACACCTCAAAGAAATCATCTTCATGTTTGATGCAGACGAAGCCGGGAACAAAGCAGTAGAACAATACAGCAGGGAATTGAAAATGGAAAATGAGAAATGGAAAATCAGCAAAGTAGAATTACCGGAAGGCGAAGACATCAACGGATTATTACAAGGGCATGAATTAGAAATCATTCCCGAACTCATAGACAATCGTAAATCCTTTTTTCTTTCACAGGAAACAAAAGAAAAACCTGTAACAATCTCCGATGAAAAAAAAATCGTAAAGCCGTACGGCCGTACGGCTCCTGATCTTGAGGACACTTTCAATTTTTCATTATCCACCGATAATCCCGAACAACTCGTATACCACTCCGATAACATCATCATCACCATCTGGGGCGGCATAGACATCAACAACATCAAACGGCTGAGAACCACCCTGCACATCCAAAACAAAGCCAATGAATACTTAGAATACCGGGATACCATAGACCTGTACAGCCATAGCCAGGTACAACGATTAATACGGGAAGCCGGGGAAAAGATCGAGATGGGAAGCAGCGATATAACCCGTATAATCACCGCCTTAACCAAAGCCCTGGAACAATACCGCCAAC
Source organism: uncultured Desulfobacteraceae bacterium (assembly GCA_964652715.1). GTDB lineage: Bacteria > Desulfobacterota > Desulfobacteria > Desulfobacterales > JAABSP01 > JAABTD01. The sequence goes on from CAZZBE010000345.1 coordinate 1,373, forward strand.
AGGAAAGAGACAACGAGCGCAAGCGCAAACAGGAAGAACGAGACAGGAATAAAGAGACATTTACAAAACAGGAATTACAACAGGGAGCACTATTTTTAAAAAACGATACACTCATGGAAAAAACAGAAGAATACATTAAAAACATCGGCCTGGTAGGTGAAGAAGAAAAAGGGATGCTGTTATTCTTTATCCTGCTGACCCGTAAATTTAAAGAGCCCCTTCATGCCCTGGTGCAGGGCAAAAGCGGAAGCGGCAAAACATACCTGTTAAAAAAGATCGCCAGCCTGATCCCCAGGGCACACATCCGCATAACCACCGCCTTAACAGAAAACACCCTGTATCATTCATTAAAAGACTTTTGGAAATACATGATATTATTGATCGAAGACCTTGACGGGGCATTCAATGCACTGCTTTCCCTGCGTGAGATGATGAGCAACCAGTCTATTAGTAAGTACAGCACGGAAAAAAACATCAAGACAGGGGAGTTTGAACCCAGGATACTACACGTGGAAGGCCCCGTATGCGTGGCCGGGGCAACCACGAAAGATAAGTTATATGAAGACAATGCCAACCGCAGCTTTTTGATACAGGTCAACGAGAGCCCACAGCACCAGGAAAGGGTGATGGAATACCAGCGTAAAGAGATCGCCGGGCTGATAGATAAACGCAAAGAGAAACAGACACAAACCATATTAAAAACGGCACAGCTGCATTTAGAACCCCTGGACGTCGTCATTCCCTTTGGCAATGAACTACGCATCCCTGATTATGTATTTAAAAAACTGCGCACCAATGCCCATTACCTCACGCTGATCAAAGCCATAGCCTTCTGGCATCAGAAACAACGAAAAATAAAACACAAACAAGACGACACCAAATACATCGAGGCCACCCTCGAAGATGTGGCCTGGGCAAACAAGCTAAGCAAAGATGTGTTATTGAGAAAAAGCGATGAACTCAATGGCAACCTTCGGAACTTTTTTGAA
>CAZZBE010000345.1:2461-4691 GCA_964652715.1 uncultured Desulfobacteraceae bacterium
AAAATGAAAGAAAGAGAAAACTATTTTTTATTACATCTTGCTGTTTTTACGATAGAAGCTAAAATGCTTATCAGTTCAGTGCAATCTTTATGGATAGAATCAAATAATTTATTATCAAGATACTCGCTGTCTTTGAGAAGACTCAACCAATACCTTGTTTCATTGGCTTCTTTTAAAGCAATATTCATTTTATTAATAAAATCAGCATGGCTTTGGGCGTGTTCACTTTCTTTAACCAATGCACCGATGGATGTTCCACTACGTAACACTTGTTTACTTAAAACATATTCTTTATGGTTGCTGCTTATAAACTTATATAAAGTTATGATACGCAAGGCAAAAGAATATGACTTGTCATGTATAATATTAGTTGTACCCATATAAATAGAAAAACACAATAATAATAAATAATCATTTTTAATAGAACCAAATTTTCCATTTTCCATTTTCCATTTTCAATTAACTAAATAGAGGGAATGAATACAAATATATTACAAAGCCTAAACAAAGAATACAAAGCCTGGCTTACCACCCTCGGCTTTGCTGCCAGTTCGGTAAAGATGCTGCCACGTTACACGGGTGAAATGTTAAACTGGATGCATCATAAGGGGGTGACTTCTGCCAGGGAGATCACCACTGAAACGATCGAAACATTTTTCTTTCAATGGAAAAAAAGGAAAAACAAAACCACCGGGGCAGGCCTGAGCCAACATCACATAAACACCGGCATTACTGCTATCCACAACTTTATTAAATTTTTAAAACTGGCCAAAGGCCAAACCATCCATTTAACACTTGAAAGGGAAAAGCCACAAAACAAAATACCCCGGGTACTCACGGTACAAGAAATACAGGCCTTTTATAATGCCACCTATACCATGAACAAACGAAGGAATAATACAGCCTATGGCCAACGAGACAGGGCTATGCTGGCCATATTTTACGGTTGTGGACTGCGAAGAAATGAAGGCAATAATCTACTGGTAAGCGATATTATATTAAACAAACGCATGGTTTACGTGCGCAAAGGCAAAGGCAGTAAAGAACGGTTTGTACCCCTCACGGTAAAAGGCATACACGACATCGAAGAATACCTTCATTATGGGCGAAACTGGTTTTTAACACGTGGCAAATCAAAAGCAGGGAACAGCAATCACCTGTTTATCAATATATGGGGTGCCCCCATGAAAGACTTTACATCCAACATCCGTAACCTTAAAGAAGAAGCCGGCATACAAAAACCTGTAACCCTGCATACCTTCCGGCACTCCATCGCCACGCATCTGTTACAGGGAGGCATGGAAATGGAACATATCAGGCGTTTTTTAGGACATGCCAGCCTTGAGAGCACCCAACTATACACCCACATCATCAATGAGCAATTTTGAGACATACCTGCGTCAACAAAAGCTGAAAACAACCACTATCAGGGGGCATTTATCAGATATCAGGCGGTTTAAAACATGGTGCAAAACAAAACATATTGCTCACGGTCAAACCACCTATAACCAATTACTGGAATTTATCCGGGATGCCAGGGCACGACAGGTAAGTAAGAGCAGTATAAACATCCATTTAAACAGCATACAAAAATATTATGATTACCTGGTGAGGCAAGGGATACGAGGCGATAACCCGGCCAGGGAGCTACGGTTAAAAAACCCCGGCCACAAGGTCATACAACACATATTAACACCGGATGAACTGGACGAGATATATACAGGTTATGCCAACATACCATCATGGAGCTATCTCAAAGGCGAAAAATCCAGGCAGGCGCACCAGTGCAATACAATCATCCTTGGGCTGATGATTTACCAGGGCATACGAACACCAGAGATCAAAAAACTGGAAACATCACATATCCACCTGCATCAGGGCAATATTTACATCCCATCATCCGGGCGTGGCAACAGCCGTACATTAAAACTCCATGCCTGCCAGGTGATCCCCCTGCAGGATTATCTAAAAAACACACACCCCGGATACTTGTTTACCGGGGATGTAAAATCCCGTGTATTCTTATTGATACAAGCATTAAAAAAAGGAGATGCACGGGTAAAAGATGCCGGTCAGATCCGGGGCAGCGTGATCATCAACTGGCTCAAACAACATAACATCCGCCAGGTACAATACATGGCAGGCCACCGGTGTATCAGCAGCACCGAGCGATACAAACAGGAAGACTTACACGACCTGCAAATACAGTTGGATTTGTTTCATCCATTGG
>CAZZBE010000346.1:0-4683 GCA_964652715.1 uncultured Desulfobacteraceae bacterium
GTTGTAGGCCGTGTTCGGGTTGTCGGCCGCGTACCAGTCGCCGCTGTCTCGGGAAATGCCGCAGAACGAATCCGGCCGCTGGTCCAGAGAAGAATCGTTGTTGCGGAAGGTGGCGGCCATGAAAGAGGGATAGCCGGTTCCATCGTTGAACGGTTCGGTAAATTCGCCTTTCATTGCGCCCGACCCGTCAAGATATCGCTTTGCCGGTTCCACGAATCCCCATATGCCGTGAGGATCGGACAATGTCGCCGTTTCACAGTCATAATCGATATAGGGGGCGGCCCTGCTGGTCAGCCCCCCCGACCAGAGCGGAGATTTGGACGTCAGGCGATGATCGATGAAAAATTGCTTCATCATGTCCACATACATCCAGTATTCGTCCCCCGTGCCGGAGACGCCATATTTGCTTAGCACAGCGTTATGATTGAAATTCATCTGCGATTTGACGTGGAGTTCATCGGGGATGGCGAAACCGAACACGTGCAGCTTCACCGGCACTTCGACGTCGCCGATCGTCACCGTCCCGTCATGGTCTCCGGCCGGCGCCGTTTTGGGCACAAACAGGCTGACCCAGAAAGCGGTGTTTTCCCCGGCGTTCAGGGAAACCGAGGCGCCGTTTTCCAGGGGCCAGAGGGGATCGGGATAATCGCCGGTCCGCCCGAGGCTGTCGGTTGCCTGGGCAACAGGGACGTATTTGACCTGGAACAGTTCCGCCGTGACGCCGGCCCCGAAATCGCCGACGCCGACATCCACATTTTTTGAATCAGCGGACTGAACGACGATCTGAAACGGCTCGAATTCATTCCGGGCCGCATAGACCCGCACCTCCGAACCGGCGTCGGACGGCGTCTCATCGTCCTTGAAGACCCGTTCCGAAGGGGGCGTTGTCCAGAAAACATCCGCGGCCCCGGAGATATCCAAACGGTAAGTGTAGTCTTCCACCGTTTCGACGGGGGCGTTTCCGGCAAGGGATCGCAAAACGAACAACGCCTCCTCAAGACCGACGCGGCCGTCTCCGTCCACATCTCCGCCGGCGTCGGCGTCGGTCGTCAGGCCGGCGCATACCTGAAGCGCGACCATCACATCCTGCAAATTCAGTCCGTCCGATCCATACACATCGCCAGGGACCGCGCCGCAGACCTTCTGGGGGCAAACCATCAAAAACAGACCCATTAAAACCCATAATTTTATTCTCACTTTTACCCTCCTCACATCTAAGAGCTTATCCATACAGATGACACCGCACCCCGTGAAACCGGCCCCCGCCGCCCACTGAATAATCGACCGGCTGGTCGGACCGGCACACGTCCATCGCCTCCGGACACCGGGGATGAAACCGGCAGCCCGGGGGTGGCGTCTCGGGGTTCGGCGGTTCGCCGTGGAGGAGGGACCGCCCTCCCCGCCGGCGCCGGACACCGGGCCGGGGGATCGCCGCCAGCAGGGCCCGGGTGTAGGGGTGTTTCGGGTCGGCGAACAGGTCTTCCACCTGGGCCGTCTCCACGATCTGGCCCAGGTACATGACGGCCACCCGGTTGCAGATGTGCTCCACCACCGCCATGTCGTGGGAAATGAACAGGTAGGACAACCCCAACCGCTTTCTCAAATCCACCAGCAGGTTGAGGATCTGGGACTGGATGGAAACGTCCAGGGCCGACACCGGTTCATCGGCCACCACTAGTTTGGGAGACAGAGCGATGGCCCGGGCGATGCCGATTCGCTGGCGCTGGCCGCCGGAAAATTCGTGGGGATATTGGTCCGCGGCGGAGGGATCGAGGCCCACCATCCCCAGCAGTTCGATCACCCGCTTCCGCCGTTCCGCCCGGGTCCCGATGCGGTGTACCGTCAGCGGCTCGGCGATGATGCTGCTCACCTTCTGCCGCTTGTCCAGGGAGGCGTAGACATCCTGGAAGATGAGCTGCATGTCCCGCCGGGCCGCCCGGAGCCGCCGGGGCGACAGTGCCGACACATCAACCCCGTCCACCCGGATCCGCCCTTCCGTGGGCGTCAGCAGCCGCAAAATCAGTCTTCCAAGCGTTGATTTGCCGCACCCGGATTCCCCCACCACCCCCAGGGTCTCCCCGTGCCGGAGGCGGAGGCTCACGTCCTCCACGGCGTGGACCTTCCGGTTGCTCCCCTTGACGGGAAAATATTTCCGGAGGCCCTCGACCTCCACCAGATCAGGCGTCATGGGGATTCCAGCAGGCGAGTTGGTGAGGGTCGTTCCGGGCCGTCAGGGGCGGAATCTCCCTGAAGCACACGTCTTGCGCCCGAGGGCACCGCTCGGCGAAATAGCACTGCCCGACCGGGCGGTGTTCCAGGCTCGGCACCATGCCGGCGATGGTGGGCAGGTATTCGGATCGTCGCCCAAGCCGGGGGATGGCCGACATGAGCCCGTAGGTGTAGGGATGGGCGGGCCGGGCGAACAGATCGTCCGCCGGGGCGCTCTCCACGATCCGGCCGGCGTACATCACCGCCACATGGTCGCAGGATTCGGCCACCACCCCCAGATCGTGGGTGATCAGGAGCACCGACATGTCGAGGCGCTCCTGGAGCTGGGCCAGGAGGTTGAGGATCTGGGCCTGGACCGTCACATCCAGGGCCGTGGTGGGTTCGTCGGCGATGAGGAGCCTGGGGTCGCAGGCCAGGGCCATGGCGATCATCACCCGCTGGCGCAGCCCGCCCGAGAGCTGGTGGGGGTACTGGTCCACCCGGGACCCGGCGGCCCCGATCCCCACGCCTTCCATCAACGCCACGGCCCGGTCCCGGGCCGCGTCCCTGCCCATCCCCCGGTGGAACCGGAGCACCTCTCCGATCTGGAACCCCACCGTGAAGCAGGGGTTGAGACTGGTCATGGGCTCCTGGAAGATCATGCCGATGCGGTTGCCCCGCACCGACCGCATCCGGTGTTCGGGGAGGGTCAGCAGATCTTCGTCCTCGAATTGGATACGACCCGATTCCACAAAGGCCGGCGGCGCGGACAGCAGCCGCATGACGGCCATGGCCGTGACGCTCTTGCCGCAGCCCGACTCCCCCACCAGCCCAAGGGTTTGGCCTCGCCGGATGGTGAAAGCCGCCTCCTCCACGGCCCGAACCGCCCCCGCCTCGGTGGCGAAACCGACCGTGAGATCCCGGACCGTGAGGACGACGTCCGATGGGACCGATATCTCTTCCTGCGTCATTCCGCGAATACCGACAGCGGAAAGTGGCAGGCGACGATCCAGTTGGGCGCGTCCACGATCTCGGTGATCCGGAGATCGGCGCAGACGCTGCACAGCATGTAGGCCTCGGGCGCGCTCATCCCGTACCGGCCGGAGACGAGGTCGATCATGGCCGCCACGGCGGCCCGGGCCGAGGCCATCAGATCCGGGCCCACGCCGGTGGCGACCTCGTATCCGGCGCCGTCGATGTGGCGGGTGACCGGACCCGGCGTCGTGAACCGGGGAAAGGGCGGCGCCCCGCCCTTCTCCAGTTCCAGCTTCACCGTCAGCCTGAAGGGGCTTTCGATGGCCGTGCCGCACACCTCCCCGTCGCCCTGGGCCGCGTGGCCGTCGCCGATAGACAACAGGGCGCCCGGAACCTCCACGGGCAGGTAGAGGATCGTCCCGGCCGTCAGGTCCCGTGTGTCCATGTTGCCGCCCACGCGACGGGGATTGATCACCTCTTGAACGCCGGTCGCCGCGGGAGCGACGCCAATGGTGCCCGGAAAGGGCCGGATCGGAACCCGCCCACCGGGGCCGTATTCCGCCAGGGCCCCGGTTTCCGGTTTGAACCGCCAGATGTGCATGGCCGGGTCGGGAAAATCGTCCGCCAGCAGGCCGAAGCCGGGAATGATGGCCGTCCAGCCCCAGTCGATCAGCTCGAATTCCAGGAGCGTGATTTTCAGCGCGTCGCCGGGTTCCGCGCCGTCGATCCGGACCGGACCGGTCACCGGGTTGACGTTGGAAAAATCAAGCGCCGCGATGTCCCCGGCCTTGGACGCCGGCGTGAACTGGCCGCCCGAGGCGTCCGGCACGTCGAAGGTCACGGTGTCGCCCGGCGCGACGGTCAGAGCCGGTTCCAGCGCGTTGTCCCAGCCATAGTGGCGGTGTTCTTGATGAATGGTGTAATCCGCTGCGATTTTCATTATTTCCTCAGCATCGTGAATCGTGGCTTGTATTTTGTGGATAGTGGCTGGCGTTTATCACTAGCCACTATCCACCAGCCACTGCCTTTATTGCGCATCCTTTGCGAATACATAACGGTAGTTGCAGGGCCGGAAGACCGGATCCACGAAAAACGCCTCGGGCCCGCCAATGCGGTCGGACCGCATGGTGTTGCGCAGTTCGTTGAAGACCGGGACCCACGGGGCGTCTTCCATGATCTGGATAAAGATGTCCCGCCACAGGTCGATGCGCTGGTCGGACAGGGCCGGGTCGCTCATGGCGTCGGCCTTTTGGGCCTTGGCGTCGATCGCTTCGTTGCAGTACCAGGCCCAGTTCCAGCCGCCCTTGACCGCCCCGCCGCACCCGAGGATCGGCCCGTAGAAATTGGACGGATCGGGGAAGTCGGCCAGCCAGGCCAGGCCGCCGGACCAGAGCATGGGGGCCTGATCCGGTTCCCCGCCGGCGGCGATCACCGTGGAAGCGGCCAGGGTCTTGAGGTTCGCCTTGATCCCCACGGCCGACAGATCCTGCTGGATGGCCT
>CAZZBE010000347.1:0-4667 GCA_964652715.1 uncultured Desulfobacteraceae bacterium
GATTGCGCCACCGCTCAATCAAACGGCGCGGCAAGGATCGACAGCGCTAGCCACGCCTGCATAACTGTTGATGTGAAAATTAACACCATGGGCGTGTGCAAGCCGAGATCCGCAGCCGCGCCGGGGTAGGGGGCGACGCGGGACGAGGGCAGACAGAGCCAGCCAGACCAGCTAGGAGCGCTAAGTCTCGGCGAGGAGTCTGGGTCGCTGACGAAGGAGGCACCCATGGCGACCGCCGAACTCAGCGACGCTCCCAGCGACCGCCGCGAGAAGGGCGCTGGGAAGCTAGGACTGGCTAGGCGATTGGCAACTGAGTACGAGCAAAGCACCCGGTCGCGTCAGGACTCAACCGCTCACCTGACAACGCAGCCACTCACAGAGCGAACCCCCCAGAAAAGAAGAAAAAGAAAACCCCCCAGACCTGCAATGATTTCTTGCATCAGATGAGAACGTTGGGGAATATCAGCCGCTCACCTTAGAAATCATCATATCGAGCGCTTGATTAATCTTTTTGTAGGTGGCTGACTGTCTGCCTAACTTGAATTTGCCAAGCACTTCCTTTTTTAGTTCCTCCCAGTCTGGCTCAGATTTTTCTAGAGACTTAGCTTGGGAACCGCCCTCAGATTTTTCTAGAGACTTAGCTTGGGAACCGCCCCCAGATTTTTCTAGAGACTTAGCCTGGGAACCGCGATCGCTCTTTGATTTTTCTCGCTTTACTTCTCGCTTTACTGGCGTGACGGGTTCCCTATTTAACGGTTTCCCATAGTAGGCAGCAACTACATGATCCCCCCACTCCTGCTTTGTCCATCCCTCCTTCTCAATGTGTTCTTTTACTTCGTCGTACCAGTCCAGAGGCATTTTCAGGGAAAAAACCTCCTGATTTCTAACAGAGCTTTGTGTGCCATCTCTACTGGGATCTGGCTCTGATTTGCCTCGCTTTACTGGCTCAACCGATTTCCCGTTTAAGGGTTTCCCATAGTAGGCAGCAACCACATGATCCCCCCACTCCTGCTTCGTCCATCCCTCGCTCTCAATGTGTTCTTTTATTTCGTCGTACCAGTCCATAGGCATTTTCAGGGAAAAAACCTCCTGACTTCTGACGGGGGTTTGTGTGCCGTTCATCCAGCCATTCCGTCTGGGATGGTTGCTAACTGTTCGATAGTATTTTGTCTTTGGCACGGATTTACCTCCTTGATAGTACATCTATCCTAGCACTGTATATGCTTGACCTATGTTTGTATACAGTGGTAAACTGTGGGAGTACACACGATAAACCCTCCCTGCACGGCCAAGCACTAGGAGGGCTATCGCCTATCAGAAGGCATTAACTATGATTGCAGCAATCAAGCAACAATCACAGCCAACAACTAAATGGTATCCGATGTTTGCCAACCTGGGAGACTATCGCGGCTGGGGGATTCAGATGGTTTTAATCCTAAACCAGGGCGATCGGTATCGGGTTGAGGTAACGAAGTTTCACACTTTCGAGCAAGTTGTCTCCGATGTGTGGTTTACTTACGACCAAAAACCCCAGGCTTTAGCATACGCTCACGGGCTTATTGATTGGGATGAAAACTTCTCCCCACTCGGCAAGGTTGAAACCTACGAACTTCCCTTTTAAATAACTGACGATACCTGCTCCCCAACTGGGGAGCGAATACCATGACTCACCAAGAAATTTTAGACCTAATTGAAAAACTCGATCAGCCGTTTCCACCCGAAGACTATAAAGAACGACCCTTGCCAGGAGGCGATCGCTGGTTCTATGTTCCCTGGCAGAAATACCGGGAACGACTGGACGCCGTTTGCATCTGGCAAGACTCCTACTCAGATTTTTCCTATCCGGGCGATCGTTGTGTGGTAATCTGCACGATTAAGATCGGCGGATACAAACGCCAGGGCGTGGGTAGTGTTCCTTTGGTGGAATATTCTACGTCGGGCAAGGAATGTAGTCGCGGGACGCCAGAAGAAAGAGCGATCGCAGACGCCTTTAAACACGCTTGCGAACAGTGGGGATTGTGCAGACATATTGACAATCAGCGATATCTTGCTCAGTATCTGCGTCAATATCACGACGGGCGACCTGTCGCTTATGCCCGGAAAAATCAAAATCAATACACAATGCCCCGCCCACAAAAACAGTCCCCAGGGCGAGGTAACGGGCAGATTAGCCGTGAGGAATGGATGAGATTGCAACGAAGTAATTAGGAGAAAGAATGGCTTGCGCCCGATACCCTCCCAGATAGTAAATATTTTTTATTAGCGCTGTATACTATTTTACTCCAATAATATACAATGCTAGTTTAAAATGATTCAAAGGCTAAACCCTCCCCCAGCACTCCCCTAGCACCGGGAGGGTCAGCCTCTCACGATCAGTGGAAAACGAAGCCGATCTTTCCCTGTGTGACTGCACAAGCAAATCAGCTAGGCGTGTTCCCAAATTGAACGCGCTCCCCAGTCAGTTACGGGAATAGGGAACGCGCCTCGCGAACTGTCCAATTAGAGTGAACTAATTATGATTCACGAGATTTTCAGTATAGGACAAACTTTTCACAAAAGCTTCAGCCTCAAGTCCAAGCGGAAAATCCCGCCGTAAGTCTCTAGAATTTTTGTAGAATCGCCTTAATCAAATCCATCGCCGCGTCTTTTCCAAAAACCTCAACCAGAGTTTCAGCCAGATCCTTGAAGCTGGAGCGATCGCAGATGTTGATCTGGATCGTACTCCCCAGAATTTGGGTGCCGCCCAAGACTTGAGTGTTCATTGAAAGCCCCAGCTTTTGCTGCACCTCTTTGAATAGACGTGCTTTATCCCCAGCAGAGATATCATCGGGCAACTGCTCAATCGCTTGAATTACACTCTCTACATCTGAAGACATTCTTCTAATTGTTCCGGCTCCTTGGCTATAGACTCAATTAGCTGGATGGCTAGCTTCTTTTTCTGCTCCTTGGGTAGGCTTTCTAGTAACCACTCAATCGGGGGACTCTCCGGTTCTGGTAGGGCGGTTCCCAGCACAAAACCAAAAAATCGCTCTTTCGCCTCACGGGATAAAGGTTGAAGTAGTCTGCCGAGAACAGTGGTCGTCGTGTCCTTGTGACCTTTTCTGAACTGACTGATGAACGTCTCAGACACTCCCGTCTCCTGAGAAAGCCACTTAGCACTGATCTTAAAGTCCTTTAGCGTTTGATCAAAAGCTTCATTCCACTCCATATTTTAGTTCTACACCAGAATTGTTAATTTATCTAAACGCAACTTCATTTAAATATTTAACAGTGGTTCAATAAATATATCAAGTTTTTCACACTAAAAAATTAGCCCTCCCCTATGACGAGGTGGAGGGCAAGTAAAGAAAACAATTATATATTTTAGGTGCATTCATTATGACACAAAGCACGAAGATTCGGGGCAAATTTTATCCTTTGCAACATTCCGAGTGGCTGAGAGCTTGCCAAGAACTCACACCCAGTCAGAGAGATTTACTTTACTACATCCGCACTCTCGACCCTTACAACAACGGTATCGCCATTAACACCGCCGAAATTGCCCGAACCTTCTCCATCAGTGGGCGAAAGGTTCATCGGCAAACCGTTAGTCGGGCGCTTAAGGTGTTAGACCAGAAGGGTTTTATTGATATGGAATTCATCACGGTCAATGTCAGGGTACAGCCTTTGGGCTTGTGGTATTCCAAAGCTGTCGAGGGTGATTGTACTGAACAAACTCCTGGGTGTCCTGAGACACCCGACGGGATCGTCACACACCTTAGAGGATCGTCAGACACCCAGGGAACCCCCTCCTTGCCCCAACCTGTCTGGGTTTCCCCCCCCCTTAATAAGATTAATAAGACTTTCTCAGAAGGCGAGAGAGAGACAAAAGTTGAACAACTCAAGTCAGATCCGGAAATAAACAGCCAGGAAAGGGAACAACCACAAACCAATAATTTCCCTAACCCGGCTCAAGAATCAGTTAATTCTGGGGAAAATTTTTCCGCCGCCCCCGTCGTCTTCCAAATTCCAGGGGAAAAGAAACGCGGGTTCTACGATGCTGTCCGTCAATATGCAGCTAATCATGGAGCAAGATGCCCGTCGGCTTATGCCAAAGCAGTCATGGCTGATTTAGAACGGACGGGAACGGGAATGTGTTCGCTCTGGGATGATTTCGAGGCGGGATTAGAATTAGGAACAAGCGATCGCCCGTCTCACGAGTGGCTCGATCCAGAAACAGGCAAGCCCTACCCGTTCCTAGTCCGGGCAGTGGAAGAAATCGCCAAGGCTAAATCTAATGACTCGGTAGGTGCTGCAACCGAGGCAGCAAAAATCATCAACAATCCCAAACTGTGCCAGCCTGTGTGGGCATCGGTGAAGCGTGAACTCTTGCGGTATTCCAAGGAAGCCGAACGGATGCAGCGGTTAGGCTTGAAGCACACGTACCTACCGCCCCGATATTCCGATAAACCATTAGAGCCAGCATTGGACGAGGTGAAGGACGCGATCGCTTCTATTACGCCCGGTCGTCAAAAGCTAAGCGAAAAATCCGAGGCGACCCCAACGACGGCGGCTAAGTCTCTAGAAAAATCAGACAGCGATCGCAACTCCCCGGCTAAGTCTCTAGAAAAATCGGAGGCGACCCCAACGACGGCGGCTAAGTCTCTAGAAAAATCGGAGGCGACCCC
>CAZZBE010000348.1:0-4660 GCA_964652715.1 uncultured Desulfobacteraceae bacterium
TAATCGACTGAACCACGCCGAATCGGCGATACGACCCATCATCAACCGATATTCTGGAGGGAACATGGAAAAACAACGAAACAAGCATCAGGCCCTGATGGAAACCTTTCTCGACAATGTGCGATTGTCGCGGCGGTCCTTCATGAAGGCGTCGGCCGCCACCGGGGCCGGGGTCGCCCTGGGCGCCGGTCTGAGTCCACAGCTCAAATCGCTGGCGGTGGCGGCGCCCAAAGGCGCCGGGGAAATGGGCGAATGGAAACCGGCCACCTGCCAGGGGTGTACCTCCTGGTGTTCCAAGCAGGTTTACGTCATCGATGGCCGGGCGGTGAAGGTAAGGGGCAATCCGCATTCGAAGGTCAATCTGGGGGCGGGTTGCCCGCGATCTCATCTGGCGATCCAGCAGTTATATGATCCGGACCGGATCAAGACGCCCATGAAGCGGACCAACCCGAAAAAGGGCCGCCATGAGGACCCGAAATTCGTTCCCATCACCTGGGACGAGGCCCTGGACGCCATTGCCGACAAAATCATGGAGCTGCGCGACAACGACGAAACCCACAAATACATGCTCATGCGGGGCCGTTATTCCTATTTGCGCGATGTTTTGTATGACCGGATGACCAAGATCATCGGCTCGCCCAACAACATTTCCCACAGCGCCATCTGCGCCGAAGCGGAAAAGTTCGGTCCTTACTACACCGAGGGCTACTGGGGCTACCGGCAATATGACGTGTTAAAAGCGCACTACATCCTGTTGTGGGGCGCCGACCCATTGGCCGCCAACCGCCAGGTTTCCTATTATTGCAAGGCCTGGGGCGACGTTGTCGGCAAGGCCACCATCGCCATTGTTGAGCCCAGATTGTCCGCTTCGGCCGGCAAAGCGGATGAATGGCTGCCCATCATCCCCGGACGCGACGGGGCCCTGGCCATGGCCATTGCCCATATCCTTCTGGTCCGGGGGTTGTGGTACAAACCCTTTGTGGGCGATTTCACGGACGGCGTCAACCGCTTCGTCCCCGGCCAAACCGTGTCCGAAGAGACCTTCGAGGAAAAATACACCCATGGGGTTGTGAAATGGTGGAACCTGGAGCTTAAAGACAAAACCGCCGAATGGGCGGCCATCATTACCGGTTTGCCGGCGGATCAAATCATGCGGGTGGCCGAAGGTTACGGCAATGCCGCGCCTCACGCCATTTCATGGGTGGGCGGCGGCCCCTGTATGCAGGTTCGCGGCGGGTATTCCAGCATGGCCTGTCACGCCTTGAACGGCCTGGTGGGGGCGGTTGACAATGTGGGCGGCACGCTGGTCAGCAACAAGGAGTACACCGGCAAATTTCCAAAGCCGGACGATTTCATGGACGCCATCGCCAAAAAAGGCAAAAACCATGAAAAAATCGATCAGAGAGGGCGTTTGCACCTTCCGGCCATCAAAAAGGGGAAACCCGGCAGCGCGGTGGTCACCAACAACGCGGCCGACGGCATCCTGAATGAAGACCCTTACGACATCAAGGTGGCCATCGGCTACATGAACAATTTTTCATTTTCAGCCCCCCAGCCCGAACGCTGGGAGAGGGCTTTGTCCAAAATCCCTTTTCTGGTGCATATCACCACCAACGCGTCGGAGTTTTCCTGGTTTTCCGACATCGTCCTTCCGGACACCCACCACATGTTTGAAAAATGGGGCTATGTCAAATCCATCGGCAACGGGTACCGCCACGTCACCCTGATGCAGCCCATCGTCAAAAAGGTCTGGGATTACAAGATCGACGAAACCGAAATTCCCTGGTTGATCGCCGAAAAGCTGGCCGAGCGCGGATTCGACAACCTGCTGCGGCATTATAAGACATACAAGGACCCGGAAACCGGCAAGGAACCGGCCGACGAAAAGGAGTTCGCCCTCTACGCCCTGAAATTCGTGACCCAAAACCTGTGGGATCCTTCACAATACAAGGGCGGCGACAAATTCAGCGGGTGGGAGGAATTTTCCAAAACCGGCGTGTGGAACTCCGACCCTTACCCCTTCCGAAAGCGATGGGGCGACATGAAGACCAAGACCGGGATGTTCGAGTTTTACAGCGAAACCCTCAAGGCGGCCCTGGAAGCGCACGCCGCCAACCACGGCGCCACGGTGGATGAGGTCATGAAAGCCACCAATTACCTGGCCCGGGGAGAAACGGCGTTCATTCCCCATTATGAAGAACCGTTTACTCTGGGTGATGAGAAGGAATACCCGTTTGTGCATGTGGACCATAAAGCCCGTCTCAATCGCGAGGGACGATCCGCCAACTGCACCTGGTATTATGACTTCAAAGACCTCGATCCGGGAGAGGAACCGTGGGACGACGTGGCCAAAATCAACCCCATCGACGCCCGCAAGCTGGGCATCCAAAACGGGGACCGCATCAAGATATCCTCGCCCACCGGCAGTCTGACCTGCACCGCCAAACAATGGGAAGGGGTGCGTCCGGGGACCGTGGCCAAGTGTTTCGGACAGGGCCATTGGGCTTATGGCCGGCTGGCGTCGGAAAAATTCGGCAAAACGCCCCGGGGCGGCAACAACAACGACATTATTCCGGCCCAGTATGAGGCATTGAGCGGCAGCTCCGCATACTATGGCGTAACGCGGATTAAAATCGAGAAGATATAAGGAGGAGAAAAATGCCCAGATATGCCATGGTCATCGACCGTCAACGATGCGTCGGCTGCGGCGCCTGCAGCATAGCTTGCCGAAGTGAAAACAACCTATCCGAGGGGGTGTACTGGTCCCACAAGATCACCGAAACATCGGGCGTTTTCCCAAATGTCCGGTTTCATTACCTGCCAACGCTTTGCAATCATTGCACCGACGCGCCATGCGTGAGGGGATGCCCCACCAGGGCCATGCATAAAGCGGAAAACGGCATCACTATGCACGACCCCAAAAAGTGCATCGGCTGCCGATACTGCATGATCAACTGCCCTTATGGCGTGATCTATTTCAACTGGAAGGATTCCCACCAGTTCTGGAAGGACAAACGATCCGTCATACCGAAGGTGACCACATCGCCCGCGGAGGAGACCCGCAAAGTCGGCGGCAATGCCATCCCCTACTATAATCCGGAGCGGGAAGCGACCCTGCCCGGCATCCGGCCCAAGGGGGTTGTGGAAAAATGCACCTTCTGCGACCACCGCGTTGAAAAGGGCCTGCTGCCGCGCTGCGTCGAAGCCTGCCCGGCGGATGCACGAATCTTCGGAGACCTCAACGACCCCCGGAGCAACGTGAATCATCTTTTGGGGAAATTCAAGCCTTACCGGTTGAAAGAGGCGTTGGGCACCGATCCGGCGGTCTATTACATCCGGGATTTCAGCGCATCCAACTATCCCAGGACGAAAGGAGCAGTCTAATGAAGTCGAAAATCTGGTTCGGCATTCTCGGCGTCGGCATTCTTCTGGGCCTGTGGACGGCCCTCAGAGTCTATACGGTGGGGTTCGCCCTTTACGCGAAAACCGATGTTCTGGTCTGGACGCTTCCGTTGTCAACCTACATTTTTTTCAGCCTGACGAGCGCGGGCCTGGCCTTTGTGTCTTCCATCCCGGTCGTTTTCGGCGTTCACCGCTACGACATCATCGAAAAGCGCACGGTTTACCTTGAAATCGCGGTCCTCCTCGGCTCCTTCGTGTGCCTCATACTGCACATCGGGTCGCCCCTGAAGGTCATCTACATTTTCCTTTCCCCCAACTTCTCTTCGCCTCTGTGGTGGCTGGCCATGCTCTACCACGTTTACATCGCGGCCCTTTTGCTCGCCTTCTGGCGGATCTACATCGGAAGGGTCAGCAAACCCCTCGGGGTGGTTATTTTTATGATCGCCATCGGCACATCCACCACCCTGGGCTGGCTGATGGGCATGACCGATGCGCGCCCGTCATTGAACGCATCGTTTTTTTCGGTCTATTTTCCCCTCACCGGCTTTGGCTCCGGAATCGCCGCGCTGCTGTTGGTCAGCCTGATTTACGAGCAATTGCGGGGCGTGACCGGGTCCGACAAATCAGCCGAGCTGTATAATGAGCTGGCCCGGATCATGGGCATGATCGCCGGCGTGGTGCTGATTCTGTTTTTATGGCGGACCGTTGTCGGCGGAATATCCTCCACTTCAGACGACTTGCGGGCCTTCAGGCACATGATCGGGTCCATCCCCTACCACATCGAGCTCTGGCTGGGGCTGGTCGTTCCCGCTGTTTTAATGCTGATGCCGCAAATCCGCAAAACCAGCCGCGGCAAAATCACCGCCGGCTTTCTGTTTCTGCTGGGCATGTTCGCCGGTCGGTTGGAGTTTGTTTTGAGCGGCGTCATCCGTCCCCTGGGACAAATGACGGAAGGCCGCCCCGAATTCGTCAGCTACATGCCGACGGCTTACGAGGTGTTCGTGGCCCTGGCCGGTTTTTCGGTCATGTTGCTGGTTTACACCATAGGGGAACGCTATTTCAAACTCCATGCAACACCGGAATAAAGACCATTAAGATGCGGATCGTTTCCCCGGCGCTCCATTCGCCGGGGAAAGGCCGCCGCCGCGATTTTAAATCGTCAATCAATGAGAACGGTAACGATGATGAACATGGAAGACCTGATGGCTTATGAATCGATGCGGATGGAAGCCTACCGGCTGTTCGCGGACGGCTATCG
>CAZZBE010000349.1:0-4642 GCA_964652715.1 uncultured Desulfobacteraceae bacterium
CCGCCTGTCGTCATTCGGCAGGCCAGCCCCCGTCTCCGTAAAACGCGATGGACGCATAACTGACGCTCTCTTTGTCATCCCCCGTAACATCGCCGGAGGTGTAATAGACCAGGAGCTTTCCCCGGGCCGAAGGGGGCAACATCTCCAGGAGAATGGCGATGGGATGGGCGCCGCAGATGGTGGCCCCGGTCTCCCGGACATAATCGAGAAACCGGCCGCTGTCCCCGGCCAGAATCGCCTCGATGGCGCCCATGTCGAGCTGCTCTATCCGATCCTTCACATCCGTGTCGTAGGGCACATACCCGAACCGGGGGCCCTGGTGGGTGAAGTCGGACGAGATCACCACAAGGTCGTCTTCCCGCAATATCCCCTTGAGGGTATCGGCAACGGCCGCGTGATCGCCGGGGCCCAGTTGTCCCACCACCATGGGGACCAACTCAAATCCCTCCCCCAGACAAACCTGGAGAAAGGGAAGCTGCACCTCCAGCGAATGCTCCCGCTTGTGGGCCTCGGGAATGACATTGAATTTGGGTTGTTTCATCAGATGGGTACAGGCTTCCGTATCCATCCCCACGATGCCCAGCGGCGTTTCATAGGCGGTGGCCTTGGCGATGGAAACCCCCTGAAAGGGGAACGTATGGGCCGGCGCCAGGATGACGGCCCGGCGCACCCGTTCCGGGTCGACCAGCTTGAACCCGTAGGCCGCCGCCTGTCCGGAAAAGCCGTATCCCGCATGGGGGCTGATGAGGGACAGAATGTCGCCTTCTGCTTTTTCCGGTTTTGCGTCCTGGAGATACCGGTTGATCTCTTTTTTCAATGTTGCCGGATCTGAATCGTAAAACGTGCCGGCGACGGCCGCTTTTCGCATGATAGACCTCCTCTTTTATGTTTCGGTTTGGGCCGCGTGGATGGACTTTACCAGTAATAGGGTCGGCCGTAAAAATCGTACAGGCGCACCTCATAGGCGCGGTTCACCGGCGATTTGGGGTCGTATTCCGGGCTGTTCTTGACCGCGTCCCGGGTCATCTCCACGCCCACGGCTTTTTCCGCCCAGTCCACAAAATTAATCCAGTCGGGCGATATCAGCACCTTCCGGCCGGGCAGCCAGTTTCGGGTGTCCACGATCATGTACCGGACGGCCCACGGCTCGACCTCCATGATGAAATCCTCCACATGGCCGATCTCCCCGTCGTTGGCCCGAATATGGTATCCCTCCACCTCGTCGGCGGACCGGAGATGGTTTTCTTCGGGCTGAAGATCCCTGTCGGTGAGTCCGTCGAACCGGGTATTGAACAGGGCCTGGGGGGTGTCCACCGATCCCCATCGCCCCCCCGGTATCCAATACGGCGTCCAGTCGTAATGGCGGAACCATTGCATCTCGAACTGCCGGGAAACCGGCGCATGGTCTTCCAGGGGCGGACTGCTCTCGATCTGTTCCTTTTTGAGCCCCACGGGCAGCCGTTTGAAATTCCAGTCGGGCGTTCCCATGGAAATGGGGGAGATCAGAACCTTGCGCCCGGGCAGCCATTTGCCTGTATCGGCGACCATATACCGGACGGTCCAGGAGTCGTCCCCGAACAGAAAATCCTTGCACCGACCGATTTCTCCGTCGGCGGCTTCCAACACATATCCTTTGAGTTCATCCATACTTCTTAGCATGATGCGTTCCTCCTATATGATATTAAACAATGTAGGCGACGACGATGGCGATGATCAAAACAAAGATGAACAGCCAGAAAAAGAATCCCACCGTCGCCAGGGTAGCCGTTTCTTCCGGCGGCCGGACCGGTTCCGTGGTTTCGATCAACCGCTCTTCCCGTTTATCCCCGGGGGGTATGGTCGCCGCCAGCAACAGGGCCGCCACGATCGCCACAATGAGGAAGGGCAGCCAGTAACCGCCCCATAGCACCGGTCCGAAGGGCGTGATCCAGGCGCCGCCGGCCCAGGTAAAGAGCAGAAGCACGATAAAAAAGAGGAAAAAGCTGTCCCACGGCCCCCGGCTGTCAAAAGCGGCGGCGAAAATGCCGGCGATGACCAGGGCGAAAATCAGTGCAAACAACAAATCGATAAAAAACATGCGGCCTCCTTTGCAGGTTGAACAGGTTGAAGATGATGGAAACCATCATATTAGACTTAATGGTATCGGCTTTGAAGGGAAGGATTAAATACCGTCAATCCCCCATCTCTCCCCCGCGGACGCCTTATTTTCCATCTGTACGCCGAACCCTTTGGGCGAAAAATCAGAGTAAGGACGCATTGATCCCCACCCGTTTCATGGGGTAAGGTCAGGGAGAAAAAGCGGCGGCACTGCACGCCGTCCACCTTAAAGAAAGGACATCAAATGGAGTCCATCCTCTACCTGCAACAGTTTCGCACCCCCGAACTGGACCGGATCGTTCTGGCCGTTTCGGCCCTGGGCGGCGTCGGCGCCTACCTGGTCATCCTGTCGTTGATCTACTGGCTCGTGGACCGGCGGCGGGGCTGGGCATTGGCTCTGGTCTTTCTGCTCTTCATGCAGGGCAACGCCATCGTCAAGGAGATGACCGTCCAGCCGCGTCCCTACCAGGCCGACGAACGGGTCGGACTGGTGGGACCGCCGCCCCTGAGCCACGCCTTTCCCAGCGGCCACGCCCAGTCCGCCGCCATGCTCTTCGGCGGACTGGCGATCCTCTACCCCGGTTCCATTCCGACGCTCCTCTGGGGCGGCCTGGCCGTTGCCGTCGGCCTGACGCGGATGTACCTGGGGGTCCACGATTTACCGGACGTTCTGGCGGGCTGGGCCTTCGGCGGCCTGGGGGTGGCCATGATGGCCGCGCTGTTCCGCCTCCAGGCCCAAAACGGGGACCTCCTGCGGGGATGGGACGTTCGGCTGTTCTGGGTGGTCCTTGGGATGGGACTGATCCTCTGGCATCCGTCGGCGGGAAGCCTCATGGCCGGAATCGGTCTGGCGGCGGCCGCTCTCCTGGAAGGCGTCGAACGGAAAACGATCGGCTTTTCCGACCCCAAAGGCCCCTTCAGTCGACTGGCCCGAGCGATCGTCGGCCTGTTGCCGCTCCTGTTGCTGATCCCGCTTTACGGATATCTGGGGCCCGAACCGGCCCTGTGGCTAAGGGTCCAGTTCGTGCTCCTGGGGTCGGCGTGGATGTTTCTGGGGGGGCCGTTTTTGTTTAAATCGATGAATATTTAGGTTTCGGAACGAATTCCCTTCATCCGGAGGACACCAGTCGATCCCACAAGGATTTTTTTTGCGATAAGCGCTATTCAACTATGGTTAAAAATATAGTATAAGTTGGGTTTTATTATCTGCTGTTATGTGCGACGATAAGGATAAGCATCATGATCGAAAAGGTGGTCAGTGTAAAAAATATGGACGACAAGCGCATGATTCTGGACGATCTAAAGTATTGGTTGAACAAACCTCCAGAAGAAAGAGTCGCGGCAGTGGATTACCTGAGGAGACAGTTCCATGGAAGTTCAGCAAGACTTCAAAGAGTTGCTAGAGCTGTTCAACGGCCATAAGGCCAATATTTATATGGTTGAGGGCTAATCGACATGTTCTCGCAATCCGCCGTTTATCAATTCCTGCTGATGATCGTCCCGCTCCTGTTCGCGGTCACCATCCACGAGGTCGCCCATGGGTTCGTCGCCCTCCGGATGGGCGATCATACGGCCAAGGACGCGGGCCGGCTGACCCTCAACCCGATCAAGCACCTCGATCCCGTCGGGTCGCTGTTGCTGCCGGGCATTCTGGCCCTGTCGGGGTCGCCCATCATCTTCGGATACGCCAAGCCCGTTCCCGTCAATTTTTTCAACCTCAAACCCTACCAAATGGGTATGATTCTCGTGGGCGCCGCCGGCGTGACCGCCAACCTGATCTGCGCGGTTCTCTCCGGCCTGCTCTACCAGGGCGTGGCGGCCACGCACGGCGTCTGGTCCGGCACGATGGTCGGGCCCATTGTCCTGGGGTTCGCCTACATGCTTCAGTTCAGCGTCATCATCAACGCCGTGCTGATGATCTTCAACCTGATCCCGATCCCGCCCCTGGACGGCAGCCGGATTCTGGCCATGGTCCTGCCGGAAGACCTGCGAAAATCCTACCAGCGCATCGAGCCCTTCGGGATTATCATCGTCATCTTTCTGCTGATGACCGGCGTGCTTGATAAGGTGTTCACCCTTTTCATCCATCCCTTTGTCACTTTTTTTCTCGGAAAATAGGAGCGTTTCAAATGACCGACAAAAAACGCGTACTCAGCGGCATGCGCCCCACCGGCCCCCTGCACCTCGGCAACTACCACGGCGCCCTGGCCAACTGGGTGGAGATGCAGGACGCCTACGACTGCTTCTTCTTCATCGCCGACTGGCACGCGCTGACCAGCGATTACGAAGACACGAGCCGGATCTCCGATTACGTCAAGAGCATGATGATCGACTGGCTCAGCGCCGGCCTGACCCCGGAAAAATGCACCATGTTCGTCCAGTCCCACATCAAGGAGCACGCCGAACTCTTCCTGATCCTCTCCATGATCACCCCCGTGCCCTGGCTGGAGCGGAACCCCACCTACAAGGACCAGATCGTGCAAATGGACAGCAAGGATCTGTCCACCTTCGGATTTCTGGGATATCCGGTGCTCCAGGCCGCCGA
>CAZZBE010000350.1:0-4638 GCA_964652715.1 uncultured Desulfobacteraceae bacterium
AGTTCCCGGATGGTGGACGACGGCGAGAAGCTTTCGGTGCTCATGCGGTCGGTGATCGACTTGCTGCGGGAGGCCGACTACTGGGCCGGGAAGAACGGAAACGGCGCGGTGACCGCGGCGGAGGTCCAGAAGGCCATCGATACCCGGGACTACCGGTCGGACCGGATCCGGGAGGCGTCCCAGGAGCAGATCCACCGGGAGATCGTTCTCATCGACACCGAAGGCGAGAAGGTCGCCCAGGTCAACGGCCTGTCGGTGCTGCAACTGGGGGAATTTTCCTTCGGCAAACCCACCCGCATCACGGCACGGGTCCACCTGGGCAAGGGGAACGTGGTGGACATCGAGCGGGAGGTGGCCATGGGCGGCCCCATTCACTCCAAGGGCGTGCTGATCCTGGCCGGTTTTCTCAACGGGCGGTACGCCTACGAACGCCCCTTGTCCCTTTCCGCCAGCCTGGTCTTCGAGCAGTCTTACGGCGGGGTGGAAGGCGACAGCGCCTCCTCCGCGGAACTCTACGCCCTGCTGTCGGCCATTTCGGACACGCCCATCAAACAGTCCTTCGCCGTGACCGGGTCCGTCAATCAACATGGCCGCATCCAGGCCATCGGCGGGGTCAACGAGAAGATCGAAGGCTTTTTCGATGTCTGCGCGGCACAGGGACTGACCGGGGATCAGGGGGTGCTGATCCCTGTCTCCAACCTCCCTCACCTGATGCTGGAGAAGCGGGTCATCGACGCCGTCCGGGACGGTAAATTCCACATCTATCCGGTGGAGACCATCGACCAGGGCATCGCCCTTCTCACCGGGGTCCCGGCCGGCGAACCGGACGCGGAGGGAAACTACCCCGAAGAGAGCATCAACGGACGGGTCATGGGACGGCTGGAAAAAATGGCCGAAAAACGGATTGAATTCGCCCGCAGGATGAAGGCCCAGGCGGCGGAGGCGGGCGAGGAGGAGGCGGAATGAGCGATGGGAAATCGATCCGACGGATCCTGGTGGCCCTGGACGCCTCCCCGGCCAGCCTGGAAGGGTTGAAAGCCGCCGCCGATCTGGCGGTCCGGCTGGGTGCGGAGGTGGCCGGCCTCTTCATCGAGGACGCCGACCTGCTCCGGGCCGTGGAGACGCCCTTTATCCGGGAGGTCTGCTTTTTCTCCCCTTATGCCCGCCGCCTCGACCGGGCGCAACTGGAGCGCCAGCTCCGGGCCCAGGCGGAAGGGATGCGCCGCTCCCTGGCGGCCATCGCCCGGCAACGGGGACTCGACTGGGATTTCCAGACGCGTCGGGGCCCGGTGGCCCGGGAATTGATCGCCGCCGCCGCCGATGACGATCTGATCATCCTGGGGCGGGTCGGCCGGTCCCTGATGGGGCCGAGACGGGTGGGCTCGACGGTCCGGGCCGTGATTTCCGGCCGGCGGGGATCGACCCTGATCCTCCGTCAGACGTTTCGGCCCGACCCCCCGGTGGTGGTCTACGACGCCGCCGCCTCGGCCGCCAAGGCCCTGGAGGCCGCCGGCCATTTCGTGGCGGACAAAGCGACGCCCATCCGGGTGTTTCTTCTGGCCGACACCCGGGAGGCGGCCGACGCCTTTCGGGCCGATGCCGAAAGCCAGGTCAAGGCGGCCGGCCTCTCGGCCCGCTTCCGCCCCCTCATCAGCTCCGCCCCCTCGGTGGTCGCCTATTACGTCAGGATGGAGGCGACCCGGGGGCCGCTGGTTCTTCCCGGCGACCGATGGCAGGGGCGCGAGGAAGCGTTGCTGGCGCTGGCGGACGAAGTCGCCAACCCGGTGCTGGTGGTGACATGACCCATTATTCCAGCGGACGAAGTGGACGAAGTGGACGAAGTGGACACGGTGGACAAAGTGGACAGCGCGGGGCGTTCCGCCGTCCACATTGTCCACATCGTCCACAAAGTCCACTCAGGTCCACAGGTCGTCATCGCTATCAGACCTTCCCCCTTCTCAAATCCCCGATCTTCATAACAATAATCGGCAGCCACAACCCGGCCCCCACGAAATTGAAGAAGATGATGGGCAGCGACTTGATAATAATGCCGTAGATCGCCCAGGTGGTCAGCCCGGAGACCAGCATCAGCATGAACTTCAAATCGATGCTGGCCACGTCCTTGGTTCGGTAGGAATACAGCAGCTGGGGCGTGGCGCTGAAGGTGGTCAAAATGCCCGCCAGAAACCCCAGGAGGTCGACCCAGGTCATGGTGAGGAGAGATTCCATTTATTCCGGCCTTTCCAGCGGCGCCTTCCCCGCTTTAGCCCGAATCCAGTTGGCGGATTTGAGGACGTTTTCCTGATGGACGATGGTTCGGATCGTCTTTTGTTTGCCTGGAAATTTGATGAGCGACAGGCCGACGACGATGGCGAGCAGGCCCTGCCCCGGCAAAACCAGCATGGCCAGGCCGGTCAGGATCAGCATCCAGCCCAGGAGGTTTTTCGCGATCCGGTAAGGCAGGTCCAGGGCCGTGCCCCGAACGTACTTCCGGAGCGAATGGTCCTTCGGGCTCACGAGGTAGTTTTCGGGGAGTTTGATGATGATGAACGGCAGCCCAATCAGGGTGGCGAGAAAAATCAGCAGGGAAGAGGCCCCCGCGGCCCACAGGACATTGGGATGGGCGTCCATCCAGTGCAAAGCAAAATCAACGATTTCCTTCATCAGCCTGCCTTTCTCCGGGGTTGCGGTTCATTGCGCTGTTCATATCACTAAGAGGATACCGAATCGAGTATAAAATCGCCATAGGGTGCAACCCGTATTCTCCCCCATTTTCTATAGGGGGCGGAGGGATGATAAAATGACCCGCCAAAACGATCTGATGAACTTCAAAACAGATCCCCGCACCAGGTTCAAAGATGCGGAAAAGATGGACAAGGACAGAGCCCGGGAGGAGGCGGAAGCCCTTCGGGAGGGGATCGACTATCACGACTACCGATACTATGTGAAAAATGATCCGGTCGTCTCCGATCAGGTTTACGACACCCTTTTTCGGCGCCTTCAGGAGCTGGAAGCGGCTTTCCCGAATCTGCAATCCGACGCATCCCCCACCCAGCGGGTGGGCGCGGACCCCATGGACGCACTGGAAAAGGTCGACCATGCGGCCCCCATGCTCAGCCTCAACGCGGTGCGCGAAAAGGACGAGGTGGCGGATTTCCATGATTTCGTCGGGCGGCGCGTAAACGGAAAGGAGATCGTTTATGTGCTGGAGCCCAAGCTGGACGGCCTTTCCGTGGAGATTGTCTACGAAGGCGGGGAATTTACATACGGGGCCACCCGGGGCAACGGCGAGACCGGAGAGGGGATTTCAAAGAATTTGAAGACCATCGGATCGGTCCCGCTTCGGCTGCGGGGAGGTGAAAGCGTTCCGGAATACCTGTCGGTGCGGGGGGAAGTTTTTATGTCCAAGGCGGGGTTCCAGGAACTGAACCAGCGACGGATCGAATCAGGGAAAGACGCATTCGCCAACCCTCGCAACGCGGCCGCCGGGACCATGCGGCATCTCGATCCGAAAAAGGTTGAAAACAAGCCCCTGGACATCTTTTTCTACGACGCCCTGAAGATGGAGGGCGTCGAGGTCGCCGACCACTGGGATTTGCTGAAACGGTTTTCCGACTGGGGACTGAAAACCGTCCCGGAGGTCAAGCGGGTCGATTCACTGGACGACGTGACGGATTATCACCAGCGCCTCTCGGAAAAGCGGGACGACCTCGATTATGAAATCGACGGGATTGTGATCAAGCTCAACGATTACGATCAGCGGGAGACCCTGGGAACCCGCCACCGGAGCCCCCGGTGGGCCGTGGCCTGGAAGTTCCCGGCCCGGCGGGAGGAGACGGTCCTGGAGAAGATCGTGGTCCAGGTGGGCCGCACCGGCAAGCTGACGCCGGTGGCCCTGCTGCGGCCGGTGGACGTGGGCGGCGTCACCGTCAGCCGGGCGTCCCTCCACAATGCCGACGAGGTCCGAAAAAAGGATGTGCGGCCCGGCGACAAGGTGCGCGTGGCCCGGGCCGGCGACGTGATCCCCGAAGTGGTGGAGCGGATCGAGCAGCCGGGCAAAAAGCGGGAGGATCCGTTTTCCATGCCCGACCACTGCCCGGCCTGCGAATCGGAGATCTATCGGGAGGGCGCCTACCACGTCTGCCCGGCCGGCCTGTCCTGCCGCCCCCAGCTCATCGGCGGGATCATCCACTACGGGTCCCGGGAGGCCATGGACATCGAGGGCCTGGGCGAAAAGACCGCGGAAGACCTTGTGGACAAGGAACTGGTGGGCGACATCGCCGACCTTTACCGCCTGACGAAAGACGATTTCCTCAAACTGGACGGCTTTGCCGACAAGTCGGCCGGCCAGCTCCACGCGGCCGTCCAGAACGCCAAAAATCCGAGGCTCGACCGGTTTCTCTACGCGCTGGGCATCCGCCACGTGGGCCAGCGGGTGGCCGGGATTCTGGCCCAACGGTACCGCCGTCTATCGGATCTGCGGGAGGCCAAGGCCGACGACATCGAGAAGACCGACGAGATCGGCCCGGAGATCGCCCAATCCGTGGCCCGCTTCTTCCGGGAATCGGTCAACCGCGACGTGCTCGATCGCCTCCAATCCGCCGGCGTCGAGGTCCGGGAAATGCCCGCCGAAGACGA
>CAZZBE010000351.1:0-4635 GCA_964652715.1 uncultured Desulfobacteraceae bacterium
CGGTGACCTCGCGCAAACGGCTTTCAGCGAGGGTTTTTCCCTCCAACCAAGTCCGCATGACCGGGGCCTCGGCGATGAACAGTTGATCGAATTCCCCGATCACATTGGCCTTTAGACTGACGCCATGCACGCGGCGCGCCAGGGCTTCGCCCAGCATTTTGGTGAACTGAAAGACATGGGTGCCGCCCGCCAGCTCCAGAATATCCAGCGAATCGTCCACATCGGCATTGGTCGCGATGACGATATCGGGGTTGACCTCCCGAATGGTGAAAATGATGTTCGTGCTGGAAATGTCGTCGTTCAGGACCACCACCATGGCGGCGCGGCCGATGTTCAGCCGTTCGTATGTAAGATGGTCGTCCAGATCGCCGACGACCACTCTATATCCCTGGTCATGCAGATGAAGCGCGGTTTTCAGCTCGGCGGAGAGGATGACGTAATCGATGCCGTATTGACCGAGTTTTCGGACCAGGTTCACGGCGACGCCGTCAAAATGGGTCAAAATCACGTGACCGGTCATGCCTTCGGGCGCCGCGCGGGGCGCCCGGGCCTTGCTCTGTTCTTCCAGCCAGGGCGCGTAGAAAAATTGAATAAAGGTGAAGGGCAGCATGATGAGAAGAAAAACAATGCCGCTCATCAACACCACCACCGAAAAACATTTCCCTATGTCGCTGGCAAACGTAATGTCGCCGAAGCCCAGGGTGGACATGGTCGTCAGGGTCCAGTAAAAGCCGGTGATCCAGGAAAACCGGCGTCCTTCGTAGAGCATCAGCATGTGGAACAGCACGCTGTACACCACGAAAAAAAAGATCAACACCAGGGAAAAGTTGATCAGCAACCGAACGTTGCTTTTTCTCCGGCCGAGTTGAAACAGCAGGGACAGTTGCGTGGCCATTGTTTTCATACGATCCGCTCCCGACGGAAAATCTTTACAAAAAGGACTTCTATAACAGATTCGATCTTTCCAGTCCAACCCCGGTTGGGCGCCGGCCGTTTGCCTTTTCGGTTAAAATCTGATACCAGCATCATGTTCGGCAATCGCCGGGCGTTTTTATCCACCATCAACGAAAGGAGGCGCGGCCATGGCCAGGGGAAATTACAGCATCCGCTACGACCCCGACAAGTTGAGAGACATGATCAACGAGGGGAAGCGGGCCAGGGAGATCATGAAGGAATTCAAGATCTCGCCCTACACCCTCTGGGAGCACTTGAGGATGCTCCAGGATCTGGACAAGAAGGTCTACTACGTCAAGGGCCTGTTTGACGATCCCGAGGCCGAAAAACCGAAAAGCCGCCATGTCGGCGTTGTTTTTTCCAAGGAAATGCTCGAAAAAAGCGGATTCACGCCGGGGGACGCCTTCGAGATGATCGTCGAAGAGAATC
Organism: uncultured Desulfobacteraceae bacterium; assembly: GCA_964652715.1. Lineage (GTDB taxonomy): Bacteria > Desulfobacterota > Desulfobacteria > Desulfobacterales > JAABSP01 > JAABTD01. The sequence continues at coordinate 1,384 of CAZZBE010000351.1, forward strand.
AGATTATCCTGAGAAAAATCCGTAAGGATTAACCGTTACGCTCACCACGAACCGAAGGAGGCGCGGCCATGTCCAGGAGAAGTTTCAGCATCCGCTACAACCCCGACAAGTTGAGAGACATGATCAACGAGGGAAAGCGGGCCAAGGAGATCATGAAGGAATTCAAAATCTCGCCCTACACCCTGAAAGAGCATTTGCGGATGCTCCAGGAGGAGGACAAGAAGGTCTATTACGTGAGGGGGCTCTTCGATGATCCCGAGGCTGAACAACCCAAATCGCGCGACGCCGGCATCGTACTTTCCAAAGAGTTATTGAAAAAGGGGGGGTTCACGCCGGGGGACGCCATAGAAGTGACCGTCGAAGACGGCAAGCTCATTCTGAAAAAAATCCAGGAAGATTAACGCCGAGGAAGGGGGTGTCCCGTGGCCGATGAAAAAGCCTTTCAGATCGAAACCGCGAAGACGATCAAGAACCTGGACAACAAAATCTGGAAATACGACATCCAGCCCTGGGTGTTTTTCGGCGGCGCCGGACTGATCCTCGCCGGCGTGCTCTTTACGATCATCGCCGGCGAATCCGCCGAAAACCTGTTTTCCGCCATTAAAAACTGGATCGCCGATTACACCGGCTGGTTCCTGGTGCTGACCATGAACGTGGTGCTGGCCACCTGCATCGGCATCCTGGTGTCGCCCCTGGGCCGGCTCCGCATCGGCGGGCCCGACGCGGAACCGGAATTCGGCTACCTGAGCTGGTTCGCCATGCTCTTTTCCGCCGGCATGGGCATCGGGCTGCTTTTCTACGGCGTGGCCGAACCCATGTTCCACTATGTGGCCAACCCCCTGTCGGAGCCCGGCACGGTGGAGAGCGCCAAGGCGGCCATGCAGTTGACGTACCTCCACTGGGGCTTTCATCCCTGGGGCATCTACGCCCTCATCGGGCTGGGGCTGGCGTTTTTCGGCTTCACCGAGGGACTGCCCCTGTCCATCCGAAACGTGTTTTACCCGATCCTCAAAGAGCGCATCTACGGAGGCCTGGGCAATGCCATCGATATCATGGCCACCATCTCCTGCCTCTACGGCGTGGCGACATCCCTGGCCTTCGGCGTGCAGCAGGTCAACGCCGGCATGGCCCACCTGTTCGGCATTCCCCAGGCCGCCTGGGTCCAGGTGATCCTCATCGCCTGCATCACCGCCCTGGCCACCTGGTCGGTGGTGCGGGGCCTGGACGGCGGCATCAAGCTGCTGTCCAACATCAACATCGGCCTGGCCCTTATGCTGATGCTCTTCGTCCTGTTTCTCGGTCCGACCCTTTATGTCATGAACGGCCTGGTCGAAAACATGGGCAACTATTTCCAGAATTTCTTCGACCTGGGATTCTGGAACGAGACCTACACGGACGGGGGCAACTGGCAGAACGGCTGGACCATTTTCTACTGGGCCTGGTGGATCGCCTGGTGTCCCTTCGTGGGCATGTTCATCGCCCGGGTCTCCTACGGCCGGAGCCTGCGGGAATATCTGGCCTGCGTGCTGGTGGTGCCGACCATGGTGACCTTTGTCTGGATGACCGTTTTCGGCAACAGCGCCATCTACATCGAGCGGTATATGAGCGGGGGAATGGCCAAGGCGGTCCAGACGAACATCCCGGTGTCCCTGTTCGTCTTCCTGGAGAGCTTTCCGTTGAGCTGGGTCACCTCCATCCTGGCCATGGTGGTGGTCATTTTCTTTTTCGTGACGTCTTCCGACTCCGGCTCCATGGTCATCGACATCATCACCGCCGGCGGCAATCCCGATCCGCCGACGCCCCAGCGGCTGTTCTGGGCCATCATGGAAGGTTTGGTGGCGGCGATCCTGCTGCTGGGCGGGGGCATGGTGGCCCTCCAGACCGCGGCCATTTCCACGGGGCTGCCCTTTGCCATCATCATGTTCATCATGTGCTTCGCGGTGGTCAAGGGGCTGATCGATCACGCCAAAAAACATGGTTACGGCTAATCCGGCCGATGGGCGTCTTCCCGGGGCATCAAGGCACGGAGCATATTCCATTTTCAGCGTTTTAAAGATAAGGAGGCGATGATGACAAAAAAGACGATTCTCACCATTATGACGGTTTTTTCCTGCGTGCTGGCGTTCACCCTCTTTTCACCCCGGGCGGAGGCGGCCCCGAAGAAAGTCCGCCTTTCCTACGTGGAATGGTCCGAGACCGTGGCGGCCACCAACATGGTCAAAACGGTGATCCAGGAAAAACTCGGCATGGAATGCGAAATCATTCCCATGACCGCGGACAAGATGTGGGCCTCGGTGGCCGCCGGCGTGGTGGACGGCATGGTGGCGGCCTGGCTGCCCACGACCCACGGCCATTTTTACGAGGATTACAAAGATCAGGTTGTCGATCTGGGACCCAACCTCACCGGGACCCAGATCGGCCTGGTGATTCCTGACATCACCGTGGGGCGGCAGACCGCCGCTTCCGGGCAGCGCAACGCGTCTTACATCAAAGCCGAGTCCATCGGCGATTTGAAGAAATACGCGGACAAATTTCATCGCCGGATCATCGGGATCGACCCGGAGTCCGGGATCATGGAAAAGACCCGGCAGGCCATGCGGGAATACGGCCTGTACAATTACGAATTGGTGAAGGGCAGCGAAGTCTCCATGACCGCCGAGCTGTCCAACGCCATCCGGAAGCAGAAATGGATCGTGGTCACCGGCTGGGAGCCCCACTGGATGTTCGGCCGGTGGAAGCTCAAATTCCTCGACGATCCCAAGAATGTTTTCGGCGGCGAGGAACAAATCCACACCATCGTCCGGGAAGGGCTGAAAGAGGACATGCCCGATGTTTACCGGTTCCTGGACAATTTCAAGTGGAAAACCGAAGAGATCGAGCAGCTGATGATCTGGATCAAGGAGGACGACGGCATGTATCCCGGCGAAAAAGCCCTTCGCTATATGCGGTTCCATGAAGATCAGGTGAACGCCTGGCTGAAGTGAGGAGATAGGCAATCATGGCCATCGGATTATTGGCGCTGTTCGCATTCATTCCCATCGCTCTGGCACTGGTGCTCATGGTCGGTTTCAGGTGGCCGGCCACCAGGGCCATGCCCCTCGCCTGGCTGGCGTGCGCCATCGTGGCCGTCGCCGTCTGGCGGATGCCGGTCGGATTCGTGATCGCCGCCACCCTCAACGGGTTCGGCGGCGCCATCAATGTTCTGATCATCGTTTTCGGCGCCATCCTGATCCTCTATACCTTGAGGGATTC
>CAZZBE010000352.1:0-4601 GCA_964652715.1 uncultured Desulfobacteraceae bacterium
GACAGAGGGACAGAGGGACAAAGGGACAGAGGGACAAAGGGACAGAGGGACAAAGAAGGAGCGTCGGAAGCGGTGGTGAGGGGCGTGGTGCGGTTTTTTGGGCGGGGGTTTTCGTATTCCCTGGACCCGGCCCTCCGGGGGAGCGGGCCCATGCCCATGGCCGATTTTCTGCTCCGGCGCCGGGCCGGTCACTGCGAGTATTTCGCCACGGCCGCGACGCTGTTGTTACGGGCCGCCGGCGTGCCGGCCCGGTACGCCGTGGGGTATTCGGTCCAGGAATACAGCCGGCTGGAAAAGGCCTTCGTGGTCCGGGATCGCCACGCCCATTCCTGGGCCCTGGCCTGGGTGGACGGCGCATGGCGGACGGTGGATGTCACGCCGCCGGACTGGTCCCGCATCGAGCGGGAGGCCGCCGGGTGGACCCTGATGACCGATCTCTGGGCCTGGCTGCGATACCGGATCTCCTGGCTCCGGTACCGGGAGGAGGCCCGGAAGCACCTGGTCTGGCTGCTGATCCCGTTGGCGCTGGTGCTGGCGCGGCGGTTTTACCGGGAGCGGGGCGGCGGCCGGCGGGTCCGGACGGCCGAGGCGGTTCGGCGGGGTCCGGAGATCCGGCCCGGGGCCGATTCCGATTTCTACCGGATCGAATCCTACCTCTCGGAGCGGGGCTATCGGCGGGAGACCGGGGAGCCCTTATCCCACTGGCTCCGGCGGGTGGCCCGGCGGGGACCGGGGGAGATCGAACCGCTCTTTCCTCTGCTGCGGCTCCATTACCGAACCCGGTTCGGGGGAAAACCGCTGGACGAGCCGGAGCGGGCGGCCCTGACGGCGGGGGTCGAGAACTGGCTTCGGGCGCGGCGGGAGGGGGAGGCGGCGGTCAGAGAGCGCGGCCGGGAGGGAGCAGCTCGTCCCGGGCGATGAGGGCGACGGCGTCGCCCGCTTTCTCCCGGATCCGCTCCATGCCCCCGTCCTCCTGACGGTCGATGAGGGCGACCACCCGGACCACCTCCAGCCCCTCGGCCCGGGCCCGGTCCACCGCCTTGAGGGTGGAGCCGCCGGTGGTGACCACGTCCTCGACGATGGCCACCCGTTCCCCCGGGGCCATGTCCCCTTCGATCCACTTGACGATGCCGTGGTCTTTTTGGGTCTTCCGGATGGAAAAGGCCTTGAGGGGCGATTTTTCGAGTTCGGAGACGAACGCCGCGGCCATGGCCAGGGGGTCCGCGCCGAAGGTCAACCCGCCGACGCCGGAGATGTCGAGGCCGCGGAGGGCCTCGAAAATCAGGCGGCCGCAAAGGAACATGCCCCTCGGATGGAGGGTGGTGGGCTTGCAGTTGACGTAGAAGCGGCTCATCTTCCCCGAGGCCAGTTTGAAGGTCGGCGCATCGGTGAACTGGAAGGATTTTTCGCGGAGAAGGTCGATCAGTTCTGTTTTCATAGTGTATTCGATGGTTGATTTTAGAAGGATAATGCGGTAAAAAAGCCTCCACTGAACATGGAAGAAGCCTGTTAATGGGATTTTCAGTGGAGGCCCCGAGCAAGGAATATCGGAGGCGACACTCCCCGAACTCGGGCGAATTCTATATCACTAAAGCCGAAACAGGTCAATCCCCAAACCCAACCCATGCGGGAGGCCATCCGTTGACAACGTTACATCTCAAGGCCGTCGGCCGCGCCGGCGCCGTTTCCATCCTTTTCGGGGTTTTCCTTTTGTGCGGGCCGTGGGCCGCGGACCGGGCCGGGGCCGAGACCTTCGACCTGAAGACCACGGTCCAGTCCGCCCTGGACGCCAACCTGGGATTGAAGGCGGCCGGGAAAGAGGTGGATGCGGCCCGGGCGATCACCAAAATCCGGCGCAGCGAGTTTCTTCCGACCTTCAGCGCGTCCTATCAGTACCAGCGGGTGGAAGACGACGACGGCGTCGTTCCCGAAGATCAATACACCTTCGTGGGCTCCATCAGCCAGCCCCTGTTCGACGGCTTCTCGCGGCTCAACCGGTTCCGGATCGCCCGTCTCGGGCTGGACGCGGCCAAGCTGGCCGACCGGGTCAAGCGTCAGGACATCATCTTCGGCGCCAAGGAACTCTTCTATACGATTCTCAAGGCCCGGAAGCTGGTGGACGTGGCCCAACAGGCCGCGGTGCAGCTGGAGGCCCACAAGAACGTGGCCCACAAGTTCTACAAGGTGGGGATGACCCCCTTAAACGATTTTCTGGAGGCCGAGGTGGAGCTGGCCAACGCCCGGCAGGCGCTGATCACCGCCCGCAACCGGGTGGAGATCGCCAAGTCCAACCTGAACCGCCTCCTTCACCGGTCGGTCAACGCGCCCCTGGATCTGGCCGACGGGGGCCGGCTCGTCTCCTTCGGCAAGGATCTGGAATTCTGCCTCGACGCGGCGGAAGCGAACCGGCTGGAGATGAAAATCGCCCGGCTGGAGGTGGACATCGCCCGCCGGGAAAAGGATCTGGGCAAGGCGGGGTATTACCCGTCGGTGGATCTCGAGGGGAACTACTATCGACGGGGCGACGAATGGGATGTGGACGGCGGACCGGGCATCGGCGACAAATCCTCATGGGACGTCGCGGCGGTGGCCCGGTGGAATTTTTTCGAGTGGGGCAAGACCTACTACACCGTGGAGGAGAAGCAGAACCGCCTGACCCAGGCCCGGTACGAGCAGCAGGCGGTGCGGGACCAGGTGCTGCTCGAGGTCAAACAGGCCTATCTCAACACCCAGGAGGCCGAACAGAACATCCTGACCGTGCGGCAGGCGGTGGAGCAGGCCCGGGAGAACTTTCGCATCAGCGAGGAGCGGTTCAAGGGCCAGGTGGCCACCAGCACCGACGTCCTGGATGCCCAGACGCTGCTGACCCGGACCATGTCCAGTTATTACAACGCCCTGTACGATTTTAAAATTTTCAAGGCCGCCCTGTTCCGCGCCATGGGGCTGGAAGTTCTGGAATAACGAAAGCGGCGACCCCGCCCCCACGACGACGGCAAACTGGCGAATGGCACCAGCAGACAGCGGCGACCCGATCATCCGGCTCTTTCATGTTCACAAGCGCTACAGCGCCGAAAAAGCGCTGTCGGACGTGAGTTTCGAAATTCCCCGGAACGAGTTCCTCTTCGTCAGCGGGCCCAGCGGCGCCGGGAAAACCACCCTGCTCAAGCTGCTCTACCTGGGGGAGACCGCCTCGGAAGGGCAGATCATCATCGACGGGCTCAACCTGTCGCGGATTCCGCGCCGCCGCGTCCCCTTTCTGAGGCGGAAATTCGGCATCATCTTCCAGGACTATAAGCTGATCCCCAAAAAGAGCGTATACGACAATGTCGCCATCGTCCTGGAGGCCCGGGGCGCGCCCCGGAAGACCATCCGCAAAAAGGTCCGGAGCGTCCTGCGCACCGTGGGCATGGAAGAGAAGCGGCGGGCCCTGCCGCCGAGCCTGTCGGGGGGCGAGCAGCAGCGGGTGGCGGTGGCCCGGGCCATTGCCGGCGACCCCCAGATCATCCTGGCCGACGAGCCCACGGGCAGCCTCGACGCCGAATCGGCCGACGTGATCTTCGACCTGCTCCGGGAATACCATCGCCGGGGGGCCACGGTGCTGGTGGCCACCCACGACACCGCCCTGATCCGGCGCACCGGCGGCCGGGTCATCCTCCTGGAGGACGGGGGGCTGGATGTGGCGACCACCATCCCCCGACTGCCGGCATGATCCGGGTGATCCACCGGGCCCTCAAGGACATGTGGGCCAACCGGTTTCTCAACGCCGTCACGGTGATCACGGTGGCCCTGTCCATCCTCATCGTGGGCGCCTTCGCCCTTTTTTTCGTCAATGCCTCGGCCCTTCTCTCCCTCTGGACCAAGGAGATCCGGATCATGGCCTACCTCGAGGCCGAGATGACGCCGGAGACGGTGGACCGGCTGGGCCGGCGAATGGCGGGGATGCCGGGGGTGGGGAACGTCCGGTTCGTCTCCAAGGAGCAGGCCATGGAACGGCTCCGGCAGGGGATGTCGGAAGGATCGGCCCTCCTGGACACCCTGGAGGAGAACCCGCTCCCCGACGCCTACGAGGTCCACATGGCCGAGGCCTTCCGGAACCGCGACCGGTTCGAGCTGCTGGCCCGGCGGATCGGCGGGCTGGAGGGGGTTTTCGAAGTCGAATACGGAAAGGAGTGGCTGAGCCGGTTCGTCCGGATCATCGACCTTTTCCGGCTGACGGGGCTGGCCATGGGCGGCCTCTTCTTTCTGGCCGCGGCCTTTATCGTGGCCAACACGGTCCGCCTGGTCCTCTACTCCCGGCGGGACGAAATCGAAATCCTCCGGTTGATGGGGGGCAGCGAAGGGTTTATCCGGGGGCCGTTCTACATGCAGGGGATCCTCCAGGGGGCCCTGGGCGGCGCGGCCGGCATGGGCATGCTCTTCGGCGGCTTCCGGTTCGTGGCCGACAAAGTGGCGGAGGGGGGCGGCTTCCTGCCGGCCCGGTTTCTTCCGGACGAGATGATCGTTGGCATTTTCATAGGCAGCATGGCGGTCGGATGGATCGGATCTTATATTTCGTTGAGACAGGTGTTGAAGGCGTCATGAAAAAGATGAAGGGACAAAGG
>CAZZBE010000353.1:0-4594 GCA_964652715.1 uncultured Desulfobacteraceae bacterium
GATGGTGGAGACCGACGACCGGACCGATTTGAGGATCTCGAAATAGACCGCATGGAGGCCGATGACGATGAGAAGGTCGCTCACGTCGATGGTCACTGTCGCGCCCGACATGAGCCGGAATTCGAACAGGGTTTTATGGAGAACACTGCCGGTTTCAGGCCCCGCCGGAGAGAACTCAAGGATGTTGTAGGCGATGAGCAGGATCAGAAACAGCGGGATGTTCAGGAAAATCTTGGCCGGTCTCATGCGTCGGCTCCTTTCTTTTGGGCCGCCTTGTCGGCGGGGACGATTTCAAACAGGGTGATTTCCGGCGGCGACCCGATCCGCATGGGCGGGCCCCAGGTTCCGGTTCCCCGGCTGGCGTAGAGGCGGCTGCCGCCGGACAGGCGGGAAAGTCCGTTCTGGAGGGGATACTCCAAACGGGTGATGAGGTTGAAGGGGAAAATCTGGCCTTTGTGGGCGTGCCCCGACAGTTGAAGGTCGAACAGGCCGGCGGTCTTTTCCGGAACCACCGGCCGGTGCTTGAGGAACAGCACGAAGCGATCCGCCGGTTGGGCTTCGAGCAGGCCCGCCTCCCGGGCCTCCGGGACATTCAGGTGTTCATCGTCCACGCCCGCGACGACCAGCCGGTCGTCCACCTTCCGGGCCCCGTTCCGGAGCACGGTGAATCCGCTCCGTTCCAGGAACGCGAGGCTCTGATCGAGCCCGGCGTAGACTTCATGGTTTCCGGTCACGGCGAATTTGCCCAGGGGCGGATGGAGGGTGTTCCAGAGATCGCTCAACCCGTCCAGATGGCCGATCTCGCCGTCCACCACGTCCCCGGTGGCCACCAGGAGATCCGGGTCCAGAAGTTGCAGTTTCAAAACAACATCGGCGAGCTTGCCCTGGCGGTTCATCAGGCCCAGATGGATGTCCGACACCTGGGCGATCCGCAGCCGTTCCGTTCCCGGCGGCAGTTTGTCGCTTTCGATGGTCACCGTTTCCACCCGGATATTGAGGGCCTCCATGAACCCGTAAAATCCGGCCGCCAGCACCAGCAAAACGACCGCCGCCGTCGCGCCGGCGCTCCGGACCGAATACCGCGGCACGGCCGATATCCCGGCCGAGAGCAGCCAGTTGATCAGTTCGTAGACCCCGACGATAAGGAAGGCCCAGAAGGCCAGAAAGACCAATCCCATCCAAATGTACCCGATCCACGCGAGAAGCTGGGCGGGCGGCTCGGCGCCCCGGTCCTCCAGCATATGAACCATAACGGGCGCGACAATCATCAGGATCATCCAGAGGACCGCGACGATCCGCGCGGTCGGGCGGCCGGACAAAAACGGATAAATCCCCCAGAAGACCAGGGCGTGCATGGCGGTGTAGATGGACAAGACCACGGCGAGAAAAATCATAAAATTCACAGCGAACTCCTCATGGGCGCGTTTTCGGTTCAGCGCGAAAGCTCGGGCCACTATAGCATTAAACGGGCCGGATCGTCATCCGATATTGTGTTTTGCGCCGGATCGTTTTAAGATCGGGCCGATTGACAATCGAACGCCGAACGCAAAGGAGACGGGCACGCGAATATGGAAGTGGACGACGCGATCGAGGGGAAAACAGAGGACGGGAACGGCGGAAAAGACTTTTGCCGGGCGACGCTGCTGGTGATTCACGGCGATGCGGCCCGGTGCGACCGGCTGGACGAGGAACTGTCGGCGCGGGGCTACAGGGTATTCACGGCGGAAGACGGGAACCAGGGACTGGAGATGCTGGCGGCCTTCACCGCCGATCTGGCGCTGCTGGGCATGGAACCCTCCTGCCCCGGCGCCTTCCGGTTTCTGAAGCGGGTAAAATCGGATCCGGGCCTGCGCCGGCTGCCGGTCGTCATGACGCCGGGTCCGGGGGAGATGGACGGCCTGGCCGCGTACGTCGAGGCGGGGGCGGACGATTGGCTGATCCTCCCGGCCGAACCGGTCCCGCTCCACGTCAAAATCGACGCCTGCCTGGATCACAGACGGCTCAAGGATCTCGAACGGCGATATCGAGATCAGGTCGACAAAGAACGGCGTCAGGCGAACGAACTGTACAACCTGGTGGTGCCCGCCGGCGTGGCCCTGTCGGCGGAAAAGGATTTCGCCCGGCTCCTGGAACGGGTGCTGCTGGAGGCCAAACGCTTCTGCAACGCCGACGGCGGCACCCTGTACCTGCAAAACGAATCGGATCAACTGGAATTCATGATGTTCCACAACGACAGCATGGACATCCGGCAGGGGGGCGCCGGCGGCCAACCGATTCGGTTTCCGCCCCTGGCCCTCCACGACCCGGCCACCGGAGCCCCCAATCACGACAACATCGCCACCTTTGCCGCGCTCACCGGGCAAACCCTCAACGTCCCCGATGCGTATGACGCGGTCGATTTCGATTTCTCCGGGGCCCGGCGCTTCGACGAGGCCCACGGGTACCGCTCCACGTCTTTTCTAACCCTGCCGCTGCGCAACGCCCGCGGCCGGACCCTGGGGGTGCTCCAGCTCATCAACGCCCAGGACCGGGAGACCGGGCGGGTCATCCCCTTCCCCCGCGACAGCCGGAAACTGATGGAATCCTTCGCCCTGCTGGCGACAGTGGCCATCGAATCCTACGACCGCACCCAGGGCCTTCGGCAGGAACTGCAGCATTTGCGCGAGGAACTGGGCAAGGCCCGCCAAACGGCCTGACGGGGCGTCTAACCGGACCCCGGTCCGGATGATGCCCCCACATTGGATTTCAACACCGCCAGCCCCTCCTCCCGGGCGTGAAGGAGGGTCTTCATATCCGCGCGGCGGAGTTCCGCCCGGCCGAGGATATGATCCTGGAGGGCCTGCCGGTATTTGAGGTATTCCGCCTTTCCGGAAATGTTATGAGCAACCGGTTCGGTGTGGAGAAAGTCGTCGATGGGCCGGTTTTTGCCGTTCCGGTTTCCCTCGGTCAGGTCCACGCGATAACCGCCGTAGACCAGAAAACAGTGGATCATGGGGATATAGGGCAGGCCGTATTTTTCGAGGATGGGATCGGTTCCGGCGACGACGGCCTCCGTCATGGCGTAGATGCCGATGTGCTTTTCCACGGGGATGCCCAGTTCCCCGGCGAGTTCGCCGATGACCCGATGCTTGGTGGTGCAGGTCCCCTTCCCTTCCTTGAACAGGATCATGGGATCCTCGCGGTCCGAGTTGTAACCGTAGGGCATCTCATGAACCCGGCGGCAGGCCTCGGCGAATGTGGCGGCGCCCATCTCCAGAAACCGGTGGGACATGGGGCCGGCGGATTCGATTTGGGTATTGGGAAATATCGTTATAGGGTCCATAAAGCCTCTCCTTACGACATCAGGCGCCGTCACCTCAATCCACAGCGTTTCCGGGTCTTCCGGGCCTTCAATCACATTGATCAGATCCACTTCCGGGTAAAGGGTCCTGATTTCATCCATCAACCGTTCAATCAATTCTTCCTGTTTAAAATTGACCATTCATTTCCTCCGTTACAAGGCGAATCAGATGCTTGTACCCATTTATGGTCCAGCCGATCCTTCAAAATATTTCGATAGGCAAGAGCAGCAACGGCTATCTGGAATGCAGCATATATCAATCCCACCCATTTAATTTCAAGTCCTTTTCACCAACTTTTCACGCCCCCTTCATCATCGTTTCATCCAGCCGGCGTATTCATTACCTCAACACGATGTTCAACCGTTAACCAAAACGAACCGACAAAACCCTCTCCCCCTATTTTCTGGTGGAAAGCGAGGACGCCTCCGTGGACCGGTTTCCGCTTCGATCCACGGACGTATCCGTCAACATCAGCGGGGTGATCGCCGATGTGACCGTCACGCAGCGCTACAGCAACGACGGGCGGGGGCGCCCAGTTGCTGAAGGCCATGCACCGGGCCATGGCCCTGCCGAGGAATGAAGCTGCCTCCCGGACGGTTCTCATCGTCACCGACGGCTACATCGGCGCCGAAAGGGAGGTGTTCGAGGCCATTCAAAAAAATCTGAACCGGACCAACGTCTTTGCCTTCGGCATCGGCGGCAGCGTCAACCGGTTCCTTATCGAAGGGATGGCCAAAGCCGGGCAGGGGGAACCCTTTGTGGTAACCGGCCCGGCCGGCCATCGTGGACACGATCCAGTACGCCCTGGAGACGGACGGCTTCGACACCGTCTGCGCGGCGTCGGGCGGACCGGCGCCCGGCATCCTGGCCAGTGAGCGCATCGACCTGATCGTCCTGGACATCGGGCTGCCGGACATCAACGGCGTCGAGCTGTGCAAGGAGATCCGGAAAGTCTCCCAGGTGCAGGTGATCTTCCTCACGGCCCGGTCCGACGAGGTGGATCGGGTGGTGGGGCTGGAGCACGGTCTTCATCGGGCGGCCCGGCCACGTCTTCACCCGGGACCGGCTCATGGATCTGGCCTGGGACGAGCCCGAAGCGAGCATGGACCGGACCGTGGACGCCCACATTAAAAACCTCCGGGCCAAACTGAAGGCGGTCCGGCCCGACATGGACCCCATCGTCACCCACCGGGGGACCGGCTACGCGCTGAGGGACAATCGGTGAAGCTGGGCCTCCGGATATTCCTCTTTTA
>CAZZBE010000354.1:0-4559 GCA_964652715.1 uncultured Desulfobacteraceae bacterium
GATTCGATTGACGAAGATATGAAATCCCTTATTTTCTATCTGGTATCCCCCGAAGATATCATTCTTAACAAACTGGAATGGTATCGTTTGGGCGGCGGCGTGTCTGAAGATCCTCTACTACCTCCAGTCCACCTTCACCTTCCGGGACAAAGCCACGGATCAGGCCTTCCAGCGCTTCATCGAAGACCCCGACGCCAGCCTGTTCAAAGGCCCCTGGGTCCAGCTCAAGCGCCCCTTCCGCCCCGCGCCGGCGGGCATTGATCCGCCTTTCGACATCAACACCACCGGCGCCGGATCGGGCAAAACCGAATGCTTCCTTATCCCCGTCCTGGACCACTGCCGCCGGGCCCAAAAGCAGGGACAAAAGGGCGTCAAAGCCATCGTCTTCTACCCCATGAATGCCTTGGCCGCCGGCATCCGCGTTGGCAACTACGCCGGACGGTACGACCCCGCCGATTCCCAAGCATCCATGCGCGGAACCGTGGTGGACAAAGCTGCGAACTTATTGATTATGATTAAAAAAATGATTGCTCTGATAAAATTAAACTCACACGCCAGTTGAAATCCTGATAGAATCTTGCGGGAAACCGGCGAACTATAGGAAGGCGGGAATTGGATTTTCAGAAAATGAGGGAACCATGCAAGCCATAGAATTTGAGACGCTGATAGATAAAGACGGGCAAATTCAGATGCCCCAAGAATTCAAACACGCGTATGGAAAAATCGCCCGTCTTGTTGTTCTGTTGCCGGAACAAGAGAACGGGGCCTCAGAGAGAAGGCAAGCCGGCGGCGCCGAAGGAAGGCATCAATTATTGTCAGAAGACGGCGAAAAACCGGTTGAATTCTCAAAACCTCGACAGCGCGTGGCCGGACTCCATCAAGGTGCGGCCCGGGTCAGCGAGGACTTCGACGAGCCGTTGCCCGATGAGTTCTGGATGGGGAACCAATGAGAGTTTTGCTCGGCACCCATATTTTTCTGTGGTGGGACAACGACATAGACCGTCTTTCCGATCAGGCCAAATCGATCTGCCAAGATTCCCGCCGAATTGATGGCCCGGTCGCGCCGCGGCGTCGGGGAGGGTTTGGTGTTTTGCTGGAATAATGAAGCCAGATTTGATCCCGTCCGACCGCGCGGGAATGAATTCCCGCGCTAGTATGCGTCGTCCCTACGGGACTGGAATTGCTGGAAAATGTCTTTTAGGGGCATGATAAAACAGCGTGGGAGTTCACTTCCGCGCGGATGGCAAACGATCATCCTCGATAAAGGCGCTTCTGAAACCCCACGAACACCTCCCGGATGTTGTCGGGCCGGTCCAGTTCGCCGACGCCGCGTTCGATGTGGTGGTTCAGGACGAAGTCGAGGAACTCCTGCTGGGGGTAATCGCACCCAAAAATGTTCAGCTCAGATATTTGAAGTCATATCTGATTTTTTCGCGATGAGTTCTCTAATAACAGGAACCAAATCGTTCGGCACTTCAATAAACGTTTGTCCCTCATCCTCATAAGCGGCTTCATCTTCGGCAATCGCTTCGTCATCAGATTGGGTTTCATAATGATCAAGAACCCGTTTTACACGCGCTCCATCCCATCCTTTCGGATATTGACTCTGTCGGGTCATTTTGATTTTCTCCTTCTACGGCGTTTATATCCTTTCAGGGCTTTGCCGGCTAATTCATATGCCGTGATTACGAACATGCTTTTAGGAATATAATCAGGTACATAAATAACACGCAAATACCTGCCGGCTCTTGTTTGTCCAATGCAAATTCGAGATCCCTCGCGCCCCGGCCGATCTTCACTTGGCTTTTTTATGACATCTTCAACTTCGTTTTCACTGACATCGTGATGATAAATATGTGGTTGATCAGTTTCGGGATCAATATAAAAACGAATCTGCATTTCTCATCCCAAGGTCCATTCCATGTTATCCATTCAGCCTGTCTGCTTACCTGATTTCTCGTTAAAATAGGCTGCATCAGAAACTTACCTTAAAACTGTCTTTGCGGTCAAACAGAAATCGGGCGAACCACGGCCCCTGTATATCACATCGGCAAACCAAATGGGACATCGACGCCTTTTGCCTGCGTTCGGCGGTAAGGCTTTCGGTGGAAGGGTTAGGTGATAGAATGGCGAAATGAGGACCGGGCGCCGCCGTGAGTAGTTCGAAGGATGGCAAACGATCATCCTTAATAAAGCCGCTCCTGAAACCCCACGAACACCTCCCGGATGTTGTCGGGCCGGCCCAGTTGGGCCACGGCGTCGGGGAGGGTCTGGTATTTGAGTTCCAGGAGCTGGGGGAGCTTTTCGAGGTCCAGTTCGCCGACGCCGCGTTCGATGTAGTGGTTCAGGACGAAGTCGAGGAACTCCTGCTGGGGGTAATCATATCCCTGGACGATGCCGGGCCGGCGGGAGGCCACCCGTTCGGACCGGGTCACCGGCGGCAGGGCGAAGGCGATGTAGGCCAGCACGTCGTAGAGGTCGCTTTTTTCCGCTTCGATCATCCGGCCGATGTCGTGGAGTTGTTCCGGTCCGTAGCCTTTGTCCGCCAGGCCGTCCAGCAGTTTCTTTCGGGTGTCGGGCCGGCCCCAGAGGGCGCGGAGTTCGTCTTCGTTTTTGAACAGGTCGGGCAGGTCGCCGAAAAGTTGCTCCACGAACTGGGCCGCCGACAGGGGTTTGCCGTCCCGGCCCCAGAAGGTGGTGGCGGCGATGTGCTGGAGGGTCCGCTCCTTGCCGTCGGCCAGTTTGACCCGGACCTTGCGGCGTCTGCCGCAGATGCAGGGACGCTGGCCGCATTCGGGGCAGGGTTCGGGATCGGGCGGATCGACTTGGCAGGTGCAGGGGCGTTCTCCGCAGACGGCGCAGGATCCGGGCGGGTTGATCGCGCAGGCGCAGGGGATCTGGTCGCAGTTGGGGCACGGGTCGGGCGGCAGGGGGTCGCCGTCCCACTCCGGGTCGCTGAAATGTTCGTGGGCCCGGACGAAATCGTAGAGGGTAAAATAGTCCTTGCCCTCGAAGAGCCGGATGCCCCGGCCCACGATCTGCTTGAACTCGATCATGGATTTGATGGGCCGCATGAGCACCACGTTGCGCACGTCCCGGGCGTCCACGCCGGTGGAGAGCTTTTTGGAGGTGGTGAGCACCGTGGGGATGGTCTTTTCGTTGTCCTTGAAAAGGAGCAGAAAGGCCTCGCCCTGTTTGCCGTCGTTGGCGGTGACCCGGACGCAGTAGTCCGGGTGGGTGCTGGTCTTGAAGCCGTTGACGAGGTCCCGCACCGCCAGGGCGTGGGCCTGGGTGGCGCAGAAGACGAGGGTCTTTTCCCGCTGGTCGATCAGGTCCATGAAAACCCGCACCCGGTACCGCTCCCGCTCGCGGATTTCGATGACCCGGTTGAAGTCGTCCTCGACGTAGCGCCGGCCCGCCTCGATCTCGCCTTCCAGCACTTCGTCGTCGGCGGTGTAGACGTAGTCGTCCAGGGTGGTGACGATCTGCCGGACCTTGAAGGGGGTGAGGTAGCCGTCGTTGATCCCCTGTTTCAGGGAGTAGACGTAGACCGGCTCGCCGAAATAGGCGTAGGTGTCCACGTTGTTTTTGCGCTTGGGGGTGGCGGTGAGGCCGAGCTGGACCGCGGGGCTGAAATAGTCCATGATCCCGCGCCAACTGCTCTCGTCGTTGGCCCCGCCCCGGTGGCATTCGTCGATGACGATGAGGTCGAAAAAGTCGGGGGGATATTCGCCGAAGCTGGGGGCCGGGTTGCCGTCGGGGTCGCGGCCGGTCATGAAGGTCTGGAAGATGGTGAAGAAGATGCTGCCGTTTTTGGGGACCCGGCCTTTTTTCCGGATGGTCTCCGGGTCGATGCGGACGAGGGCGTCTTCGGGAAAGGCGGCGAAGTCGTTGAAGGCCTGGTTGGCGAGGATGTTGCGGTCGGCCAGGAAGAGGACCCGGGGCCGGCGGCCGGGTTCGCCGGAGTTGCGGGCGGCGAGGCTCCAGCGGGCATGGAAGAGTTTCCAGGCGATCTGGAAGGCGATGGCGGTCTTGCCCGTGCCGGTGGCCAGGGTGAGGAGGATCCGGTCGCGGCCGGCGGCGACGGCCTCCAGGGCCTGGTTGATGGCGTTGTGCTGGTAGTAGCGGGGCTGCCAGAAGCCGCCCCGGTCGTTGAAGGGGACGTCGCCGAACCAGTCGCGCCAGATGTTCTGCTCGGCGAAGGCGTCGGCCCAGAGGGCGTCGGGCGTGGGATAGGCGTCGATGTAGCCTTCGGCGCCGGTGTGGCGGTCGGCTCTGTAGATGCCGTCGCCGTTGGTGGCGATGGCGAACCGGGTCTGGAGGCGTTCGGCGTACCGCTTGGCCTGGGCCAGCCCTTCGGTGTCGGGGAGGTCGCGGCGTTTGGCTTCGATGACGGCGAGTTTCTGGCCTTTGTAGATGAGGACGTAGTCGGCGATCTCTTTTTGGGCGCGTTTGCCCGCGCCCAACAGGCGGCCCGGCGCGATGACTTCGCGCTGGACGCGGCTGCCGTCCACGACGCCCCAGCCGGCGGCTTTCAGGGCCGGGTCGATGAGTTCGGC
>CAZZBE010000355.1:0-4553 GCA_964652715.1 uncultured Desulfobacteraceae bacterium
TCCACCAGGGTCTGCTTCAGGTCCAGGTTGGGGGTGCGCTCAATCACCCCCTTCATGACCGTATGATACCGGTTCTTGTCGTTCTGGGTCCTTGAGGAATGGACCGCCGGTCCCTTCCGGGTGTTCAGCGTCTTGTATTGGATGGCGCTCAGATCGGTGGCCTTGGCCATCTCGCCGCCCAGGGCGTCGATCTCCTTGACGAGCTGCCCCTTGGCCATGCCGCCGATGGACGGGCTGCACGGCATGGAGGCCACTTTATCGAGGTCGATGGCGAAGAGCAGGGTCCGGCGCCCCATGCGGGCCGACGCCAGGGCCGCCTCGCAACCGGCATGGCCGGCGCCGACCACGATGATGTCATATGATTTGGGGGTGACCCCCATGATGATAACGGTCCTTTATCGTTGAGATGAACGATTGAAAATGATAGGTTGTCTGTTTTTCGGGCGCCTGGTCTTCAGTCATCTGGTCTTCAGACGTCCGGGATTCTTTTCCACGACTTGCGCCGTAGCTGTTATATAGATGTCCGGAACGGAGGTCAAGTCCGCAAAAATGGATGCAAAAAAGCCCTATTACGACCTCAACGCCTTTCTCCGGGAGCGGTTCGGATGCCGGGTCCAGAAGATCTCCGTGGATGCGGGGCTCTCGTGCCCCAACCGGGACGGGACGCTTTCGACGGGGGGGTGCATCTACTGCAACGCAAGGGGATCGGGAACGGGCGCCCATCTGCGGGGCATGGGCATCGCGGAACAACTCGAGAAGGGGAAAGCGTTCCTGTCAAAACGGTACAAAGCCAGGAAATTTCTGGCCTATTTTCAATCCTATTCCAACACCTACGCGCCGGTTGAAACCCTCGAACGGCTCTACGCCGAAGCGCTCGGCGTCCCGGACGTCGTCGGCCTGTCCATCGGCACCCGGCCGGACTGCGTCGACGAATCCAAATTAGCCCTTCTGGAGAGTCTTGCCCGCGACCACCTGATCTGGATCGAATACGGCCTCCAGTCCGCCCGCGACGAGACCCTGGCCCGGATCAACCGGGGCCACGATTTCCAATGCTTCGAACGGGCGGTGGCGGCCACCCGCGGACGCGGCATCCACATCTGCGCCCACGTCATCCTGGGCCTTCCCGGCGAAACCCGGAATCACATGCGCCGGACCGCCGACGCGCTCGCCGCCCTGAAGATCGACGGGGTCAAGCTCCACCTTCTTTATGTCGTCAAGGGCACGCCCCTCGAAACCCTGTACCGCGACGGGGATTACCAACCCCTCGAGCAGGCCGAATACGTCGATCTCGTCTGCGACTTTCTCGAGCGGCTTCCTCCCGAAACCGTCATCCAGCGGCTGACCGGCGACCCGCACGAGGAGGAGCTGGTCGCGCCGTTTTGGGCGCTGGACAAGCAGGCCACCGTGAATATGATCCACGAGCGGCTTTTGGCGCGATCTTCACCATAAGATCAGGCCGCGCTGGAAACGTTAGAGAGCGCTGGGTGCGTTTCCACATAAGCGAAAGGAATTTGTTCCGCCTTTGACGCTTGAAAATGGGACAATTTCAGAAAGTGACTGACAGGCATGGAAGTCGCCAGCCTGAGTACCAATTCCCGCAGATTCTCGGGCACTTCATCCAATTTTTCCAAGGGATAGCTGCGCGGCCCGTATTCCGTGGTTTCCGTCAGTATTGAAAAATGAATCAGCACCAAACCGACGGCGCGCCGAGTCTGTTTATTCAGACGTAAAATGATGTGGTCGGTCAATTCGACCCCCGTCGCCGGTTCGTTCTCTCCAAAAAAGATCTCCAAAATATCCGATTCCTGGTCATAGACGAATCGCAGCGGCAGCCCATCATTTGCCGGTATCTTTATTTCGCAAAAATTCGATTTATCCATTTACCCTATCCAGAGCCCCCCAAAACCCGCCTCAATTCCTCCACCAGCGCCCCCAATTCTTCCTTTTCCGGTTGATCCCCCATTCCATCCACGGCATCCGCCATGGATTTGCATATCCGCGCCAATGGCATGACGATGGACCTTGTCATAAAAAACGTCAACATGATGGCCAGCAGAAGGCCGACGGCCGTCATCATCAGGATGATGATCTTTGATTGATCCAGGTGGCGTTGGACGACATCAGCGACAACCTCCGGCGGCGCCTTGGACAGGATCTCTCCGATTTGATTGAGCTGAAACATGGCGAACACCCCGTTTTGCATCAGCAATATCACAATCAATCCAAAACCGAGAGACAACTTTGTGCGAAGGCTCATGTTTTTCACGCATCGCTCCTTTCTGGTTTCCAGCGTCCCGCTTCCCTGAAATCTTTGTTTGCCATTTCATCGAAACTATAGTAAAAAAGCTCGCTACCGGTGTCAAATCATTTGTGTTTTTACTTTCATCATCAGGAGAACGACGACGCCATGCCCAACAACAAACGCTTCTACAGAGGCTTTCTGCAATCCGACGACGGCGTCGTGACCGACGTCATCCGGTCCGACCCCGGCGCCATCGCGTTCAAGGCCGCCTTCGGGCTGTCGGACCACCTGGCCGAGCGACTGAAACATCAGCCGGACCACCTGCTCTTCAGCGAACGGTCCCGGATCGCAAGGCTGGGCATCCGGCTCAAATGCGAGCGGCCCCGGCCCGAGGCCCTGACGGGGAACACCGTCGAACTGAGGCTGACCGCGTCGGCCGTGATTCCCGGCTATCCGGGCCTCGACGCTTTCCGGGACTTTTTCACCACCGGATTTCCCGTGGGCCGGCTCGTCTTCTGCGATCCGGACGCCCTGCTGACCTCCGAGCAGGTGATGGCGGCCATCGAACGGGCCGAACTGAAGCTGCCCGCCTCCACGACCATCTCCAGCGACGGCAGCATCCTCATCGCGCCCCACAAGGTGATCTGCGACTTCAAAAATCCCATGGACCCGGAGACGCTGTCCCGGATTCTTTTCAAGGAAGAGGGACGGGAGATCCTCAACCGCTTCCAGATCCGCCGTCGGGTCGACGCCGTGACCATCCCCGCGGGCCAGGGCGTCATCACCACCTGCTCCATGTACCTCAACGACCATTACGTGGTTCTGGAAAGCGGAACCGGGGCCGCCGACCTCGGCGCCCACCTGCCCGCCCTCATCCTGGACCCCATCAAGACCCGGGGCATCCGGATCTACCTCGAAATCGTCAACGAAAGCGACCACCCCATCGTCAACCCGCTCATCAGCGCCCGGGTCTACCGCGCGCCGAGGCGGCGCACCAACGGGGCCGCCGTCGCGGTCTACCAGCCCCGGGCCGCCCGGTTCTCCTACAACGAACTGCGGGGTTTCGAAGGCCGGCTCGACGCCCTGGCCCCGTCCACCTGCCATTTTCTCAACAAACCCGCGGCCGTGGCCGAGCACCGGCCCGACGGGCTGTCGGCCGCCAAGCGGTTCGGCAACGGCCCCGAAAAGGACTGCCCCGTGACCAAAGCCGCCTGCCACGCGGCCCGGCAGGACTATTCCACCCGCGGCGCCTGTCCCCACCGGTACGCCACGGCCCATATCAAGGACGCCCTGGAGGGCAAACCCGCCGCCCTGATCCTCAAATATTTCCCCAACATCCTGGAGCACCTGGACATTGTCAACCTCGCGTCGGAAGGCGCGCTGGAGGCCCTCTATTTCTACAACCCCTCCTGCGAACACGGCCCGTTCCTGTCCCAGCTCGACCACCACCGGCTCCAGGAATACAACGCCTTCGGCGTGGCGGTTTACTGGGCGTCGAGCCTCAAAGACGGGCTCATGGTCCATACCATGCGGGACGGCAAGGGCTATTTCGTGGACCCGGACCGGCTAGCCGATTTCCACAAGTCGATGCTCTTCGCCTTCTACGGCTCCACCATGCCGCTGTCCGGGGCCGGCGTCGGGCGGCTGGGCCGTCTCATGGACGCCCTCATCGATTTTTGGGGGAAAAACATCGGCATCGTCACCGGCGGCGGCAGCGGGGTCATGGAGCACGCCAACACCTTCGCCCGGAAGCGGGGGATCCTGTCCGGCGCCAACTACCTCGACATCACCGACCAGCCCATGACCACCGACGTGGATTTCTGCCAGGTCTTCCAGGATTCCTGCCGCCACAGCCGGCAGAAATGGTTCGAGATCGCCTCGTTTCCCATCTTCAATCTCGGCGGCCTGGGATCTTTGGAGGAACTGGGCATCACCCTGTGCAACATGAAGCTGTCCATCATGGAACCGGTGCCGGTGATCCTCTTCGACAGCGAGGGCAACGGCGATTTCTGGCGGGGGACGGAAAACCAGATCCTGGAAATGGTCCGGCAGGGACGGGCGCCGTCCTGGGTCCGGAAAAACCTGGTCATCACCGACGACCCCGAGGACGTCATCCGGGCCTATCGGGAGCGGCTTCAGCTTTTCTAAGAGCCTAGTACCGATCGGCCCAAGTATTTGACCACCATTTCCAGGTCCGGATGCCCCCGTTTATAATGCACCAGCCTGTTCAATGATTTACGCCGCGCTGTACTATGGGGCGAAAGGTATGAAATCGAAAGAGCTTCGGCCTTTTTCTATTCCCCGAAAGACG
>CAZZBE010000356.1:0-4526 GCA_964652715.1 uncultured Desulfobacteraceae bacterium
TTTTTAGCGAAAAATATAATAAAAAAAGGGGGTGTTTGTCAATCGATTACAAATGCCCGACCGGCTCCCTTCTTTCCGAATTTCATTCATCAAATATATCTTCTTTGTTTATTGCTTGACAATTAAGCGACCGCTCCCGTATATCTGTCGGTGCGTCGATTGTCGTTTCGGCCGGGTGGACTGGGTGGACTGAGTGGACGCTGTGGACCGAGTGGACGAGAACATCCGTGGTGGATCGCGGTTTTGGGAAGTGAAAACTTTTACCCGTTACCCGTATAAAAAAGGGGGCGCCATGAAAAAAACAGTCTGTATCACCGTTTGTTTGCTGGCGGCGTTTTCGATCCTGTGGATCGCGCCGGCCGTTGCCGCCAAAACCATCAAGGTGGGCATCGTGGACTGCTACAGCGGTCCGCCCTCCACCTACACCAACGACGTGCGGGACGCCTTCCGGCTGGCCACCGACCGGATCAACGCCGAAGGAGGCGTGCTGGGCCGCCGGATCGAATTCGTCACACGGGACAGCAAATTCAAGGTGGACATCGGCCTGAGCGCGGCCAAGGAGCTGATCATGCGGGAAGGCGTGGATATTCTCATGGGGACCATCAACAGCGCCCTGGCCCTGGCGATTTCGGACCTGGCCCGACGGGAGAAAATCCCCTTCTTCGCCACTTTTTCCAAGTCGGCCAAGATCACCGGTGAAAACGGCCACCGGTATGTTTTTTCCATGAACGAAAACACCGCCATGGCGGGCAAGGCCGGCGCCGTGGGGCTGGCCAGGCGGCCTTATAAGAAATACTGGATCGCCGGAGACGACTATGAATACGGCCACGCCATCGCCGACGGCGTCTGGGAGAACCTGAAAAAGCTCAAACCGGAAGCGGAACTGCTGGGGCAGTCCTGGTGGAAAGTGGGCGAACCCGACTTCACGCCCTACATCACGGCCATCCTGGCGGCTCAGCCCGATGCGGTGATCGTGGCCACCGGCGGCCGGGACTGCGTTCCCTTTCTCAAGGCGGCCAAGGCCACGGGTTTCAACAAGGAAGTGCCGTTTTTCATGCATACGGCCACCGAGTTGTCCACCCTGCTGCCCCTGGGGGAAGATGCGCCCGAAGGCGTGCTGGGGACTTCCAACTATTATTTCTACTATCCGGAGACGCCCCAGAACCAGGCGTTCGTGAAGGATTTCAAGGCCGCCTTCGACCGGCCGCCCAAAGTCGGCGCCCTGTACGGCTACATTACGGCCACTTTTATCGCCCGGGCCTTTGAAACGGCGGGCGAAGTGGATACGGAAAAGTTCATCGACGCCCTGGAAGGCATGATCGTGGACAGCCCCGTGGGGCCGCTGACCCTCCGGGCCTACGACCACCAGGTGATGTTTCCCATGTTCATGGGCGTGACGAAGAAGTCGCCGGAGTATGACTTCCTGGTGGCCTCGGAGATCGTGACCATCCCCGGCGAGGATGTCATGCCGATGGTGGAAGAGATCAAAAAGGCCCGGGGCGAATAGCCGGATCGGGAATCGACGGCGTCCATGACCACCCTCACCCTTTCGGCCCTCTGCCAGCAACTGCTGGTGGGCTTGAGCAAGGCCACCATCCTCTTTATCGTCTCATCGGGGTTGAGCCTGGTGCTGGGGGTGTTGCGCATTCCCAACATCTTCCACGGGTCGCTCTACATGATCGGCGCGTTCATGGCCTATACGGTCGCGGTGGCCGTGGGCGGATCGGCCGGGTTCTGGGTGGCGCTCATCGCCGCGCCCGTCGGCGTCGCGGTGGTTTCCTTCGTCATCGAACGGGTTCTTTTGTCGCGCCTGTACGAGCGCGAACACCTCATGCTGCTCCTGTTCACCTTCTCGGTGGCCCTGGTGCTGGGGGATCTGGTGAAGATGGTCTGGGGCTCGGATTACCGGTCTCTGTCGCCGCCGGTCCTGTTCCAGGGCGCCTTCGACGTGTTCGGATTTCCCTTTCCCCGGTACAACCTGTTTCTGCTGGCGGTCGGTCCTCTGGTGGCCGCCGGCCTCTGGTATCTGACGAACCGGACGAAGATCGGCAAGATCGCCAGGGCCGCGGCCGTGGACCGGGAAATGGTCGGCGCGGTGGGGATCAACGTGAGCTGGGTCTTCGCCTGGGTCTTCATCATCGGCTGCTTTCTGGCCGGGCTGGGGGGCGCCCTGGTGGCGCCCATGCAAAACATCACCCAGGGCATGGACCACAGCATCATCATCGAAGCCTTTCTCATCGTCATCATCGGCGGGCTGGGGAATATATGGGGCGCGCTGTTGGGGGCCGTGATTTTCGGGCTGACGGACGCCATTGGGATTTTGGTGTGGCCGCAGTTCGCCATCGTGTTTCCCTATGTGGCCGTGGTGACGGTTTTATTGTTCCGGCCGACGGGGTTGTTGAAATCGACGTGGTAGCGAATCCAGACCTCCGAGGTTTTTAAAACCTCGGAGGTCTGGAAGCCACACGGTGATGGATGCCCCTTGGCCACGACGCCTCGGATTGAAATCCGAGGCTGAATCCAAGGCGCCGCTCGCCATTTGCCGCGCGGGGATGAATCCCCACGCTATTTTCCAATGTCCCTACAGGACATATGTCGGCAATTCCAGTCCTGTAGGGACGACACATAATAGCGTGGGGATTCATCCCCGCGCGGCCGGGCGGCATCAAAATTGCCATTTGCTAACTCTATATTTCCATCCCGATCGGCACTTATGACCAAGTCATCCCTGGTAAAACATCCGGCCCTCTACATCGCCCTGGCCTTCATCCTCCTGCTCTGCCTGCCGCTGATGTTGTCCCGGTTTTACCTCTACCTGCTGGCCCTGATCTTCGTTACGGGGCTTTTGGCCACCAGCCTCAACCTGGTTTTGGGGTTCGGGGGGATGTACCAGTTTCACCACGCGGTGTTTTACGGCGTGGGGGCCTACGCCTTCGCGCTCATGCTGACCAAATCCGGGTTGCCGGCCTGGAACGCCTATCTGGCGGCGCCCGTTGTCGCCGGGATCGTGGGGCTGGTCATGGGGCTTATCTGCATCCGGCTGTCCAAGCTCTATTTCGGGATGCTCCAGATATCCCTGGGGTCCCTGGTGTGGGCCATCATCTTCCGGTGGTACAGCTTCACCGGCGGGGACGACGGCATCCATGGCTGTTATGTGAACGGGATCGATTCCACCACCAACATTTACTATTTCACCCTCGTGACGGTGGGCGTCTGCCTGTTCATCATGCACCGCATCGTCCGGTCGCCCTTCGGCCGGGTCTTCCAGGCCATCCGGGACAATCCGGAGCGGAGCGCCGCCGTGGGGGTGAACGTCATGGCCCACCAGTTGGTGGGGCTGGTGATCGCCGCCGTTTTCGCCGGGTTCGCCGGGGCCTTGTTCGTCACGGTGGAGGGCTCGGCCTTTCCGGATCTGCTCTTCTGGACCCTCTCCCTGGAGATTCTCATTATGTGCCTTCTGGGCGGCTGGTTCACCTTTCTGGGGCCGATGTTTGGGGCGGCCATCATCCTCTCCCTGCGGACGGTGGTGGGCATCTACACGGAATACTGGACCATGGTGCTGGGGATCGTCATGATGCTGTTGATCCTGTTTCTGCCCGAGGGCATCCTGGGGTACATCGGCAAACGGCGGGAAGGGCCGACGGCTGTGGAACGGACGGAGCCCTGACCCATGCTGGAACTGACCGACGTTCAAAAGTCCTTCGACGGGTTCATGGCGGTCCGGGACGTCCGACTCACCGTGGAGAAAGGGGCGGTGGTTGCGGTAATCGGCCCCAACGGCGCCGGCAAGACCACCCTGTTCAACCTCATCACCGGTCAGTTGACGCCGGACCGGGGCGCCATCCGCTTCAAGGGCGAATCCATCGCCGGGCTATCGGCCCATGCCGTCTGCCGACGGGGGATCAGCCGGTCCTTCCAGGTGGTCAACATCTTCCACCGGATGACCGTTTTCGAGAACGTCCAGACGGCCGTCCTGTCGCGGCGACGGATGGGGTTCCGGCTTTTTTCGCCGGCCCGGTCCCTGGCCCGGGAGGAGACGATGGCCATTCTGGAGAGCGTAGGGCTTTCGGACAAGGCCGAACGGGTCTGCGGCCAGCTCGCCCACGGCGACCAGAAAGTGCTGGAGATGGCCATCGCCCTGGGCAACCGGCCCGAACTCCTGATTCTGGATGAACCCACCGCCGGCATGTCCGCCGACGAAACCTCCGTGGCACTGGATCTCATGCGCCGCCTGTCCGGGGAGATGGGGCTGACCATCCTCTTCTGCGAGCACGATATGGAGATGGTGTTTTCCATCGCCTATGAGATCATGGTAATGCAGGCGGGACAAACGATTATCCAGGGAGATCCGGCGACCGTCCGGGCCGACGAGCGGGTCCAGGCCGCGTATCTGGGGGGCGGATGATGCTGCTGGAAGTGGACGCCATCCACACCTACTACGGCCTCAGCCATATCCTGTTCGGGGTGTCGCTTGAAGTCGACCGGGGCGAGATCGTCTGCCTGCTGGGGCGAAACGGCGCCGGGAA
>CAZZBE010000357.1:0-4499 GCA_964652715.1 uncultured Desulfobacteraceae bacterium
GTGTATGTTCGGCCGCCGGTATTTCCCCGCTGTTTTTGACGCTTGCGATGGGGAAAATCGACCGTCAAGTCCTGGCGGCCATCCAGGAAAACGCCGGCGCCGTCGGGGATATCATCCGAAACAGTTTGAAGACCGATCCGAAAAAACCGTCCAAACCGCCGATATCGTTGGAAACGGAATATGGTCGTCTTTACCACGGCGACTGCCTCGCCCTCCTGCCCCACATCGACGATGACAGCATCGATCTGATTTTCGCCGATCCGCCGTTCAATTTGAACAAATTGTACCCGTCCAAAATGAACGACGACCTGAAGGCCGACCAATACCTGCGATGGTGCGAATCCTGGGCGGCGGAATGCGCGCGCATCCTCAAACCCGGCGGCGGTCTTTTTATCTGGAACCTTCCCAAGTGGAACATTCCGCTCGCCGCCTACCTCGACGACCGGTTGACGTTCCGCCATTGGGTCGCGGTGGATCTGAAATTTTCCCTTCCGATTCCCGGAAGGTTGTATCCATCCCATTACTCGATGATTTATTTTTGCAAAGGCGAAAAGCCGAAGACCTTCCATCCCGACCGGCTGCCCATGGAGATCTGCCCCCACTGCATGGGCGATTTAAGGGATTACGGCGGATACAAAAACAAAATGAACCCCCGCGGCGTCAACATGACCGATGTCTGGTTCGATATTCCGCCGGTTCGCCATGCCAAATACAAAAAACGGAAAACCGCCAATGAATTGTCGATCCGGCTCATGGACCGGGTCATTGAAATGGCGTCGGATGAAAACGACCTTGTCTTCGATCCTTTCGGCGGCGCGGGCACGACCTATGTCGTCTCGGAAATCAAAAAGCGCCGCTGGATCGGCGTCGAGTTGGGACCGGTGGACGACATCGTCAACAGATTTCGGGACATCGAAGAAGAATCCCGGCATTTGGCGGCCATCAGAAGCGACTACAACCAGCTTTTCACCGACCGGACCTTGCAAAAACGACGTCTGAACGGTCTATGGACGCCCGAATCCGTCCGGAGCAATGCATTGAATTGATGGCCGCCCGCGTCGGCCTCCCGCCCTGATTTTCCCCTTCTTCTGAAAAGCCGTTTCCTGTTGACCCCTATTCCCGCAATGTATATATTCATCCGGTCAGATTACGATGATCATGGAGGAAACATCTAAAATGCCAGACCGCGACACCGCCCGGGTCCGAACGTCGGAACCGGCGGACGACGACAAGAAGATCGACGACGTTCTGGACGCCGCCGCCGGCGAAAAGATGACCGCCGGTCCGGCCCCGGACGCCCTGGCGCCCCGAAGCTACCGCCCCCCGTCCGTCCGGTATTGCGAAGCCGACGAGATCCAATCCCGCACCTTCAACGCCGAGAAGCTCCAGCACATCGTCGACGAGATCAAGATCATCGAGGACGGCATCAAGAACATCATCGCCGCCCGGACCACGAAGATCATCGAGGAAGAAGTCCCGGTGGAAAAAAAGCGGGAGGTCCGGACGGCGGGGCTCGAAAAACTGCTGGTCCGCCTGGGGCTGAAAAAACAGGAATACGAGGACTACACCGACTACGAGATCGTTAAAAAAGAGATCCCCCGGGACCCCGACGACGTCCTGATCACCGAGTTCCGGGTCATGATCGAAAACTACCTCGGCAGTCTTCAGGGACTCAACGAAGGGCTGCGGGACACGGTCTACGAGGTGGACGGCATCGTCAAAAACCTCACCGAGGTGAGCGACACTTTTACGGACCAGATCCACGGCGACCGCCGGGCCTACCGATCCCAGGTGGCGCACAGCCGCGATCTGGAAGCCCAACTCGAAGAGATCGTCCCTCTCCATGAATCCATGTCCCCCCTCCACGACCGGTACGCCGAGGTGGAGAAGCAGCGGGATCACCTGGAAATGGCCCTGCGGGAAAGCCAGGGCATGGAGCTGAAATACAAGACCAACATCGACATGGGGGTCAAATATCAGGCGGCTCTCAAAAGCTACCGGGCCCTCATCAACGATTTCAAGGAACGGGGCGACATCCACGTCAACATGGTGGACAAATTCGCCCAGGGCGCCAGCCACATGAAGATCGCCGTGGACAACGTCTCCCAGATCTGCTCCGGCGTGGCCCGGGTCACCCAGTCCATGGTGATGATCGTGGAGAGCATCGACGACGGCAACCGGGTATTGGGCCGGTACGCGTCCCTGGTGGGGGACCAAATCTCGGCCAGCCCCCAGTGGGAGATGGAGTACAACGCCCTTAAGGAAGCCGAGGAGGTCTACAAGAAAAACGACAACCTCCGCCTGGAGCAGATCCAGGAAAACCGGAAGGAGATCGAAAAGCTCCTCAAGCTCACCGAGTAGCGCCCTTCCGCCCATGGATCCGTCCCTCCTGAACGACATATCCCGGCGCATCCGCAAACTCGACACCCGGCGGCTGACAGGCCGCATTTCGCGCTATGTTCACCTCTCCGCGGCCGCGGACGAATCCCTGCGCCGCCCGGATCTCGACGGCGGCAGGGTCATGGACCGGCTCGCGGCGTGCTGCTGGGAACTTTTCGGCGAAATCCCCATTCTAATAAAGAGCGTTACGGAAATCCGGGAACAGATGGTCGATCTTCACCATGAGGAAAACGAAAAAAACGCCGCGCCGCCCGAGATCGGGGAGGCGTCCAGGCGGTGTTTCGACGGGCTCAAGCGCCATGGAATGGAACTGCTGGCCCACCTCACGGACGAAATCGGCATCGTCCAGGAAACCCTCAAACAGGGGGAAAGGGTGCGCCGGATCGTCGCCGATCACACCGACCCCATGAAACGGTCCGCGACCCTTCTGGACATCCTCCTGGAACGGTTCGCCCACCGGCCCACCGTCGCCTATCGGGTCGGGGGGGAGTCGGCGGACATCCGACAGTTGGAATACGCGGTGGAGGGCATGGAGAACTGGGAGG
This sequence comes from uncultured Desulfobacteraceae bacterium, assembly GCA_964652715.1. Lineage (GTDB taxonomy): Bacteria > Desulfobacterota > Desulfobacteria > Desulfobacterales > JAABSP01 > JAABTD01. The sequence goes on from CAZZBE010000357.1 coordinate 2,946, forward strand.
CGACGGCCGATTCGGAAAACGACGGCTCGGCCGAATCCCTGCGGGTGGCGACCCTGTCGCCCTATGGCCGGGTCATTCAGTCCATGTGGGAGGAACTGGAACAGCGCGGCCGGAAAATCGCCGACGCCGACGCCGAACTCAAAGAAGGATGGCGCCTGCTCCACCGGCTGTCCGCCAAAGGATACTCGCGCAAGATCCGCCAGGAGGCGGAAAAACTGTCTTTCCGACACGAAGCGCGTCGCCGCGCCTTCCAGAAATTCATCCGGGAGAGTCGCGCCGCGGCCCCCGGCCGGCGTCGCGCGGGGTGATCATGAAAACGGCCGCCGATTACCAGAAAACCGAACAGGCCCTCGAACGGATCATCACGGCCGAAATCAACGACCGGCTGGCGGTCCGTCGGCGCCCCCCCCATCCCGGGGAGGTATTCACCGCGCTCGAGCGGGTCAACCGCGAGATCGTACAGGCCCACCAGGCGGGGAACCTGTTCGACAAGCTTCCCCGCCTCTTCCAGGTGAGCCTCCAGCTCAGGGAGGACGGCCGGCTCCATCTCGACCCGGCGGCGATGCCGGCGCCCGATTACCGTCATTACGCGGCCAAAAAACGACGGTTCGACGCCCTCATGGCCGCTTCCCTTTTCGGGCTGCGGAACACCGCCCTGAAAAGCCTGGTCAACCTGAAATCCGAACGCTTCGACCGGACCCGGCAAAAGGCCGGGGAGATCATGGGCCTGGTCCAGGAGGCCCGGGAGATCCGGGAGTCCCTGCCCAAACGGCGGCTCACCAAACCCCGTGACGAAGACGAGGCGTTGGCCCTGCTGAAAGGACTGTCCGAGCACCGGGCCAGGCTGGACGAAATCGAATCCCGCTACGCGGTCTTCGAGGGGGACGGCGGTCTGGAAAACGCCCTGTCCAAGCTCAGGCAGGCCCTCAACCGGACCGCCCGGGCCATGGACAATCAGTCCAAACGATCCGCCAGATTCATCATGGACCAGGCGGGCGTGATCTTCAGGATGTACCAGTCGACAATGGCCGAAATCGCCAACATCGACACCTTCATGGCCCAGAAGGATGAACTCAAGCGGTATCGCGATCTCTTCGACGCCCTGGGCGACGGGGAACGGCGGGACCGGGTGGCGGGGTACATGGAAACCGTGGACGCCGTCATCGAACGGCTCCAGAAAAAAATCGGCGCCCGGAAGCGGGTGGAGGCCATTCAGTCGGACAAAGACCAGCAGGCCATCGACTCCGTCTACACCGATTTTCTGGACATCAAGGACCGATACGCCCAGGGCAAGCTGTCCGCCCGGCGGGAACGAAAACAGGCCGCGGCCCAGCTGCGCAAGGCCATCGATGTGCTCAAATCCAACGGTCAGCGGGTCCGGGCCCGGGAGATCGAACGGTTCATCAACGCCACCGACCTGGGCGGAAAGGGCGCGGCCGGCGACGGACCCACCGACGCCACCCTCCGCTCGGCGTACCTGTTTTACCGCAAGGCGTTTTTTATTTTGCTGCCGCTGTCCGTGGGGCTGGCGGCCCTGTCGGGGTATTTGGCCGT
>CAZZBE010000358.1:0-4458 GCA_964652715.1 uncultured Desulfobacteraceae bacterium
CCGTCCATCATCAAATGGACGATGTGATGGACCACGATCACCACCAACGCCTGGCCATAGGCGGGAAACAGCGACACCTGGAGGATGAGGGTCAGGGTCAGGGTCTTCTGGGCCCCCATGAAGATCAGGCTCTCCCGCCGGCCCGGCCCCATGGAGAGAACCCGGGCCGCGGCCCAGGCCCCGGCCAGCAACAGGGCGTGGAACCCCGCCGTCACCCCCAGGATCAGGCCCAGGTCCCCCGCCCCGCCCAGGAGGGCCCGCCGGGACCCCGCCGCCCCGATCCAGACCATGACCACGATCAACCCCTGACAGATCCGCTGCATCGTCTTCCCCCACCGGTCCAACCGCTCCCCGAACCGCCATTTGGCAACCAGCCCCAGCATCAACGGCAGCAAGACCAGCATCGCCAGCCGCGCCATCATGGCGAACCGGTCGATGGCGATGTCCGCCGAGGCCCCGGCCAGGGGGAGCAGCATCGGCAGAACAACCGGCACGACCACCACCGCCAGGCTGTTGGCGATCACCGTGATCACCAGGGCGTGGGCCATGTTGCCGCCGGCGGCCCCGGTCATCACCACCCCGCTGGACAGGGTGGTGGGCATGGCCGCCACCAGGAAGATCCCGATCTTGATCCCGTCGGGCAGGGGCGTCAGCCCGAAAAGCGCGCCCACGGCCGGACCGAGGCCGAAAATCACCCCCAGCGCCGCCGCCGTCCCCTTCACCTCCCGCAATCCCGCCGCCAGCTGGCGGGCGTCAAGCATGCCCCCCGACATGAGAAAAATGGCGAAAATGACCGCCGACGGCGCGCCGTGGTCCCGGAGCCACATGCCGGCGTCGGGGACCGTCTCCGTGGCGTCGATCACCGTGACCGCCACCACCAGGATCAGCGCCGACAGGAACCACTGCCGGCGGAGAAAACCGGTCATCGCCGACCCTTGCCCATCCCGCCCCAAACCGCCCCCGGACAGTCCCGGCCGGACCGGTCCTCCGTACCGGAAAGGCACAGAGAAAAGTAGGATAATTCTACCACCCGAATGCGTATTCGGACCATTGTGATTCTGTAGGATAAACAATACATTACATTCAGTCTTTTCTTCGGTGAAGCAGCGGAATTCAGAACCGGCGCGGGAGGCGACAACGCGATGAGCAGCAACCATACCATACTGGACGAAGACGCCGAAAGGCTTTTCAGCGAACTGGGGGGACTCAGCGACCGGGTCCCGGTCCGCTCCTACGGCGGTTCCAACGGCGATTCGGAACTTGACAAAGCCGAGGCGGCCCTGGATCAGGCCCGGCTCTACGCCATCCAGCTGACCCACCAGATCGCCGCTTTTTTCACGGCCGCCCATTTTCTCCAGGGCATGAAAACCGGTCGGGACGAGATGACGGAACTGACCGACGCCCTCAACAAACTGGCCCGTCTGCCCCACCGGGACGGACGCATCCTCGTCCGGTTCCGGGGGTTTCCCACCGGAACCAGCGTGCCGCCGGAAAACGATTACGTGATCCGGCTCGACGACCTGGAAATCGACGCCGCCCAGGGCGCGGCCCTCTCCAACCGGATGGGCGTCCAGATGTCCCACCTTTCCGGCCGGCTGGCCAAGGCCTTCAAAGTGCTGGCCGATCACGGCATCAGCACCCTGAACGTCGCCGTGCCCCCCGGCCCTCAGCAACCGTCGGGCGCCTTCTGCCAGCGGCTCCGCGCCTGTCTTCAGATCATCTCCCGGTACGGCGACGCCCGGAAGCGCGGGACCGACATCCAGTTCGAGCTGAAGGGGCGGAAAAAGAAGTTGCCGGCGATCCCCGACGAATCGGGCCGTCCCGACTTCAACCTCACCCTCCTGGCCGGGTTGAACGACATGAGCGCGGAGAGCATGGAAGCCCTGGTCCGTCGGGTGGACGGCTGGATGAAACGAACCCCCGCCAACCCTTTTTTCGGAGTCTACGACGCCATCTTCGGGCTCCGCCAACTCAAGGGCAAACTGGTCAAGCCGCCCATCGAAGTCAACAACATCAAATGGCTGGCCATGGAAGGCCGGCGTCAGACCCAGTCCCCGGCGGATGCGGCCCAAAAGGCCCAGGTGGCCCGGCTGGCCGACCGCCACTTCGACGCGGCCCCCCATCAGGCGGCCCGGTCCCTCCAGGCGGTGTACGGGGAGGATTACGACCAGGTCAACGCCCCCAAGCTGGTCCAGCGGCTCCACCACGCCAGCGAACTGCTCACGGCGGCCGGGAATGGCAAATCGTCGGCCCGGATCGAAAAAGAGGTGTTGCGCAACATCCGGGACCGGTTCGAACAGGTCAAGGACGACGTGTTCGACAACCTGGCCGTCAGCCGCGAGGGGATCGAATTGCGGTCGGCCGACGGCAAAAAATCGACGGTGAAACCGGTCAACGGCAAACTCAGCCGGCTGCTGGCCGGCCACAAGGGGCGGCTCCGGACCCAGCAAAAGATGAAAAACCTCGTCCGTCAGCCCATGACCTTCGACGAACGGGACTACCGCGCCGTGGCCCAGGAGTTCAGGATCACCGCGGAAGCGGCCAGGGATCTCGTGGGCCTCCTGAAACAGTGTTTCGACAACAAAGGCCATTTTCTCCGGAGCGTGTTCGAACGGTTCATCCCGGCCTTCGCCACCCACGAGAAAAAGGTCTTCGGGTTTCTGTGGCATTACCTGAAGGAGACGCCCCATCGATCCGACCGGGTGGCGTTTCTCAATTCCCTCCAGCTCCTGATCTCCAAGATGAAGGAGCCGGCTTTCGCCATCGAGATGCTCCTGAAGGACGTCCTCCGGGACCCCGACCGCATCGATTTTTCCGACCGGAACGCCTTCATGCTCTCCAACATCCTGGTCCGGACTTATAATAAAGAGATAGACATCGACATCGAACTGACCCCCGAAGAGGTGCTGGCGGTCCAGAACGGCCTCGACCGGAAGGTGGCGGCGGCCATGGCCCGCTGGACCGACGGGAAGCAATCCACATTTCTCGGAAAAATCCGAACGATTCACAGTCAGCTGAACCTGGGCATGGCGGGGGAAAAGACCCTGCCGGTCCGGTTTCTCCTCTCCCTGGAGCGGGAGATCTACATTTTCCTTTCCCTTGTGGGCGGAACCACGGCCCGGGCCGTCCTCCGGAGCGCCCTAAAGACCTACGGCAGCGCCGACGCCGCCATCTACCGGATGCCCGACAGCCGCGGCCACGGCGAGACCCTGCTCCAGCACCTCACCGTGGTCATCCGGGGGGTGGGCCGCATCGGTCAGAACCACGACCTGCCGTCCCTGCACCAGGTCAGGGAGGACCGGACCGGCTTCGGGCGCCTCTGGGAGGGCCCCCGAACCACGGCCAAGGTCCAGCGGCTCATGCACTGGGTCGATGTATCGGAAAAAAAGCTGCACCCCGAAACGGGCGGCGGCCGAATCTCTTACCTCATGACCGCCGGCACGGCAAATGCCTCCGCCATCTGATCGACGGTCAGACCCTCCCGCCCCCAAATCCCACCTACCGCGCTGCGTGATGGGGCCCCTCCTACCTTATGGGGCCCCATCATCTCCTCCCTCCGCCGCTTCCATGCCCCGACCGGTCCCGGACCCTTTTCCGTTTGAATTTTGAGCGGGTTTTTGTTAGCGTGAGGTCGCTTTCCTTATGATCGCGGAATGGGCACGGAACAGGCTTTGCAACGCACTGGAACAACGAGAGGAAAGGTTCGATGAAAAAAGACGGCGCCGATGACGGAACGCGGCGGGCCAATCTTCGGATTTGGCTTTTGGGACTGACGCTGCTGCTGACGGGACTCCTGCCGTGGGGAACGGGCTGCGGCGAGTCGGATCGACCGGATCTGCGCATCTCCTCCACCGCCATCACGGTGGCGGTCGGCGAGACCGGGACGATCACGGTCAACGGCGGACGATCCCCCTATACCCTGAGCGGGGACGAAAACAGCGCCGTCGCCCGGGTGACCCTGGGTGGCCGCACCGTCCGGGTGACCGGGGTCTCCCCCGGGTCCACCGCCTTCACCATCCACGACAGCGACGAGTACTCCGAGCGGATCAGCGTCACCGTCGCCGGCGCGGCGCCCCTGTCGGAACTGGAGGAGATCCGAAACGCCATCGCCGACCGGTCGGCCCGGTGGTCGGCCGCGGACACCCCCATATCGGACCTGCCGGCGACCGACCGGCAAATCCTGCTGGGGGCCCTCACCGACGGGCTGGGCGCCGGTCCGTCGCCCCGAATCGAACCGCCGCCGGGGCTGCCCGACCCATCGGAATTGCCGGCCGCCTTCGACTGGCGGGACCGGGACGGCGTCAATTACGTGACCCCGGTCCGATACCAGGGGCTGTGCGGGTCCTGCTGGGCCTTTGCGTCCATCGCGGCCCTGGAATCCCAGGCCCTCAGGGCCGACCAGCCGCCCATGGGCGCCGACGACCTGTCGGAACAAATCCTCCTTTCCTGCGGCGACGC
>CAZZBE010000359.1:0-4450 GCA_964652715.1 uncultured Desulfobacteraceae bacterium
ATGGTCTCGAAGGAGGCGAACGCCTTGTTCTTTTCCGCCACTTCCGATTCCACGAGGGCCTGGATCTTCGGGTGGCCGATGAGGTCGTCCACCGCGTTGAAGGCGATCCCCTCGGAACGGGCGTAATCGGCGACCGTTTCCGGGTCGAGGGTGACCACCGCGCCGAGAAACTTCCGCCCGTCCCCCACGACGAAGACCTGGTGGAGGTATTTGGACGTGGCCATTACTCCCTCAATGGCGGCCGGGGCGATGTTTTTGCCCCCCGCCGTGATGATCAGCTCCTTTTTCCGGCCGGTGATCCGGAGGAAGTTCTCTTCGTCGATCTCCCCCAGGTCGCCGGTCCCGAGCCATCCGTCATCGGTGAAGGTCGCCGCCGTCTCCTCCGGCATTTTGTAATAGCCGGGCATGACGTTGCGGCCCCGGAACTGGATCTCGCCGTCCCCGGCGATCCGCTGCTCGATGCCGGGACCCGGGGGTCCGACCCATCCGAACCGGTAGTTGTCCGGTCGGTTGAGGTTGGAAAAGGACGTGTTTTCGGTCATGCCGAGCCCCTCCAGGACCAGGATGCCGGCGGCGTGAAAAAACCGCGCGATGTCCGGGTTGATGGGCGCGGCCCCGCTGATGCACCACCGCACCCGTCCCCCCAGGGCGGCCCGGAGCTTGCGGAACACGAGCCGGTCGGCCAGTCCGTACTGGAATTTGAGGGGAGCCGGAACGGGTTGGCCCGCCAGTTTTAAATCGCTGACCCGGCGGCCCACCCGGCCGGCCCACCGGAAGATCCTGAGGGCCATCCCCCCCTTGGCCTCGGCCCCGGCCAGGACCTTGCCGTGAATTTTCTCGAAGATCCGGGGCACGCTGATGAACCAGTGGGGTCGGGCCGCCTTGAAATCGTCGATGAGGGTGTCCATACTGCGATTGAAGACCGTGGTATTGCCGATCAGCGCGGCGGTGTAGACCGCGGTCCGGGCGAAAACATGGGCCAGGGGAAGGAAAAGAAAGGTCGCGTCGCCGTCCCGGAAACCGCCGCAGCCCCGGCAGGACTGGGCCGTGAACGTGATGTTGTCGTGGGTCAGGATCACCCCCTTGGGCCGGCCCGTGGTGCCGGAGGTGTAGATGATCCCGGCGGGATCATGGGGGCCCACCGCCGCGGTCCGGGCCGCCAGATCGGCGTCGGAGGCCCCGTCGCCCAGTTTCAGAAAATCCTCGAAAGAGAGGACCCAGTCGTCTTCCGGCGGCGTTCCCTTGAAAAGGATCACCCGCCGAACCCGGGGGATCTCCGCCCGGATCGACATCAGTTTCTCCACCCGCGCGGCGTCCTCGGCAAAGGCCAGGACGCTGTCGCTGTGGTCGATGATGTACCGGCAGTCCCCGGCCAGGGTGGACTGGTAGATGCCGACGGTGCAGGCCCCGATCCGGTTGACGCCGAAATCGGAGAGCACCCACCGGTAGCTGGTATAGCTGAGGATCGTGACCTTGTCGTCTTTTTCGACCCCCAGCGCCATGAGGCTTTTGGACACCTGGGCGACCTGACCGTCGAAATCCGACCAGGTGACGGATTCTTTTTTTCCGTCTCCGGCAAACCACCCATAGGCAGGTCCCCCGGGGGACCGCGCGACGGTCTCCGCGAGCATTTCGTGAATGTTCCGATAATCCCTGAATTCCATGTACCGCTCCTTTTTCGCTTGGGGTCGTTCCGCTGTCGATTCCGCCTCTCCTATTACATGAGATCCCTGTTGCTGGCAATCTCAAAAACTGCTATAAATTAACGTCTTGTATGGCCCATAACCGATGGAACGCACCCATGACCCATGACCCTCGCGACAATCCGCCCATTCTGGTGGTGGAAGACAATCCCTTCAGCCGCGAACTGCTGAAAACGGCCCTGACCCGCCAGGGGTATGGGGTCGTCGAAGCCAAAAACGGCAAAGAGGCCCTTGACGCCATCGGCGCCCGGCCCTTCCGGCTCATCTTCATGGACCTGCTCATGCCGGGGATGGACGGATACGAGACCATCCGCCGCATCCGGCGCATGGGGGTCCGGACCCCCATCATCATCGCCTCCTCCATGGACGACAAGCAGGACCGCCGGCTGTGCCTGGAGGCCGGGGGCGACGATTTTCTGCCCAAACCCATCGACCTCAAAGCGGTGGAGGCCCTGGTCAACCGATACGACCGGGCCGGAGCGGACGACGCGCCGGCGGCGGGCCCGGCCCAGGCCGATCCGGAGCGGTTCTCCGGGTTCTCGGCCCTCCTGGTGGAAGAGGACCCGGCCCTGGCCGACCGGCGGGTCCGGTTTCTGACGGCCCATCGCCTGGAGGTGATTCGGGTTCCGAGCGGGGACAAGGCCCTGGAGGCCCTGGAAAACCGGCGGCGCCGGTTTGAAATCATCATCAGCAACCTCTTCGCGCCGGGCATCGACGGGCTGGGAATCCTGGCCCGGGTCAAACGGAACCGGCCCGAGCTTCTGGTCTTTATTTACGCGCCGGAATACGATAAGGATACGTTTCAGCTGGCCCTTCAGCTGGGGGCCGACGGCGTCATGGCCGACGCCGATTTCGAAACGTCGATCCTGCCGGCCCTCGAATCGGCCGCGGCCCGGGCCGGGCAGAAAGGCTCCCGGGTCCAGACCGCCGCCACGGCCCACCAGGTGCGGAAGGCCCAGGCCAACCTGATCCGCTACGGCTGCGGAACCGCCTGCGACACCATCGACATCGCCTACTCGCCCCTCACCGACGCCGGCGGCGACCTGGCCTACTGCCGGCGGTTCAACCTCTCCAACCGGTGCGGCGTCTTTCTGGGGGACGTGTCGGGCCACAGCGTCATGAGTTCCTACCTGAGCGCCTTTTACCTGGGGGTGCTCACCGCCAACTGGAACCAGGCCCAGAAGCCCCATGACCTGCTCAGGACCATCAACCACGAGCTGAACGCATCGGATTACCGGGAATACCACCTGTGCGCTTCCGCGCTGCTGTGGGACCGGAACCGGCAACGGGTGGAAATCGGCACGGCCGGCAACCCCGGCGGGCTTCTGGCGCGGCCGTCCGCGGGAGGGGGCGTCGATATCCGGGAACTGACCGGCGGCGGCATGTGCCTGGGGCTGCTCCCCCAGGACGACCTTTTCCATGAGGACGGATTCCGGTTCGAACCCGGGACCTATCTTTTCCTGTTCACCGACGGGTTGCCGGAAGAGACGATCCGGGCGGCCCTGACCTCCGGCGGGATCCGGCTGGACCGGGAATCGATCCGCGGCCTGGGTCGGGAGATCATCGATTACGCGCTGAACCGGGAGATCCAGACCGACGACATCCTCCTGGTCACCCTCCGGGCGCCGGTCCGGCCCCCGGACATGGGCGACCACCGGGCCTTTCAATCGGGGTACGAGGGGGTGGACGAGGCCTGCCGGTGGGCCGGGACGATCCTCACCCTTCATGCGCTGCCGTCCGACAAGGATCCTGAATGGGTGATGCTGGCCCTTCGGGAGGCCCTGATCAACGCGGTCCAGCACGGGAACCGGCAGGCGCCGGGGGCTTTCGTGGATGTGTCCATCCACCGGACGCCGGACCGGCTGCGCATCGACGTGTCCGACGAAGGCCCCGGCTTCGAGCTGCCCGAGCCGCCCCGAACCATCGACGCCGTGGACGTGCTCCAATCCCGGGGCCGCGGCGTGGCGGCCATGCAGTCTATTGCGGATGAGGTCGCCGTCGTCGGAGGAACGGTGTCGCTCATTTTCGAAAATCCCCCTGTGTAACGCTTATTCTGGAGAAAAACCGAATGAAAACCCGAGTGGAAGACGATACCCTGTTCCTGATCCCCGAAACCGACCTGGTGGCCAGCCGCATCGAATCCCTCCGCGATTTCTTCGCGGAAAAGATGGCGGCCCATCCGGACGCGGCCCGGGTGGTGCTGGACGTCCACGGGGTGGAGACCGTCGACTCCCTGGGCGTCAACCTCATCGTAGGGCTCTACCGGGAGGCCGCGGGCGCGTCCAAGACCATCGAAATCGTGGGCGCCAACGAGAAGTTCATGAAGGTGGCCGGCTTTTTCCGTCTGCCCGCCATCTTCACCATCCATCAGGAGGCGGCCCCGTGACGGATTTCGACGAACTCCTGCCCGCCTTTGTCGAGGAATCCCAGCAGCACCTCCAGGTCATCGAGCCGGATCTGCTGGCCCTGGAAAAGAGCGGAGAAAATGTCGACCCGGACACGGTCAACCGGATCTTCCGGGGCGTTCACAGCATCAAGGGGGCGTCGGGGTTTTTCGGCTTCCAGAACATCGGCCGCCTCAGCCACGTCATGGAAAACTCCCTTTCCCTGCTTCGGGACGGCAAGATCCCCCTGACCACCCCGTTCATCGACGCCCTCCTGTCGGGGGTGGACGCCCTGAAAAGCATGCTGGAGGACATCTCCGGCAGCGAATCCTTCGACATCGACGCCGAAATCGGCTTTTTGAA
>CAZZBE010000360.1:0-4440 GCA_964652715.1 uncultured Desulfobacteraceae bacterium
TCCGCGTAACCATAGACGCTAAAACAGCGGAGATTGGCGATGCATTAGACGGTATTCTGCGCTCCACCGAAGGGATATTGCTTCAGCCCGGCAGCGACGCCTATCGACCGGACCTGTTGATCTACGAACTGGGCGACGATATCGACGCCGACTTCGAGGTCATCCAGTCCCGCATGGCGGACGACGCCGTCGGCGAAGTGTTTCTGACGTCCGGAAGCGCCGATCAGGCCGTCCTCATCAAAGCCATGCGGGCCGGCATCAAGGAATTTTTCTCTCAACCGCTCAAAGAAGACGAAATCAGAGACGCCCTTCAAAAACTTAAAAACCGTCTCAAAGACATCAAAGGAAAAGAACCCAGCGCGGCCGGCCACATCATCAACGTCATGGGCAGCAAGGGCGGGGTCGGCACCACCAGCGTCGCCGTCAACCTGGCGGCCAGCCTGAACCGGCAGAGCGAAACCCCGTCGGTGGTCCTGGTGGACCTGAATCTGATCTACGGAGAGGTGCCGCTCTTTCTGTCGTTCAAACCCAGCCACGATTGGGGGACCATCACCAACAACATTGAGCGGTTGGACGCCACCTACCTCATGAATATTTTGACGCCGCCGGCCCACGGCATCCACATCCTTCCCGCCCCCGGTCAGATGAACGGGTACAAACTGCCGACGCCGGAAATCCTGGAGCGGCTGTTGCTGTTCGTGAAGGGCATGTTCGATTACGTGGTGATCGACAGCGGCCAATCCTTCAACGAACTCTCCTTGAAATCGGTGGAGATGTCGGACGACATCCTACTGGTGTCCGTTCTCAGCCTGCCCTGTCTGGCCAATACAAACAAGCTCTTCCGGTCGTTTACGGACATCGGGTACCTGGCCAGGAACCGTTTCAAGGTGGTCATCAACCGGTACCTCAAAAATTCGGACATCTCTTTGAAGGACGCCGAGGAAAGCATTTCGGAGCCGATCTTCTGGACCGTGCCCAACGATTACCGGACCTCCATGTCCGCCATCAACCAGGGGGTGCCCTTGCACAAGGTATCGGCGGACTCGCCCATCACCAAAAGCCTAAGCGCCATGGCCCAGACGTTGGCGTTCGGCGAAGAGGAAGCCAAAAAGAAGCAGAAGAGGCGATGGTGGCCGTTTTCAAGGAAATGACCGCCGACGATCTCCACGGGATCGCAAGGAGGCGTGATTGCTGCAACCGATAAATCAGAACAGGGGCCTCGGAGGGCGGCAGATCCCCGAGGAGTATTTTGAGCTAAAGACCAAAATACACGACCGACTGCTGGACAGCCTCGACCTTACCCTCATCGAGACCATGGAGCGGGACGCCCTCCGGCACCAGTTGCGGAGCGTTCTGGAAGACATCATACGGGAAGAAACCCGCGCCGTTCCGCTCAACCTGTCGGAACGGGAGCGGCTCTTCCAGGAGATCCAGGACGAGGTCCTGGGCCTGGGGCCCCTGGAGCCATTCTTACAGGATCCGTCCGTTTCCGATATCCTGGTCAACACCTACAACCAGATCTATGTGGAACGATACGGCAAACTGGAATTCGTGGACGCTCGATTCAAGGACAACACCCATTTAAAGCGGATTATCGATAAAATCGTCTCCAGCGTGGGGCGCCGCATCGACGAATCCTCGCCCATGGTGGACGCCCGGCTTCAGGACGGGTCCCGGGTCAACGCCATCATCCCCCCGTTGTCCATTGACGGGCCCATTCTCTCCATCCGGCGGTTCTCCGTCGATCCCCTGGAGATGTCCGACCTGCTGAAACTGAAGACCGTCACGCCCGAGATCGCGGACCTCCTCACGGGATGCATCCGGGCCCGACTCAACATCCTCATTTCCGGCGGCACCGGCAGCGGAAAAACGACCACGCTGAATGTGCTTTCCCGGTTTATATCCAACGGCGAACGGATCGTAACCATCGAGGATTCCGCGGAATTGCAGCTTCAGCAGAACCACGTGGTCCGGCTGGAAACCCGGCCCCCCAACGTGGAGGGCAAGGGCGAGATCACCCAGCGGGACCTGGTCCGAAACTCCCTGCGGATGCGTCCGGACCGCATCATCCTCGGCGAGGTCCGCGGGGGGGAGGCCTTCGACATGCTCCAGGCCATGAACACCGGCCACGAGGGATCCATCACCACCATCCACGCCAATACCCCCCGGGACGCCCTGATGCGGCTGGAGAGCATGATCGCCATGGGCGAACTGGATATTCCGGCTTTATTCATGCGCCGGTTCATCGCCTCGGCCATCGATGTCGTCATTCAGATCAACCGGTTCTCGGACGGAACCCGGAAAGTGGTGAGCATGGAGGAGGTGTCGGGAATGGATGGCGGCGACATCACCCTCCAGAAGATTTTTTCGTTTCGCCAGCGGACCATCGACGAAACCGGCCAGGTCAGGGGCCGCTTTCAATTCGAGGGCGTCCGGCCGCGGTTTATCGATAAATTTCAAGCCGCCGGCCTGCCCGCGCCCCCTGATATGTTCGACCCAAGCAAATCCATCGAGATCTGATCGACCCCATGGACATTAACCCGCTGCTGTTTTCCACCGTCATTTTTATCCTGTTGCTGCTGATCTTCGGGTTGCTGTTCTACGCGCTCATCGCCCTTCGGGACCCCAGGCGCACCCAGCTTTTAAAGCGCATCGACGCCTATGGATACGGCGAGCCGTATCGGGATATCGACGACATCCGGAGAAAGCGGCGGGTGCTGAGCGACGTTCCGTTTTTCAATGCCTTCCTGACCCGCATCCCCGGCATCTTCAAACTCGACGACATCGTCCGGCAGGCAAAGGTCCCCTATCCCCTGGGCGTGTTCCTGCTGCTCACGGCCGTGGCCGGGGTGACCGGGTTCGTCGTCGGTTATTATTTTCTCCAGGACAGACTTTTCGCGGCCCTGATCGCCCTGTTCAGCGGCGCCGCGCCCTTTTTCATCCTTCAATTCAAACGGGAGGCGCGGTTAAATAAATTCAGGAAGCAGTTTCCCGAAAGCCTGGATCTTATCGGACGGGCCTTGCGGGCCGGCCACGCCTTCTCCAGCGGCATGCGAATGGCCGCCGAGGAATTTGAAGATCCCCTGGGGCCGGAATTCAAAGAGACCCTGGAAGAGATCAATTTCGGCGTCGGCACGGCCGACGCCCTGCGGCATCTGGCCCACCGGATCGATTGCCCGGATCTCAATTTCTTCGTGGTGGCGGTGATCCTTCACCAGGAAATCGGCGGCAACCTGGCGGAGATCGTCGAAAGCATCTCCAGCCTGATTCGGGAACGGTTCAAGTTCCAGGACCGGGTCAAGGCCCTGACGGCGGAGGGGAAACTCTCGGCGGTCACCCTCATCCTGATCCCGATCTTCATCCTGATCTACCTGCGGTTTTCCAGCCCCGACTACATCAACCTCCTGTTCACGCGAGAGGTCGGACGGCTGATGCTGGGGGGCGCCAGCGTGATGCTGGTCATCGGCGTTTTCGTCATGAAGCGCATCATCAACATCCGGGTTTAACCCGCGCTTTCTGAACATGATCGAAGCCGTTAACGACATGCCGGTTCTGGCATCGATTTTGACATTCTGCTCCCTGTTCCTGCTGGTCATCGGCGTCGCCCATTATCTCCAAATGCTGGCGCGGAAAGACGCCATGATCGAAAAGATCCGGGAGGCGGGGGACAGCCCGACCCCGGCTTACCGGGAGTTCGAGTCCCCGGTCCGGATCGAAGAGAAACAAAATCATCCCGCCAGGTATTTTCTGGACCTTCTGGGGGCGATCGGCAAACGACTGGCGCCGGAAAAGAAAACGGATTACCGAGCCTCCCGCATCAAATTCTTGAATGCCGGGGTTCGGCATCCCAACGCGGCCACCATCTTCATCGGCGCCAAGTTGTTTTTTGTAGCGGTGTGCCTCTTCCTGTTCCTGTTCGCCCGGGTCACGGTGATCCGGACATGGCCCCTTCAGTTGACGGTGCTCGTGGGCGTTACGGCGGCGGTCATCGGGCTGTATATTCCTGAAATCTGGATGGATGTAAAGACAGCCAAACGGAAAAACCATATCTTCGCCGGTTTGCCCGACGCCCTGGATCTCATGGTGGTCTGCGTGGAAGCCGGCATGGGCCTGGACGCCGCCATGACCCGGGTCTCCCGGGAGATTCACATGACCTGCCCGCCGTTGAGCCAGGAACTGTGGCTGATGAACCTCGAACTCAGGGCGGGAAAATCCCGGGAAAACGCTTTGAAAAATCTCGCGTTTCGCGTGGGCCTGGAGGACATGACCCACCTGACGACCATGTTGATCCAGTCGGAGCGGTTCGGCACCAGTTCCAGCCGGGCCCTGCGGGTCTATTCCGACACTTTCCGGTCGCGGCGGTTTTCAAAGGCCGAGGAACAGGCGGCGAAGGTCTCCATCAAGCTTTTGTTCCCGCTGATTTTTTTTATTTTCCCGGCG
>CAZZBE010000361.1:0-4385 GCA_964652715.1 uncultured Desulfobacteraceae bacterium
CGGGAGGATTCGGTGAGAAAGACGACGGATTTTTGTCCCAGGACCTCGTCCCGCCCGTATCCCAGCCGCTCCAGCCAGTAATCGCTCACCATGATGATCCGCCCCGCCTGATCAATGGAATGGAGCATGGCCGGAGTCCGTTCATAGAGGGCCCGGTACCGGGCCTCGCTCTGACGCAGCGCCGCCTCGGTGGCCGTCCGCTCCCGGATTTCCGCCTTGAGATCCCGGTTGGTCCGCTGAAGGTGCGCGGTGGCCTCCCTGACCCGGTCTTCCAGCTCGTCCCGGTCCCGTTCCAGCCGCTGCTGCACGGCCGCCCGGACCTCGGCGTAGCCCCGGAAGGTGCGGATGAGGTAGAGAAAGAGGACGGCCAGAAGCGGGACGGACACCACCGAAACGGCGAGCATGACCCCGGAGACCTTCCGGATGCCCATGAATGTGGCGTCCATCCGTTGGGCGAGCGCGGTGGTCAGACGATCGACGCCCGCCCGGTAGCGCCGTTTTTCCGCCCGGTAGTCGGATCCGGTCAACAGGGCCAGCGCGCCAGGGGACGGCCGGCCGTCCCGGATCCACCCGAACGCCTCCAACTCAAGACCGACCAGCGCTTCGTTGGCGTCCGAGGTCTCCCGTACGAAGTCCCCGAACGCCCGGCCCTCGGATCGCCGGGACATGTCGTCGAAAAGCGCCGCCAGCAGGGGCTCGTGGTCCCGATAGCGGTCCATCCAACGGGGATCGCCCGTGGCGGCGGCCATTTGTGCCGACATGGTCAGGACCTCGTCCAGATAAAGGACCCGGTCCGCCATCTTCATCATGGCGATATCGGTGCGGTGGAAGGCGTCCACCCGTTGCCGGAGCTTCCAGACTTCCAGTCCCTGGATGCCCAGCAGCGTCACAGCGGTCACCAGGCAGACCGTGGCCCAGAAGACGGGGAAGGCCCCGTTGTCCGCGGCGATTTTTGTGTGTTTCATCGGCAATCCTGTTTTCCGGCGGCCGGCCCCGGCGCGGGAGATTCCGGCCGCCTGTGGAACGGGAGGATCATGGGCGCGTCAATTCGCCCAACATCTTTAGCATACCCGATTTCCGAAGATCAATAAAGAGACCGCCTCCACAAGCCGCCCCCCGCGCAGCCTGTCTGTTCTCTCATCCGCATCGCCGATGTCGATAATTTGTTATTTTTTTCTTGACACGGGGGACGCAAAGCCTCCGGTCCGAAGCATATGGATAGCGGGGTTGCCGGACGAGACCTCCCTTCTTACGATTCACGCCACTAAACATTGGATAGAGATTGAAGGATATCGCCAAGTCCTCAAACAGCTTATAAGATCTATCTGCAAACACTTCGGGCTTGACATAAAATTACGTTTTTTTATAAAAATACGACTATTTTAAGACAGACAATGATATTAAAGGCGAATGTTGAATCCGAATTATCCCGAAGCTCAACCGGTCGCTCTTTCTGAAGCGGAAAGAGAAGTCCTTGAACAAATCGCAGCCAGGCGCCAAAGCCCTCAACAAATGGTAATGCGTGCTAAAATTATCCTGCTCGCCGCTTGCGGCGCCAGCAACAGTAAGATAGCCCGTAAACTCCAAATAAGTCGTGGAGAACAAACCATGACGTCATCCCCATCAAACAGCGGAAGCAACCGAATCCAATACATCGACATCGCCCGGTTCTACGCCATGGCCATGGTCTTTTTCGGCCATTTCATCGAGCGGATCATGATGTTGAATGATCCCACCGCCGCCGTGTTGTACAAGTTCGTCTATTCCTTCCACATGGTGCTCTTTTTTGTCCTCTCCGGTTTTATCGCCAAGGAGAGCGACCTCTCGCTCAGCGCCTGGACGTATTTCAAACACCGATTCTTTTCCCGACTGGTCCCGTTCATCTTTTTCACCCTCGTCTTTATGGGACTGGCCGCCGTGTTCCCCGGCGACTTTTTTCACCTGAAACTCCCCAGCGTGGAAGGATACATCAGCGGCCTCGTGATGACCGGGCTGGGCGTGCCGCTGTTCTGCGTGCCCTCATGGTTCCTGTTGATGCTCTTTTCCGTGGAAATGGTCCATTATGTCGCCTTCCGGTTCTTGAAATCCGATGGCGACGCGCCCCGGACGGACCTGAAAATTCTGGTCGCCATCCTCGTCTTCTACATCGTCGGCTATCTCCTGAACCTGTACGGCGACTTTTTGAATCTGGCCAAACAACGGATGTACAATTTCCTATTCGTCCATGAGGCGGTCACCATGTACGCCTTCTATTTGTCGGGCGTCTACCTTCGCGGAAAGAACTTCCTGGTCGGCAAGACGCCGATCAAAACCCTGGCGCCCGCCACCGCGATCGCCTTCCTCGTCGTGCTGTTCACCTTCAATTTGAACCAGGGACCGTTCAATTTCAATTACTACAATTCCGTCGTCATCCTGACCTCCTCCCACGGACACATGTTCTGGTTCCCGCTCACGGCCATCGTCGGATCGCTGTTCGTCTTCCTCCTGGGCAAGCTCACCCCCGCGCCGAAAACGGTCGTCTGGATGGGGCAGAACACGCTGATTCTCATGTGCCTGAACGGCATTTTTTACCACTACATCAACCCCGCGGCCGGCAAATGGGTGTTCACCCACTTTTCGGGCCAGCCCTTCCTAATTTTTCTTTCCGGCCTCTTTATGACCGCGGTCAGCCTGGCGCTCTGCATTCCGTTGATCTATCTTCTGAACAGATACGTGCCGCAACTGGTGGGCAAGTCCAAGAGCGAAGGGCCATGGCTGAAAGCGTTCGTAAAGCTTTGATAGCCCAAAAAGAAATTGACGGGTAGTATGTTTATAGGTACATTGGTGGTATGAAAATCAAGACATCCATCACATTATCCGATGACACGCTAAAGGCCATTGATTTGTATATGGGAACCTACAGGAGTCGCTCGGAGTTTCTGGAGAATGCAGCCCGTGCTTTTATCGATCAGCGAAAGAGAAAAGAAGCTGAACAGCGGGATCTGGAGATCATCAATACCCGATCAGACGATCTCAATGATGAAGCAGAGGATGTGCTCGGCTATCAGGTTCCTCCATGAGACGCGGCGACGTTTACAGAGTTAAACGCCCCTCATCGCGAGATCCGAAAAAATCCAGATGCTTCGTCGTTGTCAGCCGTCAAATCCTGATCGAATCCAAATTCTCCACCGTCATTTGCGCCCCTGCCTATACGTCCTATGAAGGTCTTTCCACCCAAGTTCCTGTCGGCGTCGATGAAGGACTAAAACATGATAGCGCCATTCATTGCGATGAACTGGTCAGCCTGCCGAAATACATGCTGACGAATTTTATCGGAAAATTATCTCTCCAAAAACTGGAACTTATTGAAAAGGCGTTAAAAATAGCACTGCAAATCGACGGGTCGCATTAAACTTAAACCCCGCGTTGCGCAGGTCTGCGACAAAAAAAGACAACGCAAATGACAACCATCGTCTGATCAAAGAGCAAAAAACATCATGAAAACACCCACAGACGCCGTCCTCCGGTTCATCCAGGAGAGCACATGGGAAGCCCTTCCAACCGAGGTCCAGCATCAATCCAAACGATGCCTGCTGGACGCCCTTGGCGCGCTGATCGGCGGGACGGCCGTCCCGGTATCCAAACTGATGACCCAGGTGGCCCGGGAGCAATTCGGCGGCGACGGCGCCACGATCTTGGTGGACGGCTCGCGGACCTCCCTCATCGGCGCCGCCCTGGCCAACGGGTTCGCCGCCAACGCCCTGGACATCGACGACGGCTTTCGCCTCGTCAAAGGCCATCCCGGCACCTGCATCCTGCCGGTGATCCTGGCCGCCGGGGAGCGGGCCGATCCCACCGGAGCGGAGTTTCTGACCGCCTTTGTCATCGGTTATGAAACCGCCATCCGCGCCGGCCTCATCCTCCACGCCGCCCACCGGACCTACCACTGCTCCGGTTCCTGGGGCGCCCTGGGCGGGGCCGCCGCCGGGGGCCGGCTCCTGGGCCTCGGCCCGGAAAAGCTGCGCCACGCCATGGGCGCCGCCGAATATCACGCCCCCTTCGCCCCCATGATGAAGGGGATCGCCGTTCCAACCATGGTCAAGGACGCCATCGGCTGGGGATGCATGGCGGCCATGTCCGCCGCGCTCATGGCCGAAAAGGGGTTCACCGGCATCCAGCCCCTGTTCGACGACGGCCCGGAACCGGCCTGGATCGACAGCCTCGGCCGGGAGTACATGTTCCTCAACCTCTATTTCAAACCCTACTCCGCCTGCCGATGGGCCCAGCCGGCGGTGGAGGGGGCGCTGAAAATCCAGCGGGAGACCGGCCTGTCCCCGTCGGACATCGCGGCCATCAAGATCGTCACCTTCGACGAAGCCGCGGCCCTGACCCGCGCCTGGCCCGCC
>CAZZBE010000362.1:0-4384 GCA_964652715.1 uncultured Desulfobacteraceae bacterium
AGACCGTTTGGCGGAAATATCGGCCCTCACGGGCTTTCTGGACAGCGTCCGCCTCATTCTGATTCTGCCCGAAGAAAACCCGACCCTGCGCCGGGGCGTCCTGCATCTGTACCCCAGCTATGTGTGTTCCCCGGACAGCGATTTCAAGGATTTGGAGGCTGTTGTGGATCAGATCCGAGTGAAAACAACCCAATTAACCCAATCAATCCAAACGGAGGCGTAAAAACATGAAACGCAAGAAACTGGCGTTAAAGACGAAACTCATCGCGAGCAACCTGCCGATGGCGATTCTGGTGATCGCCCTCAGCGCCATTGCTTTTTTCAGCGTCACTTCGCTCTTGGACAGCAATCAATGGGTGGATCACACCCACAAAGAGATCCGGAAAGCGCTCAACGCCGAGTTGGCCGCCGTGGACATGGAGACCGGTATGCGGGGCTTTTTACTGACAGGAACAGATGCCTTTCTGGAACCCTACCGCGCGGGAGAAAAGCGGTTCGACGAGCTGATCGCGGATTTGAAGAAGCATGCGGGCGACATCCCGGAACAGGTGGCGCTGATCGAAGAAATCCAAACCACCATTTCCCAATGGAGACAGAATGTCACGGAACCCCTGATTGCGCTTCGACGAGAGATCGGCGATGGCGAATCCCTGAGCCGGGTAACCGACCGGCTCGCAGAGGGAAAAGGCAAGGCCTACTTCGACAGGTTTCGGGGCCAGATCGAGACCTTTATCGACAGAGAAAAAGACCTGATGGCCGTACGGCAAAAGGAGGCCCAAAGCACCGCCGCCAGTACGAAAGGCATCCTGGTTTTCGGAACCGCCGCCATCCTTCTGATCGCATTTGCGATCGCCTATTTCCTGGGCCGGGTAATCGTCAATCCGATTTTCGGGGTCATTTACGGGCTGAACGAAAGCGGCGAACAAGTGGCCGCATCGTCGAGTCAGATGGCCTCATCCAGTCAGCAGTTGTCCGAAGGCGCATCCGAACAAGCGGCTTCTTTGGAGGAGACCTCCTCATCCCTCGAAGAAATCGCCACCATGACCCAACAGAATGCGGAAAATGCCGCCCAGGCGGACCGGTTGATGAAGGAAGCCAACCGGACGATCCAGGACGCCAATGACGCCATGGGCCGATTGACGGCCTCCATGGAAGAGACCGTCAGATCGAGCGAAGAAACTCAGAAAATCGTTAAGACCATCGACGAGATCGCCTTTCAGACGAACCTGTTGGCCCTGAATGCCGCCGTGGAAGCCGCCCGGGCCGGAGAAGCCGGCGCCGGCTTCGCGGTGGTGGCGGACGAGGTGCGCAATCTGGCGCTTCGTGCCGCCGATTCAGCCAAGAATACCGGGGGTTTGATCGAGGGGACGGTAAAAAGAATAAAGGATGGATCGGAAATGGTCCACAAAACCAATGCGGCGTTTTCGGAAGTGGGCCGGAGCGCGTCCCGGGTGGCC
The DNA here is from genome assembly GCA_964652715.1 of uncultured Desulfobacteraceae bacterium. Lineage (GTDB taxonomy): Bacteria > Desulfobacterota > Desulfobacteria > Desulfobacterales > JAABSP01 > JAABTD01. Next base: position 1,458 of record CAZZBE010000362.1, read on the forward strand.
GGTTTTGTCGGTGAGATCGCGACGGCGTCCAAAGATCAGGCCGACGGCATCGAACAGGTCAATAAAGCCGTGGCGGAAATGGACAAGATCGTTCAGCAAAATGCCGCCAATGCCGAAGAAAACGCCAGCGCGTCCGAAGAAATGAACGCCCAGAGCCTGCAACTGAAAGCCTTTGTGGAAAAAATGGCGGCGATGGTCGGGAACCGGAAAAACGGACATTCGAAAATGGGAAGCGCCGACCGCTTGAACGCCCCGGATCTTCCCGCCACGCGAGGACTTGCGGCGTCGAAGGGAACCGCTAAAGTCCATCCACCGCGCCGGTTGCCCGCCCGTGAAGTGAAACCCGAGCAGGTATTGTCCCTGACGGAAAGCGATCTTCGGGAATTCAACCGCCGATAGGTGAACCCCATACAACAATGAATATCCCAACAAGGCGAATTCAACGGCGCTGCTCGCCATTTGCCGCGCGGGAGTAAACTCCCACGCTATTTTATGATGTCCCTACAGGACATTTTTTGCAATTTCAGTCCTGTAGGGACGACACATAGTAGCGTGGGAGTTCACTCCCGCGCGGTCGGGCTAAATAAGCTTCGCGAGCTGTGGTATTTGTTCCGCCAACTCTCCCATCCGCCCCCTGACCGCCTCCATATCCCCGGCCCGGGCCGCGTTTTCCATTTCCCCGGCCAGCGAACCGATGGCTTCGGCGCCGGTATTGGCGGCCATGCCCTTGATGGAGTGGGCCGCCATGTATGCCGCGGAAGCGTCGCTAGCGTCCAGGGCCGTCCGGAGTTCCTGGACGCGCGGAGGCATGTCGTCCAGGAACATCCCCAGAACCTCCCGCGCCAGGTCCTCGTCGCCCAGGCACCGATCCAGCAGCGCGGCGCGGTCAAACACGGCCGGGACGTCCACCGCCTTTGACCGCTTTTCGCTTTTCGTTTCCGGTTCCGTCCTTCCGTCTTCACCTGTCCGGCCATCTTGCCTCTCCTGACTTCCGACTTCTGTCCTCTGCCCCCTGTCTTCCGTCCTCTGTCCTCTGTCTTCCGGCAACCACTTCTCCAACACCCGGGCCAGTTCCTCCGGCTTCACCGGCTTGGCCACGTAATCGTCCATGCCCGCTTCCACGCACTTCTCCCGGTCCTCTCGCATGGCCCCGGCGGTCATGGCGATGACGGGGATGCGAGGTGAAGGGTGATCCTTTCTTATTATCCGCGTCGCCTCCAGCCCGTCCATCTCCGGCATTTGCACGTCCATGAGCACCAGATCATAGGGCAGGGTTCGCAGGGCGTGGAGGGCTTCGCGGCCGTTGGCCGCGGCGTCGGCGCGCAGGCCGAATTTCTTGAGCATGCCCAAAGCCACCTGCTGGTTGACCGCGTTGTCCTCGGCCACGAGAACGCGGCCGGAAAAACGGGGACGAACGGCTCGTCGGTTCCGGATTTCCCGGGCCAGATGCCGGGTGACGATGGGTTGGGCGGGGGCGCGGCCGTCCGTGTCGGACATGACCAGGGCCAGGGCGTCGTACAGCTCGGAGGGACGCACGGGTTTGTTCAGATAGGCGGCAAAGCCCAGGTCCGCGCACATCCGGGCGTCCCCGGGCCGGCCCAGGGAAGTGAGCATGACCAGGGGCATGGCCCGGAACCGCGGATCGGCTTTGAGCGATCGGGCCAATTCCCCGCCGTCCATCTCCGGCATCTGGAAGTCAACAACGGCCAAATCGAAGGGGTCTTCCATGTCATGGGCCGCGGCCGCGGCCCGCAAGGCCGCTTTCCCGCCGGAAACACCCTCTGGCCGCATGCCCCAGGCCGAACATTGCTTCATAAGGATTTCCAGATTGGCGGCATTGTCGTCCACCACCAGAACATGCAGGCCGGTCAGGTCCCTGGGCGTCGCGACCGCGGCGCGGTCCGTCGCCTCCTGCATGGCGAACCGGGCCGTGAACCAGAACTCGGAACCCCGGCCCAAAACGCTGCTCACCCCCGTTTCACCGCCCATCATTTCCGCCAATTGCCTGGAAATGGCCAGGCCCAGCCCGGTGCCGCCGAACTTGCGGGTCGTGGAGGCGTCCACCTGGCTGAACTTGTGGAACAGCATGCCGATCTTGTCCCCGGGAATGCCGACGCCGGTGTCCCGGACAGTGAAGCGGAGCAGGACATTGGGTTCACGGGTCGGGGTTGGGTCCGTATCCGCCTCGACCGGTTCAACCGTAATCAACACCTCTCCCCGCTCCGTAAATTTCAACGCGTTTCCGACCAGGTTGGTCAGAATCTGGCGCAGCCGGCCGGGGTCGCCGCGGAGAAGAACCGGAACCCCGGGGTCGATGAAGGGGATGAATTCCAGACCTTTCTCGTGAGCGCGCAGGGCGAAGGCGGCGGCCAGGTCGTCCATAAGGCTTTGCAGATCGAAGTCCAGCAGTTCCATGCTCAGTTGCCCGGCCTCGATCTTGGAAAAATCCAGGATGTCGTTGATCAGGGAAAGCAGGGCTTCGCCGCTGGACTGGATGGTTTCGGCATAGCGGAGCTGCTCTTCGGTCAGGTCCGTATCCAGCAGCAGGCCGGCCATGCCGATGACCCCGTTCATGGGCGTGCGGATCTCGTGGCTCATGTTGGCCAGGAATTCGCTCTTGGCCTGGTTGGCCGCCTCGGCCTGCTGCTTGGCCTTGAACAGTTCTTTTTCAGCAATCTTCCGTTCGGTTATATCTCTGGCCACGGCGATGACCATCTGTTTTCCGTCTTGTTCAAACACCCGCAGCCTGACTTCAACCGGGAAGCTTTGGCCCTCTCGGTGAACATGGACGTCCTCAACGGTTCCGTACGAGTCCTTGGCCTTGACGACCGACTCGAATAACTTTTCCACATCCTCACGGGAAAAATACGGATTGATGTCCTGCGGTCCCATGCGCAGCAGCTCGTCCCTGGTCAAGCCCAAGCTTT
>CAZZBE010000363.1:0-4330 GCA_964652715.1 uncultured Desulfobacteraceae bacterium
GCTATTTGAATAATAAATCTCATAACGGCCGCGCATCGGGATTATCGATAGGAAGCGGCGGCCGTCCAAAGACGGAATGTCAAACCCTCAACAGCGAAAGGAGGTTGCGTATGGCCGAGGAAATCAAAGCCGGTTGCGCCCGTCCCACCGGCGGGCCTGTCGGCGAACCGGCCCCTGAAACCGCGGAAAAATCCCCCACCCCCCAACCCGAGAAGGAGGCTCAGACCATGATCAAAGTCGGCAGAAAAGCGCCCGATTTCACCGCGCCGGGCTATCAGCAAGGCAAGTTCATCAACGTCAAACTCTCCGATTATCTCGGCAAGTGGGTGGTGCTCTGCTTCTACCCCGGCGACTTCACCTTTGTCTGAGCGACCGAGATTTCGGCGGTCGCCGAAAAATACGAGGAGTTCCGGAAACTGGGCGTGGAAGTGCTCTCCATGAGCATCGACAGCATGTTCGTCCATAAGATGTGGGACGACCACGAACTGTCAAAAATGGTGGAGGGCGGGGTCCCGTTCCCCATGCTGTCGGACGCCGGCGGACGCGTGGGCGCGAGCTACGGCGTCTACGACGAAGAGGCCGGCGTGGAGACCCGGGGCCGGTTCATCATCGACCCCGACGGCGTGGTCCAGGGGTTCGAGGTGCTGACGCCGCCGGTGGGCCGGAACGTCGGCGAAAGCCTGCGCCAGATCCAGGCGTTCCAGCATGTCCGCCAGAGCGAAGGGGCCGAAGCCACGCCGTCGGGCTGGCGTCCGGGCAAACTCACCCTCAAGCCCGGGCCTGATCTGGTGGGCAAGGTGTGGGAGGTCTGGAAGACGAATATGGCGTTCGACTGATCGCGTTTTGCGGGATATGACGATTCAAGAAGCCGCCGGGGCGCCCCGGCGGCTTCTTGTCGTTACCCCGTTAATATCGCCGTTGGGTGCCAGGGAAAGTCTCCAGCGAAAGTCTCTATCGAAAGCCGCCGCGTATTGTGATAGAATAATGGCGTCAGATACAAAAAGAGGGGATAGCGACAATGGAAAGCATTATCAAGGTGGATGATATCGGCGATTTCAAAATCCCGAAGGCGATGACGGAACGACTCGGCATTCAAAAAGACGATGCGCTTTTTGTGTTAAGCACAAACGACGCGATCATCATCAAAAAGATCGAGAAAAAACCCCTCGACGAGCGGTTCAAAGACTTTTCGGATCACGTCGAAGCACGCTTCGAGGATGCCGGTGTAACCGAAAACGATGTGTTCGCGGCGGTCGAGTGGGCGCGTCGATAGTTCTCGATACAAACGTACTCGTGTCGGCGTTTGGGTGGAAAGGCAGCCCTCACGAGGTTTTTTTCGGATGCGTCAGGGGCACGCATCGCCTCTTTACATCGCCCGCAATCCTCGAAGAGTTGCGCAGAGTGCTTCGGTACGAAAAATTCAGTTTCGATTCCGGAGAGATCGAAGAGTTTTTAACTATTGTCCTTGAGGCGGCGTCCATTATAGAGCCTGGGATTCGGCTGGACATTATCCGCGAGGATCCCGACGACAATCGAATCCTTGAATGCGCTGTCTCGGCTTCCGCGGATTTTATTGTTTCAGGAGACAAGCATCTTCTTGATTTGAAGCGTTTCCAAGCCATCCAGATCGTTTCGCCGGAAGTATTTCGACTACTTATAGCCGCATCCGAATGATGCGATCCTCGACAGGGAAAACCCGTCGCTCACAACCAGTACTTCCACTCCGGCTCCGTCCCCCGGATAAGTTGTTTCCGCCGCTCGGCGCAAACGATGCAGCCGCACCCGTTGGTTAAAGGATGCTTCCCCTTCTTCACCGCCAGCGCCATGGAGGCCTCGATCATTTCGACGATCATGCGAAGTTCTTCTTTTCGCGCCGCTTCGGCTTCCTCCTCGGGCTTCATAGAAAAAACATTCCTTTTGCCTTCGGCTTGCCGGTCGTGGTTTTCAACAGCCGTTCCATCCGCTCTTCTTGATGAAACCGCTCTGCCATCTTTAAAATTCTATTTCTGTCGATTCCGTCGAATTCCGCTCTGATTTGACCATTTTCCGAGGCCTTTAGTACAGAGCCGATGTCGGCTTCGTCCCCGGCGGTCCTGTCCGGATCGTTGGCGATGGCCATCAGCTTCAAGATGATGTAATCCGTGGGTTGGATCACATCCACTTCTCCGAAAAACTCGTCCGTGACGGTTGTTCGGCTTTCCAACATCCGAATCCCTTCCGGCGTGCTGAGAAACAGCAGATCGATTTTTCCCAGGACGCCCATCTCCGAATCGAATTGGCCAAAGCTCCGGGTCATCTGGAAGCATCGGTATCCCAGTTTTTCCAGGATCATCCGAATCCGATCCGCATGACGCCCTTCGGCGGCGAGATCGATGTCCGAGGTGTATCTCGGAAAACCGTAAACCGCCCGGGCCATGGCCCCGATGAGTCCGAAGAGGATGCCCTCCCGGCGCAAATGGCCGGTGACGGTGGCCAGTACTTTTGAGAGCTTGGGTGGTATAGTGGATTCGTCCGCCATAATTTTTATCTACCACGCCCTCCGGCGTTCCGCAAGTCACACGTCGTCCTCATACATCCGCATTAAAAAATCCTTGACAACCCCCCGTACCTCACCCTACTATGTCACATAGTGATCGATTGTCACGCAATGTGAACAAAAGGAGATCATGTCCGTCGCCGGCAAAAAATATTTCGTTATTGGTTCCCTGGAAAAGGGGGTTCGCATCATTGAGTTGCTCGCCGACCATGACTCACTGAGCGTTTCCGAGGCGGCCGGTCATTTGGACATCAACCGGAGCGCCGCGCATCGGTTTCTGGCCACCCTCCGGGAACTGGGATGGGCCGAAAAAAACAACGAGGGAAAGTACCGGCTCACTTTCCGCATTCTTGAACAGGGCATGAAGGTGGCCGACCGGTTCGAGATCCGTCGGATGGCCCGGCCGTTCATGCAGCGGCTGGCCGGCCTGACGGACGAGACCGTCAACCTGGGCTATTGGGACGGCGGCGGCATCGTCCACCTGGATAAAATCGACAGCCAGAACATTTTGCGGATGGATTCCCGCATCGGCTCCCATGCCCCGGCATACTGTACGGCCCTGGGAAAAGCGATTCTGGCGTTTCTGCCGCAAGACGACCTGGCAGGCTACATGGCATCCGCGGCGTTCGAGGCCGTCGGCCCCAACACCCTCACGTCCCGGGAAGGCCTTGCCGCGGAGCTTGCGAAGATCCGGAAAAAGGGGACGGCCGTGGATGACGAAGAGATGGCGCCGGGTCTCCGGTGCGTGGCGGCCCCAGTGTTCGATTACACCGATCACCCCCGCTACGCGCTGTCGGTTTCCGGCCCCGCCATGCGCATGAAGCGATCTCTGATCGCGGGAATAGAAGGAGACCTGAAAACCGCCTGCGCCGAATTGTCGGGTCTGCTGGGAAAACCCAAGCCTGAATCCTGATTCATAAAAAGTAAAGGATTGAGAAGATAAAGGAGAGAACCATGAGCAAGAAAAAGCATTCGCGGTTCGAATTGCAGAAACTGAAGGACGAAGGCAAGCCCGCCGTCTGGATCACCGCCTACGATTACTGGACCGCCGCTTTCGCCGAAGAGGCCGGCATGGACATGATCCTGGTGGGCGATTCCCTGGGGATGTGCATCTACGGCTATTCCGGCACCGTGCCGGTGACCATGGACCAGTGCATCTACCATTCCGAGGGGGTCCGCCGCGGCGCGCCCAATACCTTCATTATCGGCGACATGCCGTTTCTTTCCTACCAGGTGAGCATCGAAGAAGCGGTGCGCAACGCCGGCCGGTTCCACAAGGAAGCGGGCGTGGACGCCATCAAACTGGAAGGCGGCCTGCGGGTCTGCCCCCAGATCCGGGCCATCGCCGACGGCGGCATGCTGGTCATGGGCCACATCGGCCTGACGCCCCAGAGTTCGGGGCAACTGGGCGGCTTCAAGGCCCAGGGCCGGACGGCCGAGACCGCCATGGAACTGATCGAAGACGCCCGGGAGATCGAAAAGGCCGGCGCCTTCGCCCTTTTGGTGGAAGCCGTGCCCCCCGAAGTGGGCAAGATCATCCGGGACGACCTGTCCATCCCGGTCTACAGCATCGGCGCCGGCATCGACGTGGACGGCCAGCTCATGATCTGCTCCGACGTTTTAGGCATCTTCCAGGCCTTCACGCCCAAATTCGTCAAAAAGTACGAAAACCTCGGCAAAAAGACCGTGGACGCCTTCACCGCCTATGCCGACGACGTCCGCGAGCGGAAATTCCCCGAAGACAGCCATACCTATAAGATGGTGGAAGGGGAGATGCCGAAGTTGGAGAAGATG
>CAZZBE010000364.1:0-4329 GCA_964652715.1 uncultured Desulfobacteraceae bacterium
ATGTACGAAGACAAGGAACTCCAGGAATATCGGGATCTGCTGCCGCCCCCGACCCATTTCGAAGAGGGCTTCGGCTGGCGGACCGTCATCGGCGCGATCTTCATCGGTTTTCTGATGATGCCGGGCAGCATGTACCTGCAACTGGTCATCGGCACGGGCGTGGGACCGGCGGCCCGGTGGGTGACGATCATCCTCTTTGCCGAGATCGCCAAACGGTCGTTTCAGGAGCTGAAGCAACAGGAGATTTTCCTGTTGTATTACATGGCGGGAGCGGCGCTGGCCTCGCCGTTCCAGGGGCTGTTGTGGAACCAGTATCTCGTTCAGTCCGACGCGGCCCGGATGCTGGGCGTTGCCGAGTTCATCCCCTCCTGGGTGGCGCCGGCCCCGGAATCGGCGTCGTTGATCGAACGGACGTTTTTCCATCGGGACTGGCTGATTCCCATCCTGCTGCTGGTGGGTTCCCAGATTATCCAGCGGGTGGATCATTTCGGGCTGGGGTATGCGCTTTACCGGATCACCTCCGATGTGGAGAAGCTTCCTTTCCCCATGGCGCCGGTGGGGGCCCTGGGCACCATGGCCCTGGCGGAGTCGGCGGAAGACAAGGTGACGGGGTGGAAATGGCGGGTCTTTTCCATCGGGGGGGTGATCGGGTTGCTCTTTGGCAGCATTTATGTATTGTTGCCCACGGCATCGGAACTGCTCTTCACGGAGCCCATCCGGCTGATTCCGATCCCCTGGATCGATCTGACCCACCATACCGAGGACATCCTGCCGGCCGTGGCCACCGGCATCCAGCTCGATCTGGGGTTGATCTTCATCGGCATGGTGCTTCCCTTCTGGGCCGTCATGGGCGGGCTGGCGGGGCTGATCATTACCATCATTCTCAACCCGTTCCTGCGGGAATGGGGGGTCCTGACCCGGTGGCATCCGGGCATGGAGACCGTCGACACGGTCTTCGCCAACAATTTCGATTTCTACATGAGCTTCGGCATCGGGCTGGGGCTGGCCGTGGGCGCCATCGGCGTCTGGCACGTGGTCGCCTCCTTCCGGAAGGGCGCGGAGAAAAGGGGCTCCTGGAAGGCCCTGTTCCAGCCGCCGCCGGGCCGGGGCGACTTCAATTTCTGGATCTCCATCGGCATCTACGTCGCCTCGACCCTGACCTATGTGGCGCTGTGCGTCTGGCTGGTCCCCAATTTTCCGTGGATATTTTTTCTGGGGTACGGGTTTTTGTATACGCCGATTCTCTCTTATATCACGGCCCGGATGGAGGGGATCGCCGGGCAGTTCGTGAGCCTGCCCATGGTGCGGGAGGCCTCGTTTATCGCCGGCGCCCGGTTTTTCGGATACCAGGGCATCGAAATCTGGTACGCGCCCATCCCCATCCACAACTACGGCGAGGCCACGGTCCAGTTCCGGCAGGTGGAGCTGACCGGCACCTCCATCCGGGGGATCATCAAATCGGAGATCGTGGTCTTTCCGGTGGTGATGATCGCCAGCCTGGTCTTTTCCCAGTTCATCTGGCGGCTGGCGCCCATTCCGTCGGCCGCCTACCCGTATGCGCAGGAAATGTGGCACCTTCAGGCCCTCAACACTTTGCTGATGCAGACTTCCACCCTGGAGGGCAACGCCTTGTTTTATGAGGCCCTGAGCGGCCTGGTGGTGATCTCCGGTTTAGGATTCGGGGTGGTCTGCTACGGCTTCCTGAGCCTTTTCGGGCTGCCGGTGATGCTGATTTACGGGGTGGTGCGGGGTCTCGGTCAGTCGACGCCCCACGGCCTGATCCTGGAGGTGGTGGGGGCGTTGCTGGGACGCTATTTTTTCCTCAAGCGATACGGATCCATGTGGCGGCAGTACGCGCCGGTGCTCCTGGCCGGTTTTTCCTGCGGCATGGGACTGATGGGGATGTTCGCCATGGGTTTCGCCCTGATTTTGAAATCCCTGGGGCGGCTGGCGTATTGAAGTATGTTTCAGAGTGGTTACGTTATGATAAGGGGGAAAGAACGCCATCCATAAAGGCCCGGCAGGAACGGGGGCCTTGGGGAGGAAACCATGAAACGAATAATGCTGACGGCAATGGCGATGGGGCTGGTCGGGGTGGCGACGGCGGCCCTGGCGGCCGATATGCCCGCGACCATCGCGGGATTTACGCTGGGAACCGATGTTGAACACTACAAGGACCGACTCCGGATGCGCACCGACCTGCCCATCCGCCACATGGAGTGCATCCACGAGCTGGAAATCAAAGAGACGCCGGGCTACAAAAGCGGCCTGGCGGCCTACGGCACTTGCGCCGAACCGGGAAAGATTCTCCGGATCAAACTAAAATACGCCAACCCCACCCGACGCTTCTATGAAAAGCTGCTGGATCGCTTCACGTCCAAGTTCGGAAAACCCATGGAATGGCGGGGCGACCCGTTTCACATCGTCATCGCCTGGAAATGGTCCTTCGAAGACGAAAACGGCGACCGCCTCAGCATGATCCTCCAGCACAACCTTAAGGACGAAGACGAGAAGATGGGCAATTCGGTGAAAATGACCCTGACCACCCGAATCCACGAGGAGATCGCCTGCTTCGAAAAGAAACACGGGCACAAGGAAGCGGCCGCGGATCGTCGCCGGAAGGAGATGGAGGAGGCCGGTTGGGACATGCTGATACCGCGGTAGGCGATGACGGATGTGGCATCCATTCAAAAAGAAGCCGGGCCTGACCCGGGAGCAAGCCCTCGCCTGCCGACCGGTGAAAAACCACCAGGTGACGGAGACTCAGGGCGAGGGTGGGGAGGTGATGCTCTCGTACCCGGTTCAGATCAAACCGTGGATCGCCGGCCTCCGGCGGCGCCTGGGGGGCGGAGAAAAACCCCTGCCGCCGAAAAAGCTTCAGCTGGATGAACTGGGAACCGAAGTGTGGGGGCTCATCGACGGCCGGCGTCGAGTGAAGGGGATTATCCGTATTTTCAAGGAAAAATATAAAGTAACGGACCGCGATGCCGAGATCGCCATCACCCGGTTTCTCCGGGATCTGGGCAAGCGGGGATTGATTGGATTGCGTTGAATGGCGGCGATCGAACCTTATCCGGATTTGTATGCTGAAGAGAACCGGGCGGCGCTTGGCGTCCTGGATGATTTTTTCGACCGGGTCGATGCGGATGCGCTTTTTACCGACGATGATCCGAAACGGCTCCTGGAAACTCGGGAGCATGTGCTTTCGGCCCTGCGCCGGCTGCTGGTGCGGGGCCGGTCGTTCCTGGAGACGACGCGGGGACTTGGCTGGCCCTACGGGGCGCTGGCGGATCGAAAAACCGGTTTTGTATCGCTGACCCGCTCGGAGCGAGCACAGGTTAGCGATGCCGCCTTTCGGTTTCTGGCGCGGCTCCCCTTTCCGGGCCAGTGGGAGTGGCTGTTCCAGGCCGAAAAAAACCTGGCGGAAGATCCGGAGTTTTCGGCGCTGTTCGAGGAAGAACGGCGAAAGGTCGCACGGAAAATCGAGAAGAAGCGGCAGAAGCAGTTCCAGCTTCGCCATTTCTGCCAGATTCTGAAACGGCCCCGCCTTCCGGAGGAAAAGGGAATCCTCCGGATTTTCTCTCTGTACTATCTTTTCACCGATCCCGGGCTTTTGGATGAGATCGGCCGCGACTATCTGCTGTACGTGGAGCCCGCCACCGGCGTCCTGTACCGGCATACCTGGCTGCGGGCCTTTTCACGGCTTCCCGATCCCTGCCTTTTCGGACTGGGCGGGGAGGGCGATGCCGCCTTCCTCGGGTCTCAGCCGAATATCCTCACGACCCCTTTGTCCCATGGCGATTTCCTGGAAGCGGATGAAACGCCTGAACCGGACGGGGCCAAACGCTGGGATGTGATTTTTAACGGCACTTTCGACGAGATGGAACGGAAGCGGCACGACCTGTTCTTGTGGGCCCTCAACCAGCCGGCCCTGGCGGGGACCACGGCGCTGGTCCTGGGACGGGGAAACGACGCCAATGTGGCGGCTTTTCAACAGCAGGCGGCCGAGGCGGGGTTGTCGGACCGGGTGACGGTGAAGGCGAACCTCCGACGGGACGAGGTCTATGACCTGCTGCCCCGGTGCCGGGTCGGTGTTCATCTGGCCCTTTACGAGAACGGATGCCGGGCGACCTATGAATATTTCCGGGCCGATGTGCCCTGCGTCGCATCCACCTGCATGGGCGGCATGAACCCGGCGATTTTCAATCCCATGACGGGCAAGGCGGTTCCGGATCGGGACCTGCCGGCGGCCATCGCGGAGGTGCTGCGGAGTTTGGGGGATTACCGGCCCCGTGAATGGTTCCTGAACCATTCCGGCAGCCGGCATTC
>CAZZBE010000365.1:0-1156 GCA_964652715.1 uncultured Desulfobacteraceae bacterium
AGCACCAGCAGAGGCAAGATAATGGCGAATTCGACCGCCGCGGCGCCTTTTTCCCCTATGCGAAATCTGCCCTTCATCAGTCTTCTTGCGTTGTAAAATCGAATCTTTGCCCCTGACGCTCCGCCGATTTCTCGAAGGTCTCACGATATTTTTTGATGACCGTTTCGCCGGCTTTCGAATCGAAGCCGGTGACCGGTCGCGCGGGCGTCTCCGGCAATACCGCTGTTTCAGGGTTGGCCATCTGATTCTGCTTTAACGTCTCCACCGACCAGCCCCAATGTTGATCCAACGGGGAGTCGGGGTAATAGCGCCCGGTTTCGGCGCAACTTAAAAGGGATAGCGCGGCGATGAAGGCCATGGAAATAGAGAGGAGACGTTTCATCAAATCCCTTTTTAAAAGAAGCTCCGACAATACATACTGCGATGACGCAACCGGGTAGGAGCGGATTTCCGTCGATTATTCCGGAAACGGCGCTTCGTGCCCGAAAGGGCCGTCCATTTTGCCGCCTTCGTACAGCGCCCCCTCATCGTGTTTGCCTTCCATCACGCCCATAATATAGAACTCGGAATCATCGGGTTCAACATAAAAATCCGTCGGTACAATCTGCTTGCCCGGGTCAAGGGGTTTGACGATATGCGGCGTGACGATGATCACCAGTTCCGTTTCATTTTTCTGGAATTCACTGCTCCGAAACAACGCCCCGAGTATTGGAATATCCCCCAGAATCGGGAATTTGGAATAGGCGTTCCGGACATTTTCACGCAAAAGACCCGCGATGGCGAAACTTTTCCCGTCGCCCAGTTCCACCACGGTCGACGCGGTTCGCCCGGTGACGCCGGGGATAAAAAAACCGGACAGTTGGATGGCGTTGGTGGTGTCGATATCCGTCACCTCGGAAGTGATGTTCAGGCTGATCTTGTTTTCGCTTAAGACCGTAGGGGTGAATCGAAGGCCGATGCCATAGGTTTTCCATTCGATATCAATTGTTGGCCCGCCGCCGTCCGTCTCCCTTGCAATCGGTACAGGGAATTCTCCGCCTACATTGAATTCAGCCGTCTGCCCGCTCAAAGAGATAAGATTCGGCTCCGCGAGTATTTTGACGATTCCTTCGGACTTGAGGGCATCCAGAAAAAACGTCCAATTGGCGCCGCCTCT
>CAZZBE010000365.1:1256-4306 GCA_964652715.1 uncultured Desulfobacteraceae bacterium
TGGTGGACCCCGCCGACTTCCACCATATTTTTGACCTTATCCTCCGGAAAAAACGCTTTAACCAGATCGAGAGCGATGGATAGATTGGCCACATTGGAGACTTTTCCCGCCAGCGTGACCGTCTCGTTGGTGGTCAGGACCCTCAAACCTCTCTCTTCCGGCAAAAGGGCGTGCAGTTTCCGCTTCAATCCGGTTACATCGTATCCCACGTCCAGCTTATAGGCGTCGATCACCTTATTATCCTGAAATAATATCAGATTGGTGTTTCCCGGTTTCTTCCCCGTGACAAATATTTCGTTTGTAAAATATTCCGTACCGGACAGCACATCGGCCTCTGCGATGTTGGGGTTTTCAACGACAATCCGAAAATTTTCAAAACTGACGGGATCATCGCTGACCAAGAGTCGCGTCTGCCCCACATTCAACTGTATCTTTTCGGCGGAAGGAACATCGACCACTTTGAATTTCCCGGCCGACGTCCCGGAAACCCAGATGGAAAGCATCGAAACGATCAGGATCGCCCAAAACCAGCTCAGGAGTCGGAAGGAACGGAACGATCGGGAACGGGCCATAGTTGTCTCCATGTCGATTACAGTTTAAACCTCTGCACCTCTCGTTCGGTTCCGTTAATAATTTCAACCTGGACTTCAGGTCCTGTAAAAAGCTCCGCAGGCGTCTCGTCGACAATCTCCGGCGGCATCCATTCCTCGGCACACGGCTCACAGACCGGCGCTTCTTCCTCCTCGTCTGTTTCCCCGGCTTCTTCGGGTTCCGCTGCATCCCCGGACAGCTCAACCCGCTCTTCCGTGGGGGGAGAAAGGGCTGCGATCACGGCGGGCTCTTCCCGGTAAGCCCCCAGCAAATTCGCCAACCGCTGACCCCGGGTGAGGACGATGTCGGTGTCCGCGACCCCGCGCAAAGCGAAACCAAGCCGGCCTTTGCTGGCTGCCAGGGTTATTTTCTCGGCTTGTTCAGGGGTCACTTCGAGAGTGTAGACATCGACCGGCGACGGTTTTCCCTCCCCCAGCAGTGTCGTTTCATTCTTCATCTGGGTTCCCGCCGCCAAGACCAGCAAATCTTCGAGCACCGTCTTAGTGATCGTATCGCCGGTTCCGGGGTCCGTGGTCGTCAAGAGCACGTCGACGCGGCTCCCCGGTCCGATGAAACCCGAGAGGCCGAGGACTTTGTTTCCCGAAACCGCGATGGCGCGACGCCCCTTTTTAATGATGGCCCTTATGCCGCCGGTTTCCACCGAGTCCGGCGCCAGCAACGCCTCCATTATCGGCATGTTGACCTTGATCGGCATTTGCGCCACCCTGCCGACCAGCGCTTCGGAATCCCTGAAATAATCTTCGGGAAGACCCGATTTCGGGAAGGCTTGCTGCTTGATCATCCTTTTGGAGATTTCCGCCCCCCACTCGATATCCACCGCCGCCACGATCACAGGGACGGATTCGGGCGCCTTTTCGGGCTGCTCCACCGGTTCTGGCTTGGTTTGTCGTTTTAACCACTGATGAACGAAATAACTGCCGGCGCCGGCGATGACGAACGCCAGAACAATGGGAACGACGGCTCGCCACCTTCTCATGTTCTCTCCCCTTTACTTAGCACCATGCCCGCTCCCGGAACTTAATCCAAAACCGCCCGCGACAATGTTTCAGCCCTCGCCTTCAAGCGTCGCGATTGCTTCTTGAAACCGGAAAAAATAATCATATCAGATTATAGCGGTCTTGTATATTAGGAAAAGTCGATTCTGAAGCTTGTTTAATAAAATTCCCCCGTCAAAAGCCGGCCCTCATCATCATGCGCCCGGCATGGCCGTTTTGACGGGAACACCTGCTGGAATTTAAAACTCAATGAGGCGATATCCGTTCATTTCCAGAAAGATATGGATCATGGTCCCCAAGGCGATAGCAATGCCGTAGCACAATCTGGGGGCCGATGCGTCATCAGCGTCGGCGTCGGCGGGCTTCGCCTGATAATAACCCGTTAAAACATTGTTTTTTAACGTCGTCCAGCGCCGCTTAAGGATGCCCCTGAAGAGAGGCCAATTCATCGAAACCAGCAACAGCGCGTACAGTCCGCCGATGATGGCGGTATAAATAAATGCGATGAATACGTTTTTTGGACCCATGAGGGCGCCGACGGCGCCCATCAATTTCGCATCTCCGGCCCCCATGCCGCCAAGCAAATATGGCAATATCAGAACCATGATCCCAATCGACAGTCCCGACAGACTAAAATAAATGCCGGCGCCCTCACTGGCGAGGGCATGGTAACCGATCGCCAGCAGCATTGCAGGGTAGGTAACGATGTTTGGAATTCTCTGGGTTGTATAATCAACGATGGCGGACAGGATAAGAATGGCGAGAAAAAGTCCGATAAGAAAAGAATCTCCGGGCATGCGATCTCGATCAATCGACGTTTAAGGCGTTCGAGATGCCCTCATTGCTTCCGAAAAGCGTTTCAATCTGGTCGCTCAGGAGCGAGACAGCAGTGATGATGGTCGCGGCGATCAAGGCCACCATCAACGCATATTCGACGGCGGAGGCGCCGCCTTCGTCCCGAAAAAATTCCATCAAACGATGCATTCCATGCCTGCGTTTTTCTCCCAAACCAAGTGGGAAAGTTTTATACCGACCAGAACAAGTATAGAAATCGCGACAATCGATTTTTTGAAATTCGAATGGATCAATATTCTTCTGTTATGTAGAAATTTTAATGAGTTAAAGAGGCTTGGGTTGTTTATAGACGGATAGGTAATGATGCAAGGATTCAACGCGACATTATTGTTCTGGCTGTACTTCCCGTCACACGGCATAAACCAATTACGATTATCCAGGCGTCTCACCGGCGGGCCCCTTCTGTTTTTTCTTGCATCCGTCTGGGGCCAAACCGCTTCATTAGTTGCCTGTAGCATTGGCGATTTCGTTGGCAACCTTATTTAATGTATTGGAGGTCGACGTTCCCAACAGCGTCACGGCGGCGATAATAACCGCCGCGATGAGCGCCACCATGAGCGCGTACTCTACGGCGGTTGCCCCGTCTTC
>CAZZBE010000366.1:0-4267 GCA_964652715.1 uncultured Desulfobacteraceae bacterium
TCCATGGCGGCTTTCAGCACCTCCGGGTGGGCCGAGCATACGGCGTACACGCCGTTTTGCCGGACTCTCGGATTTTCGGTTTTCGGCTGCTTTTCCTGAATGCAATCCATGATCCATATCTTACGAATTAGAATATCAAAAACCTACAGACCTATGCGCGAAAAAGTTTTAATAAGGTAATCTCCGGGGACGCACCGATCCGAAATGGAAATACCAGGGTCCCGATGCCTCGGTTAACGTAGGTGTAGCCGTAGGGCTCTTTCACCAAACCCGCCAGATATCGGGCCGGATTGTTGATTGGAATGAAGCGATGGGAGAGACAGGGGACGGCCACCTGTCCGCCGTGGGTGTGCCCGCAAAGGGCCAATTCCACTTTCCGGCGCGCATTCAGATCGTCTCTCACATCTGGAGAGTGGCAAAGCACAATGGTAAAATCATCCGGCGGCGCCTCTTTCAGCGCCAGATCGATATTGTAGGAAAACCATACATCGTCCGTCCCGGCGAAAACGATGTGATCGTTTCCCCGGGTCAATGTTTTGGATCGGTTGCGCAGGACATCGATCCCGATATGCTGCAATTCGGTCACCAGTCGATTCTCGGTTTCCTTCCCGTCCCATTGGTCATGGTTTCCCAGAACCGCCAGTTTCGGTCCGCTTTCCAGTCGATTTAACGCTCCAATCACCATGGGAATATAGTCTCCCCCGGCCGTGGGGCGCCAGCGTTTCCAAAAATCGTTCACCGAACCGGTGATGATGTCGCCGGTAATCACCACCATGTCTTTTGAAAGCGCATTGACCTGGTCTATTGCCCGGGCGAGGTACTCTTTCCCAACCCAGAAACTGGCGTGCAGATCGGAAATCTGTACGATTCGAAAGCCATCGAACCTTTCGGGCAGATTGGAAAATCGAAGGGCAACATGTTCGGTCTTCAAGTTGTTTCGGCCGGCGAATCCAAAACCCAGCAGCGCCAGGATGGAGAGCCTGAAGCCATATTTGAAGAGACCGCGGCGAGTCAACCTTGGTTGGGGGCTGAGACCTTTCTCGCTCATGACAATCGGCTTACACTCCTTCGCGCCCTTTGCTGCTGATTTCATCATACAATGCCTGGTATTCCCAGCGCATTGCAACATAGCATGGTGGAATTGATATGACAACATATTATCGTCGCTGCTCTCGAAACCGCGGGAAATTTTGTTTTCCGGCATTGCTCCGCAATCAGGTTTCTCCAGATGAGTCCGACATCTGGTTTCCGAATGAAGTTGTAAAGGCAAATGTTCGAGGGGACAGCCTTATCAAGGCATGGCGAGAATATTTCAAACTGACACAGGCGGAATTGGCGGAAAAAGCGGGAATGAAACAATCGGCTTTAGCAAGGCTGGAAAGCAGTGGGCGCACCCCCAGAAAATCTACTTCGGCCAAAATAGCTGAAGCTTTGGAAATTAGTGTAGATCAGTTAATCGAGTGAAATACGGTGGGGTTAGCGTCCCGGAGATGGAATCCATCTTTGCACGCGGTCTAACCAATTTCTAATAAATCTTTAGCACGCCGCTAACATTCTAGCGGTACACCTCCCGTGGAAACATCGCAGTAAATGGCTTTTCGACACTGAAATCCAAGGGAGGAAATGCTTGTGCCAGCGCAAGCGGTCATACAGGGCGGGGGGAACCTCGCGGCGGTGGCCCGCCAAATCGAACCCCACGATCTGACGCGGATCCGGGAATTGCTTGGGTTCGACGCGTCTTCGCCGGAAAACCGGGCCGCGTCGCTCCCGTTTTCCCTCCGGGACGTCACCGCCGGGGCGGAGACCGAACTCCAGGCGGTGGTGATCGGACGGAAGGAGGATGTCGATTTTCCCCTGACCATCGAGGCGTCCAATTATTTCCGGAACATAAAAAAGCGGATGGCCGCCGGCGACATCCCCCGATACGCCCTGTCGGACCTGGAGGCGTTTTTAAACGACAACCCGGAGGGGGTCTGGGAAAACAGCTGGGTGCGGTTTCCGGCAGCCGCGCTGAACAGGTATGCACGATCGGTATTGGAAACGGACCTGCTCGCGGACAAGACCCGGGCGGAGGCGGGGCGTCGACGGGATGCCGGCTGTTTTTTTCTGACAAAGGAAGGTCGGGAGCACATCCGGGCGCCGGTGAGTTATCTGCTGAAGCTCTCCCTGGCCGGCGTCATCGGCGAAGACCCCCAGCCCCACCCCCTGATCCGGCGGACCGGGGAGCGCCTCCTCGGTCATTTCCTCAACGACAACAGCTCGCCGGAGACCTTCTCTTTCTGTCCGGTGGACCTCAAGCCGGGCGGCGGCATGGGGCGGCGGCTGGCCCGGGAATCGATGAAGCGGTTTCTGCTCTGCCAGCTCCTGATCCGGTACGCCAACCGCCGGTTCGGGCTGGAAGAGAGCGGCCAGCGGGCCGAAGTCTATTCCGCGCCCCACCCGCCCCTTCGCCAGCGCCGGCTCAACGACCTGATCCCGGACGGCTATTACCGCACCCTTTTCATGAGCCCCTGCCTGTCGGGATGGAACCGGGGGGAGGACAAGCAGGCCTACATGCACCTGTGCCACATGGTGCTCTCCCGGAGCCAGCTCAACGCGGTGGCCAAGCTCCGGGAAGCCGGCATCGTCACCCGGAACCTGGTGGTGCTGCCCAACACGTCCAATACGAGTCTCGCCAACAACGGCGTCCACATCAGCCTCGGGAGCCGGAAGCTGACAGAGCTGCTCAAGGCGCCGGATTCCGGGTTTACGGCGGCGGATGAAAAATACGTCGGGGACCTGGCCATCAAGATCGTGGAGCATTTTCTGCCCCTTTTCGCGGGGACCTATTCGGCGGCCCCTTACCGCCTCGATTTCCGGGATTTCCACCCGGAAAAGGTGCTGGGATACCTGCCCCACGAACTGGATTACACCCACCTCCGGATGCTCTGGCGGCGCTGGAAGAAAAAGGCCCGGCTCCGGTTTTTCGGCCGGCCCGTTACGCCCCTGGGGCCGGTGTGGCTGGATCGCGGAATCAGCCGCCTGATGAGCCTCAAAGGCGATTTCGTCCCCGATTTCCGGCTCATCGACTACCTGGTGGCCCTCATGAGCACGGCCGAGAGCCCGGCCCTGGACGGCTGCCGCGACAGCGACGCCCGGCTGAAAAAAGACCTGGCGGATCTGGGCGTGTTCGACCCCGGCATGCCCCTGTACCTTCTCTACCGGCTCCGGCGGTGCGCGGACATGGGATACTCGGGGTTCGAAGGCCGGTATTACAGCCTTTTCGAGGACGTCGAGCCGGACATGGGCGACGCCGCCTCCCTCCAGACGCTGGTCACGGCCCTGGCCTACCATTACATCCTGAGCGGCGACATCGCCCACCCCCATATCCCGGACACCCCTTTTGTGGAGAGCGAGCGGCGGCAGATCTTTTTCGGCGCCGCCATCGGCATCCCCACGTTTTTCATCCATGGCCGCACGCCCAATCTGTTCATGCGGAAAATCCTGAAACGGACCGGGCGGACCCGACCCAGCCGGCGGTACAAAGGCTACATCCGGGTCTATCAGAAAGAATACCGACGCGGCCTGGCGCGCCTTCTCCGGGAGGACGCCGGCCCGCTGGTCGCCGCCATGAACCTGGACGGCGTCGTCCGGGATCTGGAGGAACGGATCGAAGATCCCCGGGCCTCGGCCGAAGGACGGCTGACATCGGCGATTCTCAAAGAGGCCGGCGCCGCTTCGCCCATGGCCCTGTCGGCCCAAGACTTCAACACGGCCGCCGAGCGCTGCTACAGGAACACTCTTCGGCGAAAACACACCGCCGCGGCCCTGGACAACCTGGAGGCGGACCTGCAAACCCTCCACAGCTACGCCATCCTGGGGCGCGAGGATTTCCGGGAAGCCCTGGGGTCTTTGCTGGGAACGGAAGCGCCCACCGACTTTTTCGATAAGGCGCGGCAACAGGTGATCCGGGAGGAGGCCGATCCCGACGCGTTATGCACGCTCATCCGTCTCACTCTCCTGACGGTCCGCGTCGATCTTCACCGGTCCCGAACCGGCGACGGGGCGACGTCATGAGCACACCCCTGTCGGATCACCAATACGTCCTGCGACGCACCGGCGAGGTGAAGGCTGAAACCCTGTTCGGCGACCGGCTGGTCAATGCGGTTTACAACGGATGGACCCCCGGACTTCTGTATCGCGCCCTGACATCGGCCCGGATGTCGGCGTTTCTGGCGCTCCTCGCCTTCGATCGACCCCTGGCCTCCCCCGGCTTCGATCCGAAACG
>CAZZBE010000367.1:0-4261 GCA_964652715.1 uncultured Desulfobacteraceae bacterium
GCCGCGGCGCCCATTTCCGGGAGGATTTTCCGGAGCAAAATGACGATGACTGGCGCCGCGGCATCCAGGTCCGGATGGGAGACGATGGCGAACCGTCATGGGAGGCCTCGCGGGAGTAAACTCCCACGCTATTTTATGATGTCCCTACAGGACATTTTGGCGCAATCCCAGTCCTGTAGGGACGACACACAATAGCGTGGGAATTTATTCCCGCGCGGTCGGACGGGATCAAACTTGGTATAATCATTCCAGCAATTCGCCTTAAGATGATGGATTAACGGAAACCCCTGCCCCCTGCCCCCTCCCCGAAGCGGAGAGGGGGCGCCGAATTTTAAGAATCCAAAAATTTTTCGCCCCAATTTCCCACAATGATTACGAGAACTTGCACGTTCCTTTTGGGATTTACGATAGAAATCCCTTGCATTAACGGAAATATTATCGTAAAGGTGTCGGCTTATTTTTTTGTCAAGATTAAAAGACAATGACATACGAACAAAGAATGACTCCGACAAAAGAATCCATATTGACGCCGGACAACAGCAACCCTCATGATCCGTGACCTCCTTGAAAAGCCGATCCTCGTTTTCGGCTGCGGCAACACCCTGTTCGGGGACGACGGCTTCGGCCCCGCCGTGGTCGAGCGGCTGCTGCGGGACCATGACCCGCCGCCGGCGGTGCTGGCCGCGGACGTGGGCACCAGCATCGGGGATCTGCTCTTCGACCTGGCCCTGAGCCCGGCCAAACCCCGGCATCTGTTCATCGTGGACGCCCTCTCCCGGCCCGGGGCGCGCCCCGGCGACCTGATGGAGTCGGATATCGAAGCGCTGCCGGCCAACAAATCGGGCGATTTCTGCATGCACCAGTTTCCGTCGGTCAACCTGCTCCGGGAACTGCGGGACGACGGCGGGGTCGGGATCCGCATCCTGGGCGTTCAGATATCGGAGATTCCGGACGCGGTCCGGCCCGGCCTCTCCCCGGCGGTGGAACGGGCCGTTCCCGGGGCGTGCCGGTGGCTGCTCCGGGAAATCGAAACGATCCATCATAACGTAACCTTGAAACCGTAACCCTGAAACAAGAGGAAGCGCGTATGACAACCCCAGTCAACCCCTCCAACCCGGTCGGTTCGGTGATGGTGGTGGGCGGCGGCATCGCCGGCATCCAGGCCACCCTGGACCTGGCCGAGTCGGGATACTTCGTGTATCTCGTGGAAAAATCCTCCGGCATCGGCGGGGCCATGGCCCAGCTCGACAAGACCTTCCCCACCAACGACTGCGCCATGTGAATTATTTCGCCCAAGTTGGTCGAGTGCGGTCGGCACTTGAACGTCGAGCTGTTAACGCTCACCGATATCATCGCGGTTTCCGGCGAAGCGGGCAACTTCACCGTCAACCTGAAGAAAAACCCTCGTTACATCGACATGTCCAAATGCATCGCCTGCGGGATCTGCGCCGAAAAATGCCCCAAAAAGGTGGATGACGAGTTCAACATGGGGGTCAACAAGCGGAAGGCGGCCTATATCAAATACGGCCAGACCGTGCCCCTCAAATACGCCATCGACGGCGAACACTGCATCTACCTCCAGAAGGGCAAATGCCGGGCCTGCGAAAAGTTCTGCCCCACCGGCGCCGTCAACTTCGACGACAAGCCCGAGTTCACCAACCTCAACGTGGGGGCCGTGGTCCTGGCGCCGGGATTCACCCCCTTCGATCCGTCGGTTTACGACTATTACGGCTACAACAGCATCCCGGACGTGGTCACCAGCCTGGAGTACGAGCGGTACCTGTCGGCCAGCGGGCCCTGCATGGGCCACCTGGTGCGGCCTTCCGACGGCGAAGAGCCCAAAAAGATCGCCTGGCTCCAGTGCGTCGGCTCCCGGTCCGTCAACCGGACCGACAACGCCTACTGCTCCAACGTCTGCTGCATGTACGCCATCAAGCAGGCCCTGGTCACCGCCGAACACCTCCACGGCGACGACGCCGCCATGACCATCTTCAACATGGACATCCGGAGCCACGGCAAGGAGTTCGAGCGGTACTACGAGAACGCCCGGGAAAAGGGGGTCCGCTTCGTCAAGGCCCGTCCCCACTCCTTCATGCCGGGAACGCACAACCGGGGCGCGGTGATGACCTATTTCACCGAGGCCGGCGAGCAGGTGACCGAACCCTTCGACATGGTCGTCCTCTCCATCGGCCTGGAGGCGCAAAAGGATGCCGGGGATCTGGCCTCCAAATTCGGCATCGAGCTGAACCGGTACCGGTTCGCCCGGACCACCGGCTTCGAACCGGTGCGGTCCACCCGGCCCGGCGTTTTCGTCACGGGCGCCTTCCAGGGGCCCAAGGACATCCCCCAGTCGGTGGCCGAGGCGTCCTCCGCCGCCGGCGAGGCGGCCCAACTCCTGTTCGACGCCAAGAACAGCCTCACCAAGGTCAAGACCTACCCCAACGAGATCGACATCTCGGGCCGGCCCCCGCGCATCGGCGTCTTTGTCTGCTCCTGCGGCATCAACATCGCCAACGTGGTGGATGTGGAGGCGGTGGCGGAATACGCCCGGTCCCTGCCCGACGTGGCCCATGTGGAGAACAACCTCTTCACCTGCTCCACCGACACCCAGGACCTCATCGCCAAGCGGATTTCGGAACACGACCTCAACCGGATCGTGGTGGCCGCCTGCACCCCCCGGACCCACGAGCCCCTTTTCCAGGACACCCTCCGGGAGGCGGGCATCAACGCCTACCTGCTGGAGATGGCCAACATCCGGAACCAGAATGCCTGGGTCCACCAGAACGAACCGGAACGGGCCACGGAAAAGGCCAAAGATCAGGTGCGGATGGCCGCGGCGCGGGTGGCCCGCGACACCGGCCTCCATCGCCTGTCGGTGCCCGTCACCCAGAAGGCCCTGGTGGTGGGCGGCGGCCTGGCGGGCATGACCGCGGCCCTGGGCCTGGCCGGCCAGGGCTTCGAGACGGTGCTGGTGGAAAAAAGCGACCGGCTCGGCGGCAACGCCTGGCTCCTGGGCAGCACCTGGAAGGGGGAGCGGATCCGTCCCGTCCTCCGGGAGATGATCCGGAAAGTGGAAGACCACGACCGGATCACGGTGCTCAAAAACGCCCGTCTCACCTCCTGCGACGGCTCGGTGGGCGCCTTCACCAGCCGGGTCTCCGTGGACGGCGACGGCGAGCGGGAGATTACCTACGGCGCGGCCGTGATGGCCACCGGCGCCCATGAATACAAACCGACCGAGTATCTCTACGGGACCGACGACCGGGTCTTCACCCATCTCGACTTCGACGGACGCCTGGAAGAAGACGACGGCGCACGGATGGAGGAGATGCAGAGCGTGGTCTTTATCCAGTGCGTCGGCTCCCGGAACGCGGAGCGGCCCTACTGCAGCCGGGTCTGCTGCACCCATTCGGTCAAAAACGCCATCCGCCTGAAGGAGCGGAACCCGGAGATGAACGTGACCATCCTCCACCGGGACATCCGCACCTACGGCGCCCGGGAAGACCTCTACAAGCAGGCCCGGGACATGGGCGTCCTCTTTGTCCGCCACCACCGGGAGAACCGGCCCGAGGTGGTCAAAGAGGGGGACGACCTCTTCGTGCTCACCCACGACCCGGTGCTCCGGGAGGACCTGAAGATCTGGGCCGATCACGTAGTGCTGGCGTCGGCCGTCGTGCCCAACGAGACCCGGGAACTGGTGGACCTCTACAAGTGCGGGGTCAACGAGGACGGGTTCATGGACGAAGCCCATCCCAAGCTGCGGCCCGTGGACATGACCGTGGACGGCCTTTTCCTGGCCGGCATGTGCAACTACCCCAAGCCGGTGGACGAGGCCGTCTCCCAGGCCCAGGCGGCCGTGGCCCGGGCCGGCGTGCTCCTGGCCAAAGAGGAGATGAAGCTGGACGCCGTCAAATCCTACGTCACGGAAGCGTGCGACGGCTGCGGCCTCTGCGTGGATGTCTGCCCCTACCGGGCCATCGCGCTGGAGACCTACCCGAACAACGGCCGGACCGCCATGCGGATCAAGACCGACGCGGCCCTTTGCAAGGGGTGCGGCCTCTGCGCCGCCACCTGCCCCAAGGAGGGCGTCAACATTTACGGCTTCACCCAGGATCAGATCCGGGCCCAGGTGGCGGCCGCCCTGATGTTTAACTAGACGCTCAATCGACGACCAAAAAAGGAGACAACCTTATGTCCCAACCATATGAACCGATCATCATCGGGTTTTTGTGCAACTGGTGCGCCTACGCCGGCGGCGACC
>CAZZBE010000368.1:0-4246 GCA_964652715.1 uncultured Desulfobacteraceae bacterium
CGCCGGCGGCCTGATACGGCGGCCGGCGACAGGCATTTCGCTCACCTATTTTACCCGCATTTTTAAACCGCCATATTTCGTACATTTTCACGCCGCCGCTAACAGGCCGGGGCTATTCCTTGACCGAGGTCTCCATCTCGATGCCGTATTTTTCGATCCTGGAATGGAGGGTAGGGCGGGAGACCCCCAGGATTTTGGCGGCCTTGGAGCGGTTGCCGCCGGCGATGTTGAGGGCCTCGCCGATCAGGGCGGCGGCCGCATGATCCATGCAGTCTTCGAACAGGCGTTCCGACGCCGTGTCGAGGAGCATCCGGCGGGCCCATTCCCGGAGCGGGTTTTCAGTGTCGGGTCCGTTCGCGGGCCGGATCCGTCCTTTCTCGCTGATGGCCTGGGCGATGTCCTCGGGGCTCAGGGGCGCGCCCCGGTTGAAGATCAGGGCTTTCTGGATGATGTTTCCCAGTTCCCGGACGTTTCCGGGCCAGGAATGGGTCGCCAGCAGGTTTTTGGCGTCGTCGGTGATGCCGGGGTTGTCCACCCCCACCATCGACGCGTACCGGGAGAGAAAATATTCGGTGAGCAGGGGGATGTCCCCGGTGCGTCGGGAGAGGGGCGGCATCCGGATGGTCACCACTTCCAGTCGATAGTAGAGGTCTTCCCGGAACCGGCCTTCGGCGATGGCCGCCTCCAGGTCCCGGTTGGTGGCGGCGATGATCCGGACGTCCGCCGGCACGGTCTCCCGGCCCCCCAGCCGTTCGATGGACTTTTCCTGGAGCAGTCGGAGCATCTTGGACTGGAGGCTGAAGGGCATGTCGCCGATTTCATCCAGAAACACGGCGCCGCCGTGGGCCTGCTCGATCTTTCCCACCCGCTTTTGAACCGCGCCCGTGAAGGCCCCCTTTTCATAGCCGAACAGCTCGCTCTCCAGCAGGGTCTCGGGGATGGCCACGCAGTTGATGATGAGAAAGGGCTTGTCGGCGCGGAGACTGTGCTGGTAGATGGCCCGGGCCGCCAGTTCCTTGCCGGTGCCCGATTCCCCCCGGATGAGAACCGTGGCGTCGGTGGCCGCCACCCGGCCGATGGCCTTGTAAACCTCCTGCATGGCCGCGCTCCGGCCGATGATGGCCTCCCCCAGGGCCTCGTCCGGCGCGACGTCCAGGCCCACGGGGGCCCGCATGAACCGGCCCGCTTCCAGCCCCTTGCCGATAACCGACAGCATGTCCGGGATGTCGAAGGGCTTCAGCAGGTAGTCGAAAGCCCCCAGCTTGGTGGCCTCGATGGCGGTCTCGGTGGTGCCGAAAGCGGTCATGACGATCACCGGCAGTTTGGGCTCCAGGGCATGGAGGGCCCGGAAGGTCTCCAGCCCGTTCATGCCCGGCAGCCGCATGTCCAGAATCGCCAGGTCCACGGACCCCTCGCGGGCGATCTCGACGCCCGCCTCCCCAGAGGCCGCGCTCAGGACCCGGTAGCCCTCCTCGGTCAGGAGTTTGTGGAAGCTTTTCCGCAACTGGTCGTCGTCGTCGATGATCAAAATCGTGTTCACGTCTCGGCGCCTTTAACCGGCAGGGCGATGGTGAAGGTCGCGCCTTCGCCCTCGGCCGATCGGATATCCAGGGTCCCCTGGTGTTCTTCGATGATGCGCAGGGCGATGCTGAGTCCCAGGCCGGTCCCCTCGTCCTTGGTGGTGAAAAAGGGCTGGACCGCTTTCCGGGCCACCGCCTCGGACATCCCCGGCCCATTGTCGGTCAGATGGATGACGGCGGCCCGGCCCGTCCGGGGCGGGGCCGCCGTCTCCTCGCGGATCACGATCTCGCCCCCCCGGCCCATGGCCTCGCAGGCGTTGACCATCAGGTTGACGAGCACTTCCTTGAGCTGTTCGGGGTCGGCGTTGACCCGGGGCAGCGGATCGGACCGTTGGACCGAGACCGTCACATCGTAGGATTCGAGTCGGTGGGACAGAAGCTGAATGGCCATGTCCACCACGGCGGAGGGGCTGATTGCCTGGAACTGGAGTTTGGGGGGTCTGGAAAATTCGAGAAAATTCTGTACAATGGTGTCGATGTGGCGGATCTCCTGGGCGATCACCTCGAAATCCTCCTTCTGGGCCTCGGTCAGGGTCAGGGTCCGGCCCAGTGAAAACAGCCGCATCTTGACGGAGGTCAGCGGATTTCGGATGCTGTGGGCGGTTCCCGCGGCCAGTTTTCCCACCAGGGCCATCTTCTCGGCCTGGAGGAGGTGTTCCCGGCTCCGTTCCAGTTCGATGTGGACCGTGCCGGCATCCTTGATCAGTCCCTTTACGCTGCGGCTCAGGGCCGTGATCTCGTTTTCAACCCGATCCGGCCCGTCTTTGCCTTCAGCGGCCAGCGTCAGGCGGCGCACCGGCCCCAGGATGTGGGAAATCAGGACAAAGGCCAGAAAAAGCGCCAAAAGCAGTTCGAACAAAATGGCGACGCCCGCCACATATCGCAGGCGCATGGCCTGGCCGCGGGCGTCGATTCTGGCCCGCCGGACTTGATCGGTGAAGTTGCGCTTGTACACCTCGCACAGATCCACGATCCGAAAAAACAGTTCGCGAACGTCGGGATGGAGATCGGCCAGGGCTTCCCGCTGACCGGTTTTGTAGTAATCGATGACCCGGTCCTTGATCCGGATGTACTTTTCATAGTCCGCCCGGATGCGTCCGATGATCTCTTTCTGACGGGGGGTGTCGGACAGAACCTCGGCTTCCCGTAGCCGCTCCCTGAAGATCTGACGGTATTCCCCAAGCCGGCGCAGCCACTCGGGATCACCATCCAGATAATAATAACTGACGAATCCTTTCTGATGAACCAGCGCGCTTTCCAGGGCGGTCGCCGTCTGGAAGCCGACCAGATCCCGGCCTGTGATGCCGCTGATCAGACCCTCCATTCTATAAGTGTACCACACCATGACGAGCCCCCCGGAGACGGTGATGACCACCAGCGCCGTCAGCAGCACAAAAATCCGGCGGCGAAGGCTGATTCGAGACCACATGAATCTTCTCCTTCGTAAACGCAAAAAAGAGACCTCGCCAACAAACAGTCCCTTCCACTGCCAGCGGAAGGGACTGAGTTTGTTCCTTTGAAACGATCTGTTTTTGGGATAACCGTTTGTTTAAGCCCTTCGGCTGGTGATCTCTTTCATGCGCGCTTCGATGATTTTCTCTTCATGGGCCCGCTTTTTGGATGCGGCCTCTTTGACTTTTGAGAGAAGGACATCCATTTCGCACGGCTTCATCAAGTAATCGAAGGCGCCGAGCTTCATCCCTTCGATCCCGGTTTCCACGGTGGCGTGGCCGGTCAACATGATGACCTCCACCAGCGGATATTCAGCCTTGATTCGCTTGAGGGCCTCGATGCCGTCCATCTGGGGCATTTTCACATCCAAAATGACCACTTCAATGGACGCATCCTCTTCCAGCGTTTTTAAAGCCTCGGTCCCGCTGAACGCGGCCGTAACGGTCAGGCCCCGTTTTTCCAGCCGCTTGGTCATGGTTTCGATAAACGGAACCTCGTCATCCACCAAAAGAACATTCGCCAGTGACATGAGCAGTCTCCTTACAGTATTTGATTATCCATATTTTTTACATCGCCTATCCGGCTTTTCCACCGGCGTCGACATTGCACGCTTTCATGGCCTGGAAAACGGCGGTGAAGACGTCGGTCAGACGCAGAATGCCGACGATGGCGTTCTTCCCGGTCACCAGCAGGGACTGGTGCCGGCCGATGACCAGTTGATGAATCGCCTGATCCAGCGTCGCCTTCTCTTCGACGTATTCCCCTTCTTCCGGCGCGTACATGATGTCGCGGGCCTTGATACGCATGGCTTTTTTACACAGGTCCCTCATCGGTTTATTCCAAAGGTCGTATCCATCCATCATCGACAAGATGAACTTTTTTGAAAACCCCATGGCGCCCGCGCCTTTGCTGCTGAATTCCGAGTACTTCGGTTCCAGGGCCCTGAGCGCGTCCAGCTGACTGATCTTTCCTTTGACGACGCCTGTTTTCGATATCACGAGAACCGCCCGGTGTCGATATTTTTTGCTGTCGAAATGTTCCTGGGCGATTTCCAATGCGGAGACCGCCTCAAAAAGGCTGGCATCCTCGTCCACCGTGGCGTACTCATCCAGCGGCACCATCAAATCTTTTACAATGATCGTTTTCATTTCAGTCCTTTCCTGAATGTTCCGGACGGTGTTTCAACGTTTCCGGATGCTCAACAACGGAACCGG
>CAZZBE010000369.1:0-4215 GCA_964652715.1 uncultured Desulfobacteraceae bacterium
CTTATTGCGCCCGG
The DNA here is from genome assembly GCA_964652715.1 of uncultured Desulfobacteraceae bacterium. Taxonomy (GTDB): domain Bacteria; phylum Desulfobacterota; class Desulfobacteria; order Desulfobacterales; family JAABSP01; genus JAABTD01. The sequence goes on from CAZZBE010000369.1 coordinate 15, forward strand.
AAGAGATGGCGCCACTCAGGGGAATCCTAAAAAGCCATTTTCTTATCGCCTCCGACGACCCGGAGGATAGGCGGGCGCTGATGACCGCGTGCGGCGCTGGCGCGTTGTGCGACCGGGTGGGGCTGGGCAAGCCGGGCGAGCGGTTCGCGTCCGAGTTGCTTTCGAAGCTGGAGGGCCGGGGGCCGGTGGGCGACCCCGGCCTGGCCGTGTTTCTCGATCGTTTTTTGGTGGCGTATCCCGATGACGCCACGGAAGAGGAAAAAGCGTTCATTCGCGCCATAACGGGGCGAGGCAATGTCATTCAGAAGGAAGGCGGAGGAGAAACGAATATGACCGATAGAGCAACGGCGGGGAAGACGCCGCAATCCGAAAACGAATCTGACGCCGGAGGGTCACCGCCCGGCGAACCCGACGATCCACGCCATGCGGCGGCCGGCGGCCAGACGCCCGCCCGAACCGGCGCCTGGAACCCCCTGACGTTCGCCCGCAACTTTCTGCGGGACGCCATCAAGGCGGTGCCGGCGGTCAAATACGCCCTGGGCGTTGGGGGCCTGGCGTCGGTGGTCGCCATCGTGACGGGCCGGTTCGGGCTGGGGCTCGATCCCCGGTTCGCGGTCGTCGGCGGGGTGGTGATGATCGTGATGATGGTCGTGCTGGTGATTTTTGCCCGCGGGACCGAAATCGTCGGCGGGAGCCTTCGGCTTCCGGTCATGGCCCTGACATGGTTCGCGCTGCTGCTGTTCATGGCGGCTTCGACGTTGTTGCTCACGTCGGTGTTTTTTATGTGGCCCCTGGATTTGAAGCACTGGTTGATGTGATCTTAATACGATGAATCTGATTTTACAAAAAGAATATCCCCTGCTCTACGACATGCTGAAGCGCAACGCCCTGGTTCGGTCCAGCGACCCGGACGACCGGGATTCCCTGCTCCACGCCTGCGGGTTTTCGACGCTCACGGACAAACTCCAGTTGGGCAAGCCGGCGGACGCGTTCACCGCCAACCTGATCACCAAGCTGGAAAAAATAAAGGGCGGGGGCCGGCATTTCCACCTGGCCCGCCACGCGGCCCTGCCCCTGATCCTGACGCCGGAACTGACAAACCTGATCCGGGTCAATTTTCCGGCAAGGGGCCTCGGCCACATCCCCTGGATCGCCGAGGCCGATTTGTTGTTGTCCCCCCTGTGCCGGCCCATGGACGACGGCCTGTACGAACTGGAGCCGCGCATCCGGGAGGTTCTGCTGGAAGGATTGGAGGGGGAATTCGGCCGGGAAAGGGCCGTGGAGATCGCGGAGTTTCTCATGGCCTGGCTCGACCGGCGGCCGGACCGGCACCGGCGGCCCGACGCGACCCGGTCCTACCGGTGGATCGTCCGGGCGTATCGCCGGCCGGCGGAAGCGGCCGACGAAATGGAGCGGCTGCTGGCGGCTTGCCGGGTCCCGGAAGGCGGAGCGGGGCTGCGGCGGGGGGATCAGCTTTTGCTGGCCAACCTGGCCGAGGTGATTGCGCGGCCCATGCTGCGGGCGGGAGAGGTCGGGGAGCGATTTGGGGCGCTGTTGGGGCGGACGCGGGAGCTGGCCGCCGAGTTGCACGGGGCGCGGGAAGGGAGAAAAAAGCAACGGCCTGAAGATCAAATGCGCATGGAGGGGCGCCTGCCCCCGCCGAAAGCTGAATTCAGGGCGACGTCTCCCCTCCAGGTGGCAATAGGGGATTCCGGTGTTCGGATGACCTTTGTCTATATTCCGCCCGGCGAGTTTATGATGGGCAGCCCGGAAGACGAGCCCGAAAGACGGGCTGACGAAGTCCAGCACCATGTAACGCTGACCCGGGGCTTTTACATACAGACCACGCCGGTGACACAGGGTCAGTGGGAGGCGGTGATGGGCAACAACCCGTCCCGTTTCAAGGAAGATGGTCCGGAATGCCCGGTGGAAAACGTTTCCTGGAAGCACGCCCAGGCGTTCATCGAACGGTTGAACCGGGCGGAGGGCGACGATGTCTATCGCCTGCCCACGGAAGCCGAATGGGAATACGCCTGCCGGGCCGGGACCACGACGCCGTTTTACACGGGCCGGTGTTTGGGAACGGACGAGGCCAATTACGACGGCGACTATCCGCTGGAAGGGTGCCCCAAAGGCGTCTATCGGGAAAAGACCACGCCGGTGGGCAGCTTTCCCTCGAACCCGTTTGGGCTTTATGATATGCATGGCAATGTATGGGAATGGTGCCGGGATTGGCATGGGCCTTATCCGTCCGAACCGGTTGTTGATCCCACGGGGCCTGACACTGGATCGGTCCGCGTGCGGCGCGGCGGCGGCTGGATCGACTACGGCCGGGGCTGCCGGTCGGCCGGCCGCAGCGCCTTCGCGCCCGCCGACCGCATCAGGGGCGGCGGTTTCCGGCTGGTCCGGCGCCCAGGTCAACGGGCAAGGCGGATGCCGGCCCGCTGACGCGGACGATAGCCCGGCCCCGGTTTCGGGGCGAAAAGGAGATAGGTGAATACCGACATTCAAAAAAGAAGCCATGATTTCCTTTTTGACCGTGTTGTAAGCATACTTGAAGAAGCCCGTTCCAATGTGGTTCAGTCAGTCAATACCAACATGGTTTTGGCTTACTGGCTGATTGGGCGTGAGATTGTACAGCAATTGCAGAGGGGCGAGGAGCGGGCTGATTATGGGAAGCGAATTTTAGAAGACTTGTCGTCAAGATTGAAAAAACGATATGGCAGCGGCTATTCCTTGACCAATCTCAAGTATTTTCGAACATTTTATCAAGTTTATCAAGACCGTTTGCCTGAAATTGGTCGCCCATCGGGTGACGAATTGATAACGGTGAATGCAATTTCATCAACCGGCTTTTCCACGCAACTCTCATGGTCCCATTACCGTGCCCTGATGCGGGTAAAGAATGACAAGGCCCGTCTCTTCTACGAGAAAGAAACCATTGAATGCGGCTGGAGCAAGGCGCAATTGGAACGGCAGATCCACTCATCCTACTACGAGCGGATTCTTAGCAATCGCGGTGAAGCCGGTCTGACAGCTGCTGACAGAGAACGCCTGCCCGGGGCCCCTGTTCCTCCTGAAACAATTTTAAAATCCCCCTATGTGCTTGAATTTTTAGGTTTGCCGGATTCTCCCATCCTCCGCGAAACCACATTGGAGGGGGCCATTATCACCCATTTACAGAAATTCCTTTTGGAACTGGGAAAAGGCTTTGCCTTTGTCGGCAGACAGAAAAGGCTGCGCTTTGACGACACAGACCTCTATGTCGATCTGGTGTTCTACCACTGCATTCTTAAGTGTTATCTGCTGATTGATCTCAAAATGGGTGAACTTTCATACAAAGATGTGGGGCAAATGGACGGATATGTCCGCATGTTCGATGACCTGTATACCGCGGATGACGACAACCCAACCATTGGACTGGTTCTCTGCACAAAGAAGAATGAAGCGGTTGCCAAATATTCCGTACTGAGCGAACGGAAACAGATTTTCGCTTCCAAATACATGCTCTATCTGCCAACCGAAGAACAATTGAAGCTGGAAATAGAAAAAGAGCGCAGGTTAATTGAAGGATATCTGGAAGAAAAAGACGACTGAAAATCACCAAAACGTTGATCTCTTCACCTATGGCGCGACGGTTCGATCTTTATCGGCGCGGATGATGATGGAAATCTGTTCCATGCCAAGCCCGAACCCTGCAACACTGTAAACATCAATCCATTTTCCGAAAAATCACAATCCCCAACGGCGGCAACACCACGTTGATGGAAAACGGCCGCCCGTGGGCCGGAACCGGCGAGGCTTCCACCCGCCCCAGGCTGCCCTGGTTGGAGCCGCCGTATTCGCTGGCGTCGCTGTTGAGGCATTCCTCCCAGTACCCTTCGAAGGAGACGCCCACCCGGTAGTTGGGCCGCGGCATCGGCGTAAAATTGCAGATGACGATCAGGTCGTCTTCGGGTTTGTCGCCGAACCGCATGAGGCTAAGGGTCGATTGCTGCACGTCGTTGCAGTCGATCCACTGGAACCCTTCGTGGGAGAAGTCTTTCCGGTGCATGGCCGTATTGCGGCGGTAGAACTGGTTGAGGTCCTCGATCCACCGCTGGAGGCCGCGGTTGAACGGGTTGTCCAGCAGATGCCAGTCCAGGGCGTGGTCGTGGGCCCATTCCCGCCACTGGCCGATCTCCCCGCCCATGAAGATGAG
>CAZZBE010000370.1:0-4190 GCA_964652715.1 uncultured Desulfobacteraceae bacterium
GCGGGGTTACAGGTGTTTTTTTGTTTACAGGGTCATCAGGTGGCGTGAATCAAAAGATCATTTAGCTCGATATACGAAGCAAATTGTCTGTCAAGACTCAGCAATTTGATATTATCAATGATAGAAGTAGCAATGATGAATCTGTCCGCAGGATCTTTGTGATGATATGGAAGCTGACCCGCCAGCTTTGCGATAGCTTCGTCAACTGGCAACGCAATTACTTCTGACCCGGTTAACGCTTCCGTCAGCCATTGATCAACAGGCAGAGGCAATTCTATCCGCTGGAACTTTTCCAGCAAAACGACCTCCCAGCATGAAATGGAAGATACGGCCAATGAGTCCGCCATTTCGATCAAATCTATGAATTTTTCAGGCAATGGCTCGTTCGGCAACAACCAGCGAACCCAAATATGGGTGTCCATTAACATCATTTCATCACATCCCAATCTTCAGCCGGACAGGCTGGCGACATAATATCATCGATAATCCTCCCTTTTCCCATAATAAGAGGCGATGGTTTTCGTTTTTTCGCGCTTCCATCCTCTGATTCCCTTTTTCTCTCAGGCATTAGGAATATCGCCTCCATGCGGGTATTCGGCGGCAAATTGGGTTGATGCAACAGCTGTCCATATTGATCTGTTTCTAATATGATTTTTTCCGCTTTCATAATCAGCCTTTCCGTTCTTCAGTCCCAAAAATTTTAATTGCCGACAATAGCCCGGTGCGTTCAGCCGAGTCCAATAAGTACCTGGACAATAGTGGTTTTCCGGTATTCGGAGACCCGCGGGGTTTTGGAAACCCCGCGGGTCTGATCGGATTCATACCTGAAAATATATGTCCAGGTACTTAAATGAAGATACCGCTTCCGGCATGTTTCGTCAAACACCCGCATCATTCATTTAAGCCCCCGACCCGGCGCCGCCCCGCCCCGCACCGGTTCGCGATGTCGGTGGACGCCGATTGATGGTCCCGCTTGCGGTGAAAATTGAGCCAGGCCGAGGTCTGGTCCAGTTCCCACATGCGGGGGGGCACGCAGTCGTGGATGAGACTATCGGCTTTGCCGTCATGGGAGAGACGTTGGTAGGCCCGCTGCCAGATGCAGGGCCGGTCCGGGAAGACTTCGCAGCGCCCGCCTTCGCTGCCGCCGCAGGCGCCGTTGCGGGTGTGTTTGGGGCAGCCGGATTCCGGGCACAGGAAGCCGACGTGCTGGATGCCGCAATCGCCGCATCGGCGGCATCCGAGCAGGAGTTTCTTGGGCGGATCTTCGAGGATCGTCAGGAGGGCGTGCTCCCTTTTCGGTCCGTCCATGGCGGCCGCGGCCTTTTCCACCAGGGGCGCCAGAGGGTGTTGGGGGTTGAAAAACACGTCGTGGGCGGTTTTGTGCAGCCCGTAATGGACCCGTTCCAGAACGCCCGGGCGGGGTTTCCGCCGTCCGAAGAGCGGGGATTGACGCGGTGCTTTTTCCGCTGCGCCGAAGGCGTAAAAGCCGCCCGGCTGGGGAAAATCGAATTCCGGCAAAAACGATTCCCATTGATCCGCTATGGCCTCGAAACGGTCGAGAATGCGGCCGGCCGCATCGAAGCGCCGATGGATGCCGCCGATGTGAATCCCTTTGTATCCCAGTCCCTTGACAACGGCGGCCAGCCGCGCGGACCGTTCGATGGCCGCCTCCCGGCCGTCGGCCTTGTCGCGCCACTCGGCCTCGATTCGATCCAAAAGACGGCGGGTGACGACGGCGCCGGGGACGCCGCCGTTGTGCATCATCCGGGCCGCGCCCGGCGTGAGGACGTAAATCGACGCCAGGGCGGGCAGCTTCAACCCGTGCCAGTCCATGATGCGGATGAGTTCTTCGAATTTCCGGGCGTCGTATCCCAGCTGGGTGATGACGAACTTGGCGCCGGCGGCGGCTTTGCGGCACAGTTTGGCGTACTGGGCGAAGCACTCCCCCTCGGCCTGCTTGAACGGGGAGACCGCGCATCCGGCGAAGAATTCATCCGGATCGCCGCCGTCGGCGATCCGGTCGCTGAGCATCCCCAAAAGGATTTGCAGATGGACCGACCCGATGTCGAAAACCGGCGCCCCCTGCCCGCCGAATCCCCTGCCGCTGTAATCCCCGCTCAGGGCCAGGATGTTTTTCATGCCCATCATGGCCAGTTGCAGGGCCCGGCTTTCGATGCCGACCCGGTTCATGTCCCGGCAGGTAAAATGGACGATGACGTCCATGCCGAGTTGGAAGATGCGGGAACCCAGCACGTCCGGGCTCAGGCTGGGGTTGCCGCCGGGATTGTCGGTCATGGACACGGCGGAAACGCGCCCGTCGGAAAAGGCGTCTTTGGCGATACCCATCACGGTGTCGACGCCCCGGCCGGAGGATTCACGGCCGGGGACGAGTTCAAGGGTGACCAGGAAATGGTCGGGATCTGACAGGTCGTTCTGGAAGATGCGGAGCATGGCTAACAGTCCCTTCTAGTTGATTTCCATTTTTTATTCTCCCATAGCTTCCGCCAATAAATCAAGTTGATCCTGGGGAGGAGGCGCATGAATTGCCGCGGGAGGACGAAGAGCCGGCCTGCTTCGACGGATTTTGGCGGGAAGCCATCCTGTTTCTTATAAATTTCTTATGGTTTCGGCTGGTTGATATCAGGAAACATATCTTTTAGTGTTTTCAGTAATATTCCGATTTCCTTTTCCAGTTTTTCCAGAATGGGTTCGATTTCCGTTATCCCTTCTTTTCCGGCGTCTTCCGCCAGACAGGCGGTTTCAAACAGTCTCTTTGCCGAAATGTTGGCGCTTATCCCTTTGATGGTGTGAACGTGAAATCTTATTTTCCCGGCGTCTTTTCCGTCCCCGGCTTTTTCCAATTTCCTGAATTCTTCAGATAGATGAGCAGGAATATTTGAGATAATCATTTTTATCGAAGATTCATCTCCGCCGACACGGCACGCAAATTCCTGATAGTCGAAAACAGGGGGAAGAAGCGAGGAAGATTCCGATCGTCGGGCGCCGACAGCCGGAGAATCACGCAATTCGGAATTCGACTTTTCCAATCCGGTATTCTTCAGAAGTCTTTTCATAACCGAGAGCAGTTCATTGGGATCAATCGGTTTTGCGAGGTAGTCGTTCATACCTGCTTCGAGGCATCTTTCCCTGTCTTCTTTGGTGGCGTTTGCAGTCATTGCCGCAATCGGCACGGTCGGGTTCAGCGCGCCAGAAGACGGATTCCGAATGATGCGCGCGGCTTCGACGCCGTCCATTTCCGGCATCTGCATATCCATTAAAACAAGATCATACGGCGCCGCGCAAACCGCGGAGACGGCTTCCGCCCCGTTGTTCGCCACATCCGCCGAAAGCCCGAATCTTTTCAGAATCGCCAACGCCACCTTCTGATTCATGATATTGTCTTCCGCCAGCAAAATTCGGCGCGAGGAGGCAAACGGCGATTGTTGAATACCGGATGCTGAATGATCCGACATTTTCAAATCACGCGATCGGATTTCGCCAACCTTTTCAAATAACGCCGTGAACCGGAATACCGAACCTTTTCCGGCTTCACTTTCAAAGCTCACCCGCCCGCCCATCATTTCCGCGAGTTGCCTGGCGATTGTCAGTCCCAGCCCCGTGCCGCCGTATTTCCGGGTGATCGAGCCGTCTGTTTGTGAAAAAGGTTTGAAAAGGCGGTCCATGCTCTCTTTGGGGATTCCGATTCCGGTGTCTTCGACTTCGAATCTGATCCGGGAATGCGTATCGCTTTCTTTTTGGGATATAACACGAAGAGAGATGCCGCCTTTTTCCGTAAACTTGACCGCGTTGTTTAAAAAATTCAGGAGAATCTGACGCAGCCGGGCGGGATCGCCCGAAACATACGGATGCACAGCCGGATCGATGCTGTAATTCAGGGCGAGTCCTTTTTCATCCGCTTTCATTTCCAGGATTTTTACAACGGATTCAACGGTCTTTCTCAGATCGAAATTCGTGTTTTCCAGTTCCAGTTTTCCGGCCTCGATTTTGGAAAAATCCAGGATATCATTCACTAAAGACAGAAGAATCTCGGATGATGTTGCAGCGATTTGAGCATACTCAAGCTGTTCCGCATCCAGACAGGTATCTGAAAGCAGACGGGTCATATTGACAATGGCGTTCATCGGGGTTCTGATTTCATGGCTCATGTTGGCCAGAAATTCCGATTTGGC
>CAZZBE010000371.1:0-4189 GCA_964652715.1 uncultured Desulfobacteraceae bacterium
TCGAGCTGTCCCTGAAGCGAATCAACACCGTCAACTCCAAACACATTATGCTGCATTTGAGCAAACATTCGGATCGGGAATGGACCCCTAAGGAGCTGAAAGACGCGTTGGGTCTCGACATTGGGGAGGATGAAATCAAACGTCTGCTTGACAACATGGTCAAGGCGGATTTGATCCGTAAAGGCGTTTCGGACATGCGGTTTAGAGGGCTGATGGACGGGACCCTCAACCTGATTCTCAGAAGCCGATTCGAGGAGGAAATCTCCTCGCATCAACCCGATCTGAAGAAAAACTTCCATGAGGAATTGGAAAAACTCGAAAAAGACAAAAAATATTTAAAGGGCCTGGTCGGGCATCTGACCGGGAAAATGGCCGAATACCAGTTGGCCACCGAATTCAGAAGCCGGAAGCGGTTTCGGCCGTCCCGATATTTTGAAAACATCGCGGACGACGCCATGCTGAACATCGTTGACGTGAAATTGCGGGTGGTGTTTCAGCGGCCGGACGGCAAAGTCCTGGAACTGGACGTGCAGGCGGAATCGGATTGCGGGCGGATTCTGGCGGTGGAGGTCAAAAAAACAAAGGAACCCGTCGGCGCGGCGGCCGCGCGGGATTTTATCGAAAAAATCGGGGCCCTGGCTGTGTCGCGTCCGGAAAACCGGATCATTCCCGCGTTTTTTTCAACCGGCGGCTTCACCGAAGACGCGCTGGCGGTTTGCGGGGAAAACGGCGTGGGTACGGCGCGGGAAATCCGGTTTGAGGGCGCGTAACCATCAAATTTCCTTTTTTTAGGATTTACAATCGCCGGCAAATGGCTTACAAAAAATGAAGCGTTTAATCAGATGACGCGTTTAGGCCGGTATGACGGTTTAATTCATCCAGTTTGAAGAAGTTTAACAGGTCCAGCGTGTTGTGGTAGCGGATCGGCCCGCCCTGGCCGGCGTCGCCGCCGCCGGCCCCGCCGAACAGCGTCTCCAGGGGAATGAGGTTGGCCCCCTTCAACACGTCCGCCAGCCGCGATGCCACGATGAACCGCGATCCGTCGCCGCCCCAGGCGTCCACCATGGCCTTCTGGCCCTGGGCCTCGGCCAGCCGCTTGACCCGGATGCCCTCGGCCTCCTTTTCGGCGGCGTAGAGCAGGGCGTCGGCTTCGATCTTCTTCTTATCCGCGCCGGCCTCGGCCTCGAATCTCACCTGGGCCTTGCGGATCTCCGCTTCGTCCCGGCGCTGCTCGGCGGCGATGATGGCCCGGATTTTGTCGGTCAGTACCCTTTTTCGCCCTTTTCGACGATGAACCGCCCCTCCACATCGGGGGTGTCGCCGAATTTGGAAAAGACCACGCCCACCTGGCCCGGCGGTATGGAAACCGTGATCCCCATGAGGGGGATGATCACCGCCAGGATGATGATGATCCCCAGCACGAGCCATTTCTTGCCGCTGGGGCCGATCATGTTCTGAAAGTCGATTGTTTTTTTCATCTCGCCCTCCCCGATTAAACGATTATGGCCGTTCCCCCTCGCCCATTTTCCGGTTATAACCAGCTATTGGATGGACAAACAAGTCCTTTTTGGAAAAGATTTTCGCCGTTCCGCGCTCGGGGCTTTATTTCCATGCCAAAATCGGGAATAATGGGGTCTGCCCAGACCGGACTGGACCTTGTCGAACCTGTTCTATCCAAAGGAGGCGTCCCCATGCCCTTGTCCGTCGTCGATCTCTACCAGAAAATTCTCCCCCGGACCAACTGCCGGGAATGCGGATTTCCCACCTGCCTGGCCTTCGCCAGCATGGTGGTGTCGGAAAAACACCCCCTGGGAAACTGCCCCCACGTCCCGCCGGAGGTTTTGGCCGAAGCCAAAAAGGAGCTGGAAGCCCAGTACGCCGCCGGCAAATGGACCAAGCGGGACATGGCCGCCGACGCCCTCCAGTGGGCCAAGGAGCGGGCCGCTTCCATGAAGATCGAAGATCTGCCGGACCGGATCGGCGGCGAACTCGTGGAAATGGACGGGGAGACCGTCCTGAAGCTCCCCTATTTCACCGGCGCCGTTTTCATCCGGGAGGGCGCCATTTCCCATGACGACGGGTCGGACCTGAACCGGTGGGAGCAGGTCTTTCTCTTCAACCACCTGGCCCAGGGCGGCGGCGTCTTGCCCACCGGCGACTGGAAGGCGCTGGAGGCGTTTCCCAACACCGTCTCCAAGGTGAAATCGATGCGCGCCCATGTGGAAGCGCCGCTCCGGGAATGCTTCACCGGCCGCCGCGACGCGCTTCGGGAGGCGGCCCTGGCCATCGGCGGCGTCGACAAGACCGTCGGGATGGATTCGGCGGACCTGGCCGTGGCCCTCCGGCCCCTCCCCCGGGTCCCGGTCATGGTCATGTTCTGGGACGCCGAGGCGGAAGAGGGGATGGATGCCGAGGTCAAGCTCCTCTTTGACGAAACCATCACCCATCACCTGGACATCGAATCGATCATGTTTCTGAGCGAACGGATCCAGGGGCTTCTATGCGATCACGGGGCGGCGGCATGATCTCCCCCAGGGGTCGCCCAGGCCGGACCCGGCCGGGGTTCGGGGCCCTTCTCGCGCTCCTCGCCTTTTCTGTGTTAATGACGCGCGGCGAATCCTTCGCCGAACACCGGCCGGCCGTCCTTGTCCTCCATTCCTACCACATCGGGCTCGGATGGACCGACAGCATCACCCGGGGCATTGAGTCGGTGCTCAAAAACTCGCCCCTGAATCCGGACATCCATTACGAACACATGGACGCCAAGCGGGTCTCCGACCCGGCCCATTTCAGGAACCTTTACGCCCTCTACAAGCACAAATACAGAAACAAGACCTTCGATGCCATCATCTCCTCCGACGACCATGCCTTCCGTTTTCTTCTGAAATATCGCCGGGAACTGTTCCCGGCGACGCCGGTGGTCTTTTGCGGCGTCAACTATTTTCAGGACGACATGCTGGCGGGCGTCCGATCCTACTTTACCGGCGTGGTGGAATCCTTCAGCATCCGGGGCGCCATCGACGTGGCCCTGCGGATTCAGCCGGACGCCCGGTACGTCTTTGTCGTCGCCGACGATTCCATCACCGGGCAGGCCAACAAAAAATTGCTGATGGAGATCATCCCCGATTACGAGGGCCGGCTTGGGGGAACATTTCGTCCCGGCTGTCCGAAGACAAATGTTATGCCGAAAGCGTTCTGACCGATGTGACGAACCGGAAGCGGGCCGAGGCGGAAAAAAAGGAGCTGGTGGCCAAGCTCGAACGGTCCAAAAAAATGGAGGCCGTCGGGCTCCTGGCCGGGGGCGTGGCCCACGATCTGAACAACATCCTCTCGGGCATCGTCAGTTATCCGGACCTGCTCCTCATGGACGCGACCCTCACGGACAAACAGCGCCACGCCATTGAAACCATGCAGCGATCCGGGCTCCGGGCCGCGGCCGTGGTGTCGGACCTGTTGACCCTGGCCCGGGGCGCGGCCACCGTCCGGAAGACCATGGACCTGAACGACGTCGTGGCGGAGTATCTCGATTCCCCCGAATTCCGGGATGTCCAGGAAAAGCACCCCCACATGACCCTGACGGCGGCGCTCGGCCACGACCTGCCGCCCATCAGCGGGTCCGTCATCCACATCCGAAAATCCCTGATGAACCTGGTGTTGAACGCCGCCGAAGCCCTGGACGAAGCGGGCGCCGTGACCATCGCCACGGCCCGCCGGATCGTCGAGACGCCCATCTGGAACTACGACCGCGTGCCGCCTGGGGAATACGTTGTCCTGACGGTTTCAGACGACGGACCGGGGATCGACCCCAAGGATCTCGAACGGATTTTCGAACCGTTCTATACCAAGAAGGTGATGGGCCGGAGCGGGTCCGGACTCGGCTTGACCGTGGTGTGGAACACGGTCAAGGACCACGGCGGCTACCTGGTGCTGGAGAACGGGGAGACCGGCGCCGCCTTCCACCTCTTTTTTCCCCCCAGATTCGAGGCGGTCGCGGAGACGGCGGCTCTGACGCCGGAGACGGATATCCAGGGCCGCGGCGAAACCGTACTGGTGGTGGACGACGAAGCCCACCAGCGGGAGATCGCCTCCGAAATTCTCGCCTCTCTTGGATACAGACCGACGACGGCGACCGGCGGCGAGGAAGCGGTTCGGCTCGTTGAAGAAGCCCCTTATGACCTGGTCATGCTGG
>CAZZBE010000372.1:0-4176 GCA_964652715.1 uncultured Desulfobacteraceae bacterium
TTGGATGCGTGGTTGGCGTGGAACAGGCCCCGGGACATGTCGGTGTGGGCGATCAGGGTCCGGAGTTCCCGGAGCATCTCCATGGACCCCGGCAGTTCGAACCGGCCCGCCTCGTGGTCCTCGTACATCGGCGTCCCCGGAATCAGCATGAGGCTCAGGGCGCCCACGTATTCCGGATCGATGGCCGTCAGGACCCGGCCGGTCTCTTTGGCGTGGATCTCGGACCGCTCGCGGCCGGCGATGCCCAGCAGCACGGTCACCGAGAGTTTGATGCCGGCCTCGCGGATCTTCCGGCCCATGGCGATCATGGTCTCCGACGACGCGCCCTTGTTGATGGCCTTGAGCGTCTCGTCGTCGCCCGTCTCCAGGCCCATGTAGGCGATGCCCAGCCCGTGGTCCCGGAGTTCGGCCAGCTCCTCCGGGCTCTTCATCTTGATGCTCTTGGCGTTGGCGTAGACGCCCACCCGGGCGACCCAGGGCAGTTGGGTTTCGATCTCCTTCAGGATCTTGAGCAGCCGCTTCCGGGGGATGATCAGGGCGTCGCCGTCGCACAGAAAGACGCGGCGCCGCCGCTTGAAATGTTTGGCGGCGTAGGCGATGTCCGCCATAATCGTTTCGTCCGACTTGATGTCGAACCGCTTGTCGGGATAGGTGCCGCAGAAGCGGCATTTATTGTGGGAACACCCCAGGGTGACCTGGAGCAGGATGCTGTCCGCCTCGCTGGGCGGCCGGATGATATTGCCTCTGTAGTCCATAACTTCTTTTTTCCTCCATTTCGGCGGGCCGCATTTTTTTGTTGCGTCCGCCCTTTTCGGGGCCTACGTTTACCGAAACCGTGAATTTTTGCAACCCCTTTTTGTGATTCGCGGTTCCGGAAAAACCCAAACCAGGGAGCGCTCCATGCACAAAGGTCCTATCCACATCACCGACGATTTCGATCTCTCCTTCAAGGTCTACGAAGAGATGATGGCCAACCGGGTGAGCGAGATCCTGCTGGTCTCCAGCCCCTACGACGCCTTTATCATGGAGGAGGACGGCCGGCTGGCCGAGCGGATCATCCACGAATACCGGGGCCTCAACCTGACCCGCCCGCCCCGGCTCACCTGGGTCTCCAACGCCGCCGAGGCCCTGGACGCCCTGGCCGGAAAGCGGTTCGACCTGGTGCTGACCATGCCCCGCCTCGACGACATGGAGCCGGTCCAGTTCGGAAAAAAGATCAAGGAGACCTACGAAAACCTGCCGGTCTTCCTGCTGACCCATTCGGCCATGGCCCGGAAGGCGGCCCGGATCCAGGCCGTGGAGCGGTCCATCGATCAGACCTTTGTCTGGCTGGGCAACACCGACCTGCTGCTGGCCATCATCAAAAGCGTGGAAGACCGGATGAACGTGGCCTACGACACCCGAAGGGCCCGGGTCTGCGTAATTGTTTTGGTGGAGGATTCCCCCATGTACCGCTCCTCCCTCCTGCCCATGCTCTACAAGGAGGTGGTGAGCCAGACCAACGCCGTCATGGAAGAGTCCCTCAACGAGGAGCACAAGATCCTCCGGATGCGGGCCCGGCCCAAGATCCTCACCGCCGCCACCTACGAAGAGGCCTGGGATCTTTACACCCGGTACAAGCCTTATCTCCTCGCCTTTCTCTCGGACGTCCGGTTTCCCCGGAACGGAGAAATCGACCCGTCGGCCGGATTCACCCTGCTGTCGGAAATCTGCACGGACTGCTCGAATCTCCCCATGCTCATGCTCAGTTCCGAAGAGGAAAACCGAAACCGGGCCGAAGCCTGCGGCGCCGTTTTTCTGGACAAGAACTCCCCAACCCTTCACATGGACATCCGGTCGTTCATGCGGACCTACCTCGGGTTCGGGGATTTCATCTTCCGCATGCCCGACGGGAGCGAAGTGGCCCGGGCGCCCAACCTCCGGGCCATGGAGAAGGTCCTGCCCACCATCCCCGAAGAATCGATCCTCTACCACGCGGCCCGGAACCATTTCTCCTCCTGGCTCATGGCCCGGTCCGAAATCCAGCTGGCGTCCCACCTCCGACCGGTCAAGGCCTCGGATTTCGACAGCGTCTCCGAGATCAAAACCTATCTGGCGGCCCGGATCCGGGAACGTCGCAAGGGCCGGCAGCGGGGGGTGGTGACCGATTTCAATCCCGGGGAGTTCGATCCGGACACCGAGTTCGTCAAGATCGGCAAGGGGTCCCTGGGGGGAAAGGCCCGGGGCCTGGCCTTCATGACCTATCTGCTCAAAAAAACCCCTGAACTGGCAAAACGCCACCCGGGCGTGGACATCTCGGTGCCCCGGACCCTGGTGATCTCCACCGAGGGGTTCGAGTCCATGATGGCCGAAAACAACCTCAAGGAGTACATCTCGGGGTTCGACAGCGACGGGCGCATGGAACAGCTCTTCCTGGGCGCCCGGTTCCCCGCCTGGGTCCGGGAGGATCTGGCCCTGTTTCTGCGCCACATGGAGGCCCCCCTGGCGGTCCGGTCCTCCAGCCTCCTGGAAGACGCCCAGTACCAGGCCCGGGCCGGGGTCTACAACACCTACATGATCCCCAACAACCATCCGGATCCAAAGGTCCGCCTGGGGCAGCTCATCAACGCCGTCAAGCTGGTCTACGCCTCCACCTACTTCGAGAAATCCCGCTCCTTTTCCCGGTCCACCCAGCAGCGGACCGAGGACGACAAGATGGCGGTGATCCTCCAGCAGGTGACGGGCCGGCGCTACGGCAAATATTTCTACCCGGCGATCTCGGGGGTGGCCCAGTCCTACAATTTCTACCCCATCTCCTATATGAAGCCGGAGGAGGGGATCGTCCACCTGGCCTTCGGACTGGGAAAAACCGTGGTGGAAGGGGGGACCGCCCTCCGGTTTTCCCCCAACTATCCCCAGTTTCTGCCCCAGTTTTCCACGGTGGAGGACATCCTCAAGAACGCCCAGCGGAAGTTTTACGCCCTCAAGACCGAGGACTATCCCATCGAACTGACGGGCCGCGGCGACGGAACCCTGGCCCGGCTGGCCATCGACGACGACGGGGTGCGAAACCAGGGACCGGTGCGGTATCTGGCCGGCAGCTACGACCCCCAGGACCACCGCATCCGGGACGCGGCCCTGCCCGACGGCCACTGGGTGCTCACCTTCGCCAACATCGTCAAGTACAACGACATCCCTTTGCCCGGCATCATCACCGACATCCTCGACATGGGGCGGAAAGGGATGGGGTGCCCGGTGGAGATCGAATTCGCCATGAACCTGCCGGAAAAAAAGGGGGACCGGCCGGAGTTCACGCTGTTGCAGATCCGGCCCATGGCCATCAGCCAGCGGAACATGGAGGTGGAAATCTCGGAAGCGGAGGTTCCGGGCGCGCTGTGCTATTCGGAAAACGCGCTGGGCAACGGCGTCTACGGGGAAATCCGGGACATCGTCTACGTCAAGCCCGAGGATTTCGATCCGGGCCGGACGATGCTCCAGGCGGACCAGATCGGCGAGATCAACCGCGGACTGGCCAGGGCGGACCGGAAATACCTCCTCATCGGCCCGGGCCGCTGGGGGACGGCCGACCGGTGGCTGGGCATTCCCGTGACCTGGGGCGACATCTCGGGGGTGGGGGCCATGGTGGAAGCCGCCATGGCCCAGCTCAAGGCCGACCCGTCACAGGGCTCCCACTTCTTCAACAACATCACCTCCCAGGGGATCCCCTACATCACCGTGCCGGAAAAAGGAAACGGCTTCATCGACTGGGACTGGCTGGCGTCGCAGCCGGCGGTGGACGAGACGACCTATCTGCGGCATGTGCGGCTGGAGGGGCCGCTGACGTTGAAGATCGACGGGAAGGGGACGCGGGCGGTGGTTTTGAAGCCGGGGGAAACGTGATAGGCCGGACCCCGCATGACAAGTTCACCGGCGCCGTGGAATGGGGCGGATAGTGTGCTGAATTTTTTTGCTTGTCAATGACAGAAAATGGCAAGCTTTTCAAAGCCAAGAGTTGCATTTACGAGACCTCGCAAGATGAGCCTCGCGGTTGTTGGTCAAGTTTATTTTTCATGTCGCGGTTACGCTAAGCATGAGGGGCTGGGAAAAGGGGCGCAACCGAAGGGCGTGCCGCTTTTCCCAGGCCCTCTCCATGCTTTTGTTCGGTTTTTCAATATTTCAATTCTTTATTTTCCAGCC
>CAZZBE010000373.1:0-4173 GCA_964652715.1 uncultured Desulfobacteraceae bacterium
CCTCGATTGTTAAGAACGAACTTTTCATCATATGTATTTTCGGGATCATCCCTGTCAAAATTATAACCGTTCTCCCAATGATCATAATATACGATGGTGTCTTTGGCCCATGCCACGACATTGATGACGGAGTGTGTTTCGGTTCCCTGTCCGCCGCTTCCGATCTCATCCAAAACGGTCAGCATGGTTTCTTCATCAACCGGGATATAAAATTCCGAATACCCGGCGGGCACCGCACCGTAAGTATTGGGCGCAAAAAGAAGCGGCAGGACGAAAAAAATACTTAACAAGAAAATCCAATTCTTAAAAATGGATTGCCCCTTCCTGTCTGGAAGAAAAAGCTGTCTGGGAAAAATCGAACGCCGAGGTGTTAGATTTAACGTCGCGTCTGCGCTGATTGCCCTTTTGAATTCCATCTTCATCTCCTTCTTCCCGTATATATTATCCTTGTTGTCCAACATTCTAATGTTCAAATCCGCCAAAAATATTCAGATTGTTTTTGTTACAAAAGACTCAATTTCCGATAGCCCAAAAGGCTGCCTCAGTATCCCATATTTCCCATTCTTAACGGCCGATATCGCCTTTTCAAATTCATTTTCCACCACCAGCACGGTTCTCATGCTTTGAAAGTATTGGTTGATGTACTTCAAGAGCCCAATGTCGGTAAAATCCTGAATTTCAATGAAGGCCACGTCAATAGGGCGGGTGTTGAGAATTTCGATGGCCGATTCAACGACATCCGCGAAGTGCGGCTGTCCTCCCATCTCGCCGAAAAACTCTTGCAGTTCGCCCGGGAGGAACCGGTTGTGATGATAAAATAATATGTTCACGCGATATTAGTATGCAGATGACGTGCCAACCGATAAAAATCTATGATTACAATTTATTGCAACCTCGGCGGAAGCGCAAACCATCCGATATCGGATATAGGGGCAGGGAATTTCGACAGGGATGAGGGCGGAAAAACCGTAAATAGAACTACTTAAAATCCCCATAGCAAATTATCCGATTCCGTAGGCCCTCTCCGTAATCGGATAATTGTCTCCGGGGCGCCCACTCGGCATCAAAGGCGGTGCTTTTTCATCCGCCGGTTCAATGCCTGCCAGGAAATGTTCAGAAGTTTGGCGGCCTGGGATTTGTTATGGCCGGTCTCGGCAAGAGCCCGTTGGATCAACCGCTTTTCGGTCGCCTCCAGGTCGAGGCGTTCCGCCTGACCCGGCGAATCCGTTGACCGGATATTCGGCGTCGCCCCGGACACATGGCGGGGCAGCAACCGGCCCCCGTCGCACAGGATGACGGCCCGTTCCAGGATGTTTTTGAGTTCCCTGACATTTCCGGGAAACGAATAGGCGGCCATTTGATCGAAGACGCCGGGCTCAATGGAGGATATTTGTTTCTTGAGCTTTTTTGAATAAATATCAACGAAATGCTCGATGAGCGGCGGGATATCCCCGGGTCGGTCCCGGAGGGCCGGCAGGTGGATGCGAAACGTGTTAAGCCGGTGGTAAAGATCGGCCCGGAAAGCGTCTTCGGTCACCAAGGATTCAATGTCCCGGTTGGTGGCCGAAATCAGCCGGACGTCCACCCGGGTTTCCCGATGGGCGCCGATGCGGCGCACCCGGCGTTCTTCCAGCACCCGCAGCAATCGCGCTTGCAGCGGCATGGCCAGATCGCAGATTTCGTCCATGAACAGGGCGCCGCCTTCGGCATATTCAAAACAACCGGCCCGGTTCGCGGTCGCGCCCGTAAAGGCCCCTTTGACGTGGCCGAACAACTCGCTCTCGAACAGCGATTCCGGGATGGCGGACACATTGACCGGGTAAAAATAGCCGTCGCGGCGTTCACTTAAATGGTGGATGCCCCGGGCCGCCAGTTCCTTGCCCGTGCCGCTTTCGCCGGTGATGAGAACGCTGGTGTCCCCGGAGGCCGCCACCCGGGTCATCAGGTCCAGCACCCGCTGCATGGCCTTTCCCTGGCCGATCATCCGGTGGCCTTCGGCCTCCTGAAATTCTTTGGACAGGAGAGAATAACTCTTCTCCACCGATTGGAGCCGCCGGTTCAGCCGGAGAAATTTTCCCGTCCGTTCCACCGCCCCCCGGATGTCGTTCAACCGCAGCGGCTTCTGAAGGTAATCGACGGCCCCCAGGCGCATGGCGCGGATGGCGCTTTCCATGTCGCCGTGGCCGGTGATCATGATCACCTCGATTTCCGGATACCGGGATTTCACCGTTTCCAGCACCGTCAACCCGTCGGTTTCCGGAAGCTTGATGTCGAGAATGAGGATGTCCGGCCCCCAGGTCGCAAGACTCCGGAAGGCGTCGGTGGGGCCGCCCGCCTGGTGGACCCGGTGGCCGATGTCCGTCAGGAACTCCTCGATTTCCTCCCGGATGCGCGCTTCGTCGTCCACCACCAGGATTTTCAACCGTTCCATCGACGTCATCTTTTCACGTCGGATATCCGGGGAAGCCGCACCTTCACACAGGTGGTCCGGCCCGGATCGCTTTCGACGCGGATCTCTCCCTTCATCTCCCGGATGATGCCGTAGCTGATGGCCAACCCCAGGCCCGTCCCTTTCTCCGGCTCTTTGGTGGTGAAAAACGGCTCGAACAGCCGGTCGATCAGGTCTTCCGGAATGCCGACGCCGTTGTCCGACACCGTCAACAGGATCTCCCCGTCCAAGCGACGCGTCCCAATCCGTATCCGTTTTTCAAACGACAGCTCCCCTTCCCGGGCCGCTTTCCGGTCCACCGCATCCTTGGCGTTGGTCAGCAGGTTCACCACCACCTGCTCCAGCCGGTACCGGTTGCCCAGGGCGCACCCCGCATCTTCATCAAGGTCAAGCCTGACCCGAACATCGTGTTGCCTGTACTGGGTCCCCAGCATGGAGAGCGCGTCCGCGCAGGCCCCATTGACATCCACGTTTTCCAGGATCACCGCCGCCTGATCCCGGGAGAAGAGGCGGACGTGCTGAATGATGTTATGGATGCGGTCCATGTCCTTGCGAAGGCTGGCGATCTTTCCGGTCAGGTAATCGGGCGCGGCCCGGCCGGCCTCGATCTTGAATTCCATGTTGTCCAGTCCCATGGAGATCCCGGCCAGGGGCTGGTTGATCTCGTGGGCGATGCCGGCGGCCAGACGGCCCAGGGACTCCAGTTTGGATTTTTGAATCAGCATCCGCTGCTGTTCCATCCGCTTGGCCACCTCTTCTTCGACGCGACGCGCCAGGTCCTTCTGGAGTCGCCGCAAGCGGAGATGCGTCTGAACCCGGGCCCGGACCTCCAGGTTGTGGAACGGCTTGGTGATATAATCGACGCCGCCGAGTTCGAATCCCTTGAGTTTGCTGTCGGCGTCTTTCAACGCGCTGATAAAGATCACCGGAATGTCGTCGAGGTCCGGATCCAATTTGCACTCCCGGCAGACCTCGAAGCCGTCGATGCCGTGCATCATGACATCCAGCAGGATCAAGTCGGGCTTTTTCCGCTGGATAAAGCGAAGCGCCTTTTCCCCGCTCTTCACCAGCGCCATCTGATAGTCGTCCGGGGCCAGAATGCTCGCCAGCATCTGAAGATTCAACGGATTGTCGTCCACAATCAGGAGGGAGAACCGGTCGTCCCCGTCCCGTTCCGGCGTCTCCTCCCGGAATTGGGCCGCCCCCCGCGCCGACATCTCGGAAGATCCCGGCACTTAAGGCGTCTCCGTCACCAGTTCTTTGACCAAGTCGTGCATCTCCGGCTTCAGAGGCCGCCAGCCGGGATGCATGGCCAGATCGTCGTTCCAGTCGAGGTCCACCCGTTCGAGCTTTTCGGGGATGCTGTGCTGGCCCGCGACACCGTAGGTTTTGGCCGGATAATATTCGACCCAGACGGTCCGGTGAGGATCGAGGTTGAAATCCCGGGCAACGCAGGTGGCGATGTGGCTGATGCAGCTTCGGACCGACATCTTGCTGTCCGGCACGTCGGAGGCGATGACGATGAAGGGGTGAAGAAGGGAAACACCCTTTCTGTCGCCCTTTTTTAGATCGAAGATCCAGAGGCGGCACTTGCCGCTGCCCAGCTTCATCTTGCCGCCCCATCCTTCCCATTCGTAGATGTCGTCGTATAGGTTCATTGTGTGTGTTTCCTTTAAAAAAATTCAATCTCCGTCGCAACCGCGATCCCCCATTCCTCGCAAAAC
>CAZZBE010000374.1:0-4167 GCA_964652715.1 uncultured Desulfobacteraceae bacterium
CCATTTCCCTCCGAAGGTTGGGCTTGGTGTCGAGCCAGAACCGGTCCTTTTCACTGTAAAGATAATGGAGGCGGTCCCGGAGGCGTTTCAGGGCGTCTTCAAACACGCCCACCGCCTGACCGGGCTGGACCGCGCCCAGGAGAATCCGTTCGGCCTGAATGCCCCGGATCATCTGAACCGCGGACGACGGCGCGCTGCCCAGAAAAATGGTCCGGGCGGTCCGCCGGGCGGCCTGAACCCCGCCCAGACGGGTGTCCCGGCCGTCGATGTCAAAGGGTTCGGAGCGGGGGCCGTCCACTTCCCGCTCGATAATCGGTTCCCACCCCTGGGGAAGGTAATGGATGCTTTTGGTGCGGACGACGGCGTCTTCCAGCGGCAGGGAGCCCGGCATGATGAGCAGGTCCCGGTTGTCGCTGTTCCAGAGACGGTGGATCACCGCGGCCATGTGCTGGAGCACCCCCCGGGTTCGCTGGAACTTTTCCAGGGTGGACCAGTCTTCGTAGAGCCGGTCGAAAATTTCGGGGTGGATGGGGTAGGATTGCCGCAACCGGTCGTAATAGGAACCGGTCCGGGTCTCCGATGGAAATGTGTTGTCCCCGTCCCGGTAGAAATCGGCGAAGGCTTTGCAGACGGCGTCCATGTCGGCGGCGTCCCGGGCCGTGGGCAGTTCATGGATGCCGGCTTCGTCCAGCACCGGCGGCACGCCGGCGAGCCGGTCGGCCGAAACCGTCCTGGCGGCCAGGTGATAGACCGCCAGCATGGTGTGGGTTTTGCAGCAGCCGCATCCCTTCGGTGATGAAGGTCCGGGCGAAGAACTTTCCCGGGTCCTGGTATTCCGGCGGCGCCGCGCCGCCGGCAACCTGGGAGATGTCGGCGGCGAATTCGGATTGCTTGAAAGCGCCCTGGAGGACGTCTTTGTGGGGGCGGGCGATTTCGCGCCAGGGTTTGAGGGTCATGGTCGGTTCTCCTGCACGGTCCAGATGATGTAAGAGGGCAAATTGTGTTTATCAACGACTCTGGGGTGAGGATCCACAGCGTCGAGTTGTTGTTTGAGTTTATAAATAATATCGCCTGGCTCGATGACTCTTCGATATAGTTTGGAATCTTTTTTAGGCTGTTCCAAGTGCAAAATAGCCCGAATCTTTCTGGTTCGGACAGCTTCGTCAGCAAACCGCTTTTCTGAACTATCGTTTGCATTCACACGGGCGGCCAAAAGCCCTGCCAATGTATCCCTGACCTTACTGGAAAATTCTTCTACTATGTCCAAGGACTTGGACCGGCGGTGTTGTCGATAATCCTTCACTTCGACCAACCATAGGGTGCTTGGGCTCTTTGTGATGCAGACGATATCCACCGCTTTTGATGCACCGCAGTTTCTTTGAAACTGATTCTTGAAAAATGACCAATCGTCGTACTTTACGGCCCGGCAGTTTTCAGGGAAAGTAAAAACCAGATTCCCCTCGATGATAGAGGTGTTCATTCGTCTTCCACCGCCAAAAAGCGATCTGATTGGTTGAGATTTTCATCTAACATTACGAGAGGATCCACATGCTCGACGCTATCCCCTTGGCTTACAGACACACCTTCACGGGTCCTTTCAAAAGCAAAATACCGCTGAGGGATTTTACGAAATTGGATTTCATGGGAAAGAATAGATAACTCCCGAATAAAGAAAAGGCTGTGAGTTGCCACAAAAACTTGGATGCCGCTTTTGCAGATGTGGAAAATGGCCTCCGCCACAAGTCGGATGAGTTTTGGGTTTAAATTGGCCTCGGGTTCGTCCCAGAATAGGTATCCATGGCCGAATAAAGTGCCGTTTGTTATTAGCTGGGCAAGCATGGCGATTTTGCGATACCCCTCAGCTAACATTGGTGCTTCCAATGGTTTTTGACCCTGAATTTTAAGATAAAAACGACCATTGTTATCCAAAACAACCGTCCCACCCATGACATCTTCTAAGGGGACAAGCAATTTTTTCATTTCCTTTTCTTTTCCGCGTAATGCGGGGGCGCCCAAAGCTAAGCAAGTATCCCGCCACGTCTCTTCAAACTCCAAATAATGACCTTCATACACAGGGAAAAATCCCGGATAGATTGTCAGAAGCTCTCGTGTTGGGAAAAATATAGGATTTTGTTTTATCCAATCTTCTGGTGTATGGGCCAGAGTAACTTCATTTTTGCTGTTAGACTTGAAAGCGAAAGCAATATTTAAATCTTCATTTTCCATAGTTTGCATCACACCGCAGGGTTTGCTTTTTTGTTTTTGTCCTCGTCGGACGATTCTACCTAATGTCTCCGGCCGAAAAACATTGATCATTTTTTCGGCTAATCTTGGTTGGAGCAAAGATTTTGTTGGCGCCCCTGCGTTCGGTTTTTTTCCTTCTTCAAAGCTTACAGCGAGAATAGCATAAACTATCTTTAGAATATGGGATTTTCCGGTTCCATTCTCGCCTATAAAGATGTTCAAGCCTGGACCGAAATTAAGGTTTGCCTCTTCGAATGCTGTGAAATTTTGCAATTTGGTATGTGTTATCATAATCGTATTTCCTCCGGTCCTAATAATCTTCGCCAAGAGACATTTGAGATCGTGTAGGTCCTTCTTCGGTGGATGTGGTCACGATGCCGCCCCAGGAGGTGATCAGCTCGTTGTAGGCCCTTGCTTCTTCGGCCCATTTTTTGCGCTCGCAGAGGGTGTAGAGGTGATAGGCGAGCTGCCGGATGGATTCGCCCCGCTCCGGAATTTTGGCCAGCAGCGTGCCGGCTTCGGTTTCGCTGGTCGTTTTCAGGGTTCGGATGATCTGATGGCAGGCTTCCCAAACGGGCGTGCGGAGATCCCGCTTGGGGTCCCAGTCGGCGGGGTAGTCCTCCCATTTGAGCAGGCGGACTTTGCCGCCGCCGGAGTCGACCACGCCGGCGTTGCGGACGCCGTCCACGGAAGGTCCCCTTGGCCCGGGCCAGGGTGTCCGCCTCGCCGAAGGGGCCGGCGCTCCACCCGTACTGGTCGAACCAGGTGGCGCAAAACAGGGTGTCGGCGTCGAAGGAACTGCTTTCCGGGGTGAGGAAATTGGTGATTTCGCGGTTGATGAGGATCAGGGCGTCATGCACGGACATGGCGGAGCCATCCTGGTTGAGGACGCCGGCGTACTTGGAGAAGATCGCCATGCCGGGACCGATGGCGGCCTGGGCCATGTCCACAGGGGCGATGGGGGGCCGGCCGGTGCTGCCGCCGATCATGGTTTCGAGTGCTTCGGGGAGCTGTTCGATGAGTTCGCGCTGGAACTGGCGGCCTCAAACCGATACCCATCCCCCTCCACCACCGGCTCAACCCACGCTTCCTTCCCCTTCTTGCTCGACAACACGAAACTCGACACCAGCGGCACATGCACATGGCTGAAGGCCGGGTTCGGGCTTTTCACGGTTCGCGCCCACAACCACGCGATAACCGTCAGCTTCTCCCCGACATACGGCTTGAGATCGTCCCGATCCTTTGCCATCTCCGCCGTCACCGCCACCGGCGGATAGAGATGCCCGATGCGCTTGAACGCCTCCTCCCGCATCCAATACCCGTACCGCCGCACATCCTCCGCCAGTCCCCTGGCGCCGGACCAGTCCTCGTGCATCTCCTGCTGCCGCATCCCCGGCGGAACCGGCCCCACCGGCGGACGCCCCGCGAACTTGGGCGGGATCTCGATCATGGCCTTGTTGATCAGCACCGCCACCGGGTTGAGATCCGAGGCATACGCCTCCAGCCCCAGCCGCTGGGCCTCCAGCGGAATGGACCCGCCGCCGGCGAAAGGATCGTGAAACGCCGGCAGCTTTTCCGGATCGAACCCCGGCTTTCCCTTGTTCATCTCGCAGGTTTCCCGCCAGCTTTCCCGGATGGCCGCCCGTGCCCGCTCCAGGACCCGCTCGTTGGTCGTGTTCTCCCACTTCACCAGCTCCCGGATGATCTCGAACAGCTTTTCCCGCTCCGCGTCTGCCTGGACCTTGGTTTTCCCCGCATAATACCCCCGCTCGCCCCCCGGATCGTTGACCAACTGGGCGAACAGCACCGCCCGGGCCGCCGCCAACGGCCGCCGGGCCCACCACAGATGCAGGGTGGACGGATGCCCGTGGCGGATGGATTTTTCGCGGGCGGCCGCGACGTTGATGTCATCCAAAGGGAGGG
>CAZZBE010000375.1:0-1306 GCA_964652715.1 uncultured Desulfobacteraceae bacterium
CCCACACGGCAAATCTGCTCCGCCTGCCTCGAACTGTTCAACGTGATCGGGGACGAATATCGTAGAAAGCGGGTGGTTCCGTGCCCCGGGGCCGTCATCTACGGGGGAATGGCGGTGAATCGATACATAGAAGTCGAAACCACAACCATCAAAAACGAGGAGGGATCATGAAAACCAAAATTCTGTTGATATGCGCGATCACGGTTGTGTGCATCAGCGCGGTTTCAGTTTCCGGCGCCGCCGCGAGCGGTGCGCCGGTCCGTATGGCGGTCTTACAGACGGACATCCATCAACTGGCCTTCTGGGTGGCCAAAGAAAAGGGAATGTTCGAACGTCACGGGGTTCAGGTGGAACTGGCCGGCGTGTTCCGGGCCGGGCCGGAGATCATGAGCGCCTTCGGGGCCGAAAGCCTCGACATGGCCTATGTGGGAGAGGCCCCGGCCACCACGGCCGTGGCCAACCGGGCCGCTGACGTGGTGGCGGTCGCCCAGGTCAACACCGAAGGGTCCGCCCTGGTCATCGGGAAAACAGATGACCGCATCAAAACCCTGTCGGACCTGACCGGCAAAACCGTGGCTGTACCGGGGCATTCCACGGTCCAGGACTTCCTGCTGCGAAAAGCCCTGGCGGCCCGCAACGTTGATATTTCAACCGTCAACATCATGGTGATAAAGCCGCCGGAGATGATCGCCGCGTTGCGGACCGGCCAGATCGACGCTTTCGTGGCCTGGGAGCCCCATCCCTCCAAATCCGCCACCATGGGCGTGGGCAAAAACCTGATGACTTCCCACGAGATGTGGGAAGCCCATCCTTGTTGCGTGCTGGTTGCCGGCGCCGATTTTCTGAAAAACCATCGGGAAGCCGTTAAATCAGTGCTCAAAGCCCATGTGGAAGCAACGAATTTTATTCTCGAAAACAGGGAAGAAGCCGTCAAAATCGGCATGTCGTCCACGGGCATGGATGAGGAGACGGTGCGCCGGGCCATGGAAACGGTCAACTTTACCTACGATCTCAACATCGAAGGCGAAAAAGAATACGTTCAGTTTCTCTCGGAAATAGGCTATATAAAGGTCCCGGATGTCGATCGTTTCGTGGACCGCTTTATCCAGGGGGATCTGTTAAAAGAGGTTCTGCATCCGTAAGCAGAGGAGATCATATCAAATGGCAACAGAGAAAAAGGCCCTGTGGGTCGTGTTTCGGCCTGAAAAACTTGAATCCACGACCGAAATGCGAAAGAAGTTTCTGGGATCATACCCCCATTTCAAAGAGATGCCCGGCCTTTTCAGCAAATGCTGGTGGTGCAACC
>CAZZBE010000375.1:1406-4158 GCA_964652715.1 uncultured Desulfobacteraceae bacterium
AATGGGACTGAAAATCATCGGCGCGTCATGCAGCCCGCGCAAGGGAAAATCCACCCGGTTCGCCCTGGATGCCGCTTTGGATTCCGCCAGGGAATCAGGGGTCGCCGTGGAAGTGATCGATCTTGCTGAAATGACAATCAATGGATGCATCGCCTGCGGCAAGTGCAACAAGGAACTGGCGTGCAGTCAAAAGGACGATTTTCCGGACCTCATCCCGTTGCTGTCCGGTCCCGACGTGGGCGGCATCATCATCGCCACCCCGGTCTATTTCGGAACCATGACCGCCCAGTGCAAGGCGTTTCTGGACCGGTGCGTCATGTTCCGGCGCAACGGCGCCCTGTTCAGCAACAAGGTCGGAGGCGTCGTCGCCGTGGGCGGGTTCCGCAACGGCGGCCAGGAGACCGCCATCCATGCGGTCCACGCCGCCATGCTGATCCAGGACATGATCATCGTGGGCGACGGGTTCAACACCTTTCACTTCGGCGGCACGGTCTGGAGCGGCCACCCCGAGGGGTACGAAAAAGACGACACGGGTCTGGCGTCGGCACGGAATCTTGGCAAGCGGGTCGCCGACGTGGCGGCCAGGGTTCGCGCATAATGGCGGACAGCTCCCGAACCGAAGACGCCTTCACGGCGGACGACTGGTGCGACCGGGGCCGGGAACTGTTTCAGGCCGGCAACTACGCTCAGGCGTGCGACGCTTTTGACCGAGCCGTTTCCCGCGACCCGCGCCGCGGGGACGCCTATTTCGGGCGGGGCGTTTGCCGCTATAAACTCAGGCGCTATCGTTTGGCCCGTTCGGATTTTGACGCCGCCACGCTCATGGGATGCGAAACCGGGCAGTTGTGGAGCAAATTCGACCGGATGTCCCCCGAGGAAGAAGAAAACGGAGAAGGGGCTTAGGCGATATCCTTTCTTATCCCAAATCCTTGCAGGTGTTCTCCGCCGTCGCCTGCCGGACCATTTCCAGGGACGCGGTCAGATCCGCCGGGCTGAACACCTCCAGGTTGACCACGCCCCTGAAACCGGCCGCCGTCAATCGGCCCATCCAGCGCCGGACCCGTTCCATGGGCAGGACATTCAGGTCCAGATGTTCCTCGTGCCCGACCACCCCATGGAGATGGATTTCCAGGATATGGGTCAGACAGGCATCCATCACGGGCAACACCGGCTCGCGGCCCAGCAGCAGGTGCCCGATGTCCAGGCAGAAACCGCACCGGCCTTCCTCCCACAGCGGTTGCATGAGAACCGGGCTGTAATTGATGTTTTCCACCAGCAACGGCGCGTCCGAACCTGCGGCGGCCCGAAGCCGCCGCAGGCCATCCCTGGCCCGGTTCAGCCAGCCGGCGAAGGCGTTTCGGTTCCCGGCGTGAAAATACCGACCGGGAACCGCCGCCAACGTCGGTCGGTCATAAGGAATGTGGAGAATGAAATTGCGAATAGCGGGATCTTGGAACCGGTTGACCAGGGAGGCCGCCATTGCCAGCGAGGCCCGGCGCCGGCCGGGGTCGTCCGAGGCGATTTCCATGCAGGTGGGCAGATGGATGGACAGGGTCAGGCCGTGGTCCCCGGCAATGGCCCTGATCTCCTCCATTTCCGATTTTCCGGGGATGTTGTGGAGGGTCGGGGTGTGGAACAGCACAATTTCCACATGATCCACCAAGCCGGCCAGCCGCCGGACGTTTTCCTTTGTGCCGGGTCCGAACACCATGGACGGCGCGCCCATGTGAAAACGTCCGATCATGGACGGGCGCGGTCCAGGGTTTCCTTCAATCGGGAAACAGTTCCCCTCGTGGTTTCCAGCCTCAAATTGAACGCTTCGGCGATTTCCAGGGCCTTGGACCGCAGGGCGTCCGTCGGACCGATTCCCGGATCGATCAACAGGGCGCGGGTGTAATTTTCCAGCATCCGGCGCGCCACGGTCAGGGGATCGACGCCCCTTTCCGCCATGCGCTCCAGTTGAAGCTCGCCGAAGACAAATTCCATTCCCAGCTCGGCCCACCCCGGCGTCAGAAACCAGGTGCCCGCTTCTTTCATCAACTCGTCTTCATACCGCTGCTGACCCAACAGGACCCCGATGCAGTCCTCGCCCGGGGGCCGGAACACCGGAACGGAAAAATCCGGCAGTCGGTCCATGGCCTGACACCGGCCATATCCCAGGACAACGGCGTCCACATCGGCCTCAATGGACCGGATCCGGTCGCAAACCGCCGCCAGGAGCCGGTCCGGTTTGGTGTGAAGCCCCCATTCCATGATTTCGATCCGGAAGGTTTCCGGCTCATGCCGGGTCAACGCCCGGATTTCGCTTTCCAGCACCCGGCAACACACCACGCCGACGGTCATCTTTCGGCCTCTTCCCCCGCTAATCGATCAACACCATGCTGTACCAGGCCGGCAGCAGCTTGCCGTCCGGGTCAAAGGTCACCTGAAACCCCAGGGCCTCGACGGTCTTTCCGATATCAACGCCATAGGCATCCATGGAAGGCCGGGCCAAATGGGGGTAATTGCAGGGCTCCGGAAACGCGCAGGTTTCGCACTGAACGCACAGGACCAGGGCGAAGGCGAACATGCGGCCTTGGGTCAGCATGGCCTCTTTTTCAATGGCCAGGGTCACTTCCTGGCTGATCTCGGGGTCGGGGCTTTGGATCATGAGGGCGGTCCGATATCGTTCAAAGGCCGCCATGAACCGTTCCGGCGACAGGTGCAAATTGGGCGGGCAGGTCCAGAACCGGCCATAGCGATTGCAGCCGAA
>CAZZBE010000376.1:0-4120 GCA_964652715.1 uncultured Desulfobacteraceae bacterium
AGCAATATATTAAAAAGTACTTTGCATCAAAAGATTAACATAATCACACACCGGTCAGGCCGAACGCCGCAAAATCCTCCACGCCGGGGTCGATGCCGCAAGGGGGCTGAAAGATCGGGCCGAGGAAGGAAGATTTCTTGGCAACCTGGGGCTCGCCTACAGAGCCCTGGGCCAGGTGGAAAAAGCCCGCCCCATGCTGCAACAATCTCTGGCCATTTTCGAAGAGATCCAGTCGCCCAGCGCGGAACTTGTCAGAAAATGGATGGCGGAGCTGGATAAGGGCGGGGGGCAGTGACCCCCATGTCCCGGATCCGATCAAGGTGAGTTACGGAAATGAAGACCCCAACATAAACCCCGCTTTTCAAAAACCCTCTCGACCGCCCCACCGATGAGCATCTTGGACCCCACCATCATTGTGTAAAAGGAAAGGGCGAATGAAAACGCCGACATGAGGCCGACATTCAGACGAAGCGGGCGGGGTAGCGGGCAGCTTGGATCGAGATTTTTATTTGCATCGGCAACTTGTGGTGCTGGGTAGCCCTAAAACGTGGCCTGTCCCCCTTTCTTTCGGGGGAACTTGTATTGCAGGGGGGAGTATTCAACCTCATTTAACAACTTCCTTAAGATAGTACAGCACCTCTTCAAGGCCGATCCGATCGTCATCGTTCACATCTCCTGCCGCGGTCATCCCGGCGGGGTTGCTGCCCGTTAGAACCTGCAAGCCGCGAATCACATCCGTCAAATTCCCACTGCCACAGGTGTCGATGATGTCTCCGCCACCGAACAGCGCGCCGTCGCCAGGCAGCACTTTATGCACGACGCCGCTTTGCATGGTGTAGAGCGCCAGGCCGTTCAAGTCGAGCACCGCTTCCGGCGACACGTTGACAGTTCTTGCATAAAGTGCTTCTCCCGTTGCGGTGCGATTGCCGTTGTCGATCGCATCCACCAGCCGAACCCGCGTCAAGGCGCCCGATACGGTGAAGGTGTCCAGATCGAAGTTCGGCGAACCATAGCCGTTGAAACCGGTCTTAACTTCGCCGAAATCCTTGCCACCGACTTCGACAGTCTGCAGGGGATCGCCCTGTGTGGTCATGGTGAGCGAGGGATTGCCGGTTTTTCCATCTGCCACCCACTTGTATTCATCCGTCTGGGAAAAACTGAAATTTCCGGAGAGCACGAGGGTAGGGGTGAAGCTGTCCGGCCAGATGCCGGCGGCGGCGTCCAGGGTGAGATCGTGCGCACCGAGGTTCGCCGACCAAGTGAGCCAACCGCCGTTCAGCACTTGCACATTGCCAGGCCCCGACAATTCAAACGGGTAAGAAAAAGTCAGGTAGCCGTTTTCAGCGATGACCTCTCCCTGGTTGACCAGGTTTGTCCAAAATCTTGCCGCGCCGCGGATGGTGTGGTCGGGACCATTGATGAACCCCTCGTTGAGTCCCCCGTTGACCGGGGCATCGCCACTTATTGCCGTGAGGCCGAACCCGGCAACCCCCAGCCGGATCGTGCCGCTGCCGGACAGAAGTGCCGGATCGTTGCCTCGTTGACGCAGATCGGTGGAATTGTCCATGGCGATTTCGCCGTTGTTGACCAGCTCAAAATCGGCGCCACCGTAAATCTCCAGCTTAGAGGCGCCTCCATGCCCGGCGACCACTGTCAGCTCGGCGGCAGTCTCCATCGTGGTGACGCCGCTGAGCTGGAGAACGCCATTGCGGGGGACTTCGTAGTTACCCGGCCCCCACGATGTCTGATTGAGAAATCCATTGCTGAAGGCTATCGTGCCGCCATCCGGTTGCAAGTCCCCGAGAAGGACGATGGCGCCGCTGGCGATCAGCAGCCTGGCGCCCGGCGTTGCCGCGAGCGTGCCGAATGGACCCTCTCTCCAGTCGGGGTCGGTCAGGTTGGCGTTGGTTACATTTTTTTGGAGGATGAGGGTTCCGCTTTTGCCGGCCGTGATCCGGCCGAGGTTGATCAGCGGCGCTCTGATATCCCCGTATCCCAGGATCGAGTGATTCTCCAACTGGATGTACCCCGCCCCAGGGTCGGCGGAGAGAATGTTGCTAGAAGTATTGTCCGAATAATCGGTCAGCCCCAACAACAGAGAACCGGAACCGGCGAAGGTCGCATAGTTCGGCGACTGGCCGTCCGGCGTCCAGACCTTCAATTCAGCCGAACCGTTGAAATACTGACCATCGAGCGCGATAACGCCCTCGTTCTGAATGGTGATAGGATCCGCATACTGCATGTCGCCCACCCACAGCTTCGGGTAGCGGCCGCGGTCCGTGTTCCCCTGCAGGCGCAGCTCCGCGCCTGCCGCAATATTGACGCCGAGCCCCATCCTCGACTGGAAGATCGTGCCGAACACGCGCATGACGCCGTTGCTGATCGTGAGGTTCGAGAAAGTGGAGTTTTCCATGGTCACCGGCCCGGCCGCTGCCTCGATGCTGCCGCCAGAGACTGTTGCCCCATCGAAGTGCAGACGGCTGTCCACCTCCGCATCACCGCGAAGCACCGCCGGCCCGCCGTACCCCGGTGTGTTCGTCACCGTGCCGCCGACTCTTAAGATGCCCAGCTTCGGCTGGATCACCCCCCGGTTGAGGACCACCGGATGAACGCCGCTGAACCCGATACGCCCCCTGCCTTCGATCACGTGATCGGGACCATTGGAGAAGGCGCCACTGAGATGGCCGTCCGATCCGAGTCGCAGCGCGCCGGAACCGAGAATCGCGCCGTAATCGGCCTCGGTGCTTGCCTTTTGGAAGCCCAGAGTGCCGTCAAGGTAGAAGCTCCCGTCATTCTCCAGCAACGGCGGGTCATCATTCGAGGAGGCAACCAGTTTCAGGTGGCCGTATAGATTGAGTTGGTCAGGATCACCGTCCGGGTTGGTGAGGGAGACCTGGTTCGCGCTGATTCGGATCCAGTTGACGACATTGCCGCCGCCGTTGAGGGAGTACGTTACAGAGGAAGCGACGCTGGGGTCGTTGTCGATCGAGGCCCCGTCGTCCTGCCCCATCGGGTAGGATCCTTCCGGGGACCAGTGATTTGAGTCGCTCCAGGAACCGGCCGGGCCCTTCTGGGTATCCCAGGTGTAGCCGTCGGACAACGCTGGTGTCGACGTACACACCAGGATCAATACAGCGGTCGTCATCAATAATGAACTGTTCATCACATCTCCTTTGGCATCGTCGGCGATAGGTTATAGGATTCCAGTCTATCCTATTTCTGTCGCTTTTTAAAGATTTTTCAGCAAAACATTACACGGCGACCCAAGCCAAAAACCATGCGGTGGACCCCATTCATGGAAACGCGAACCATCACCATCCCCGTGAACTCCGGGACGGCCCGGTCGTTTTATGAAGCGCCGCCGGAAAAACGCCGGCAACTGGAACTGATGCTCCGGCCGCGGTTGAGGGAGTTGACGATGGGTCCGCGGTATGTCTATCCTTCCCAATCACGCAGCACCCTGCAAGATGCACCAGGCTTCGCCTGGCGCGCTAACGCTTCGCATAACCGGCTGGCAAATAGAGCGCGGCGGAATCGCCAGTCCGGGTTGATGCGGTTATTTTCTTGTAATCAGTTGTTTAACCAGCATTTTGGTCTTCAAGGACCTCGCGCAGCTTTCCCCCTAAAACCTTCAACGAGAACGGCTTCTGGATAAAATACACGCCTTCGTCCAGCACGCCGTGATGGGCGATGACGTTGGCGGTATAGCCGGACATGAACAGGCGTTTGATGTCGGGATAGATGGAGAGCAGGTTTTTGGCCAGGTCGCGGCCGTTCATTTCGGGCATGACCACGTCGGTCATGAGCAGGTCGATGGAACCGCCGTGCTCATGGGCCAGGCGAATGGCCTCGCCCGGGGTTTCGGCCGCGATCACGGCATACCCCAGTCTTTCGAGCATCATCGCGGACAGTTGCAGGATGGCCGGCTCGTCTTCCACCAGCAGGATGGTCTCGTTTCCGCCCGCCGTCGGCTTGGCCGTTGCTTTATCAACCTGAAGCGGTGTTTTGGCCCGGTGCCGCGGCAGATAGATCCTGAAGGTCGTGCCCTGGTCCGGCTCGCTGTACACGTTGATAAATCCGTTATTCTGTTTGACCGCGCCGTACACCGAGGCCAGCCCCA
>CAZZBE010000377.1:0-2064 GCA_964652715.1 uncultured Desulfobacteraceae bacterium
GTTAACCGTAGTGTGATCGGGAATTGGAGTCGGAAAGATCCTAACGGTAGCTGGAAAAATCAGCGGGATCAATACTGGCAAAAAATTGTCCCATCTATAAACGACGAAGCTGTCAGAGAATACTTAGCAGAAAACAATTTCCAATCTCAACTACAAGAAGAGTTGAATGCGTATCTAAAGGGAAGTGCTATTTTTCGAGATGTTGCGATCGAATTTGCAAATGCGATCGCAACAGAAATAAGTTTAGCTAAACAGAAAGCAGTAAATAAAGCAGAAGAGACAGAGCTTATATTTAACATTGCAAAAAAATGGGGATCAAAAAACATCAACTGGTATAGTACAGTTTTACACAGATCTTTAGAGGGAACCTTTAGGTGTACCGGAGCAGATATGTTTATCAATGTTGCAGCAGCAACAGCTTTTTTAGAATCCCAGCAATATTATGTATTAGACCCCACAGATGAAACTTCTATTAGATACTTACTCCCCGTGCTTGCTGAAAAATATCCAGGACTTCACGTTAACCCCCAAACAAAAACTATCAAGAACGAAGAAGGCGGCAAAGATAGCGAGGGAACTTCAAGAGCAGTGGAAAATAGAGGAGAAGCCTGGATGTCCATCGAACCGCCCGACTACGGAGAGGGGGATGGCGGCGGCAAAGAACTTTGCTAAATTCTATACGCTAATGACTGGGTTTCGCCTTGCTACGCACCAGCTCAAGTGGGCAAAGGAATTAGTGACAGGTGAATCTTCTACATCTTTAAAATATATAGCAGGAAAAAACCTAGAAATACTGGCACCGCGCGATAGTGGCAAAAGCCATGTAATCTTAGTTTTTGTTGCTTGGGTAATTGGTCATAACCCTGCTATTCGGATTTTATATATTTCCTATGGCGAGCATGTAGCAACAAAAAAATCTCGCATCATTAAACGCTATATTGAAAAGTCTGAATACCGAGAGTGTTTCCCACATATTAAAAAGCACCGTAATAGGTGGTCTGATAAAGACTGGGAGCTCGATAAATCGTGGGCTAAGGTAAGTAATACTGAGTCAGACTTCACTTTATATGCTGCTGGTTTTTTTGGCTCAATTACTTCGCTCAGATCTGACTTAATTATTTTTGATGACACAATTAAAGATTTAAAAAGTATTGAAAATCCACGAGTACGCCGAGGAATTGTTGACTCACTCGACAACGCAATTTTACCAACAATGAGTTCAGGTGCTAGAGCAATTAGTGTTGGTACTCGTTTTAGACCAGATGACATTCATGCCACAGAATTTACAGAAGATAATGATTGGAAGGTAATAACACAGTCAGCTATTGTTTTAGACGCCAACGGTAATGAAAAGTCTTATTGGGAAAGTCGAAACAGTAAAGAGCATAATCTTGAGTTTTTTCAAAAACTTAGAGAAAAAAAATATATTCCCTTTTCTTATCAATATCAAAATATTATTGTTAAGACCTCCAAGGTAAATATCCACCCAACATGGATTATTAGAAATAAGGTTTACACTAATTTATCTTGCTATGAACAATTAGTAATTGGATGTGACTTATCGCCCAGTGAAAAAGAACAAACAGATTACACTTCATTTATTCTAGCTGGTCGTCTTAATGGATTCTTTTATATAATTGATGCAGTTCAAGGAAGATGGGGAGGAAATGTTTCTAAACTAGATAAGCTTTTAGAAATATGTGAGGAGTGGGGTATTGTCAAAGATTCTGGAAAAGTAGATGAGTATAATCGCAAACTTTTTGTTTCAACTGAAATTACTACATATTTCTGTCCAGAGTCAGAACAATATCAATCATCTTTAGTGCATGATTTCCAACGAGTTATTATTCAGGAACAAATGATTTATAATATCATTTGTCATCCTGCAAAAACTCATGGTAGAGATAAGCTTTCACGTCTAAGACAAATTAGTGGAATGTTTGAAAGTGGTCGTATTATATTTAATGAGTATCGACCAATGGGAATAGTTATTCAACAACTACTTAACTTTGGAGCAGAAGAACATGATGATTATGTTGATGCTCTTGTTTATACATTGATTCA
>CAZZBE010000377.1:2164-4099 GCA_964652715.1 uncultured Desulfobacteraceae bacterium
GCGTTTTTAACGGCAATGATTATTATTACCACCAGAAACGCTTATTGTTTCTTTTCTTCTTTTTTTTCTACATCTGACTTTATCCTCTCAAAAGTTAATGATAAATCACCATTTTTTATAATTTCTGACGAAAATCTCCAACCGTTACGAGCATAGCTATTTATCATTTTTTGTTTTTCGCTCTTATTTCTTGACTTTTCCCAACCTATTATTACATCAACTTTATATTCATAAGTATCCATAAAACTAAAGCAATGTGTCACAATATCAGTGTAACACATTGCCCTAAGATTAGAATCAGGAACTTTCAATTTCCTCAATTATGTTTGATTCAGGTATTGACTTTATAGCAATGATAGGCTCATCACTCCACCAAAGTTTGGTTGCTCGAATATCCCAAACTTCTTGATCTCTTTCTAATAAAGCATCAAGAAAACCTTTTACTAAATTGTCCACATCAGGCTTTACTAAATGCTTTGTTCCCTTCCTCCTTAACTTATTTTTTTTGCTCCATGACTTTGGCATTGGAATTAAAAAAGCTACATGAAAAGGAATAGGTAAAATTTCACCCACCATTTCAATAGCTAGTTCGTTTTTGTATGCCCAGTATGCCAGAGAACAAGGACGAATTTCCCACTTGTCTCTCTGAGTCATCCGAGGTTTAGCTACTGGATATATACCTCGGATGACTTTGTAATAGTTTGGGCAGTCAGAAGAAGGTATTAGTTGCATACTAAAGTCTAAACTTTTTCTTTGCTTTTTCTACTTGATTATTGTACAAGCAAAGATTTAATTCTGAACCTATATAATCTCCTTGAAACAATTTTATTGCAGCAAAAACTTTCCTTCCTCCGTAAAGATAACAAAGCTCAACAATAATTGAGCAATCTTTTATCCAAGGAAAAAACAGAAAATTTGAAACGTAATGACATCGACGTATTGCTTTGAGGGGATCTTCGCAAAACTTTTCTGCTACTCTAGATGCAGTTTTGATTCCAACCACATCAACAGCCTCAAAACACTTTATTAAAAAAGAATGATCGAATTCCAGTTTTATTTCTAGTTCATCATTATTCATAATAATTTTATGCTCCATATTTTATTTCATTTTTCATACAGCGTTAGCTGTACTAAGGAAAAATTAAATTTCTCCTTTCTATTAAAACAAAGTTAATTGCTTTGCGGGAAGAGTTTTAGGTGAAATAAAACTTTTAATTATTTCCTCTTCATATTCTAAAGCTGTTTGCGGATCGTTTGATCCAACATATTTTTTACTTCCTTTTCCTTTCCATAAGCCAGCAGCAGCACTATCAGCTGAGTAAAGAAGATTCTGAATTTGTAAGTATTGCAGTGCTTCTTTTTTTAAGCCAAATCCATGTAATCTTAAATCTGGTCTTACTGACTTAATTGCTGATAAAACATCATAAATTTCACTTGGATCTTTATTCCGTTTGCAAACAGAACCAACGCCAACCCATGCATTGAAATTTAATCTATCACCGTATTGGTAAATATGATTAATATATTCTTCGGGTTGATAACCTTGAATAACAGGGATGATATAAAGATCTAAATCTTCCAAGTGGTTTAATAAGTTGTCATAACGCACAATTGTTAATTTTTGATGATCGGAAACGGTTAGTCCTGTGTTTTGAAGAACTAATGTTTCACACATATAATCCTGCGAGACAACAGCTATTAATTTTTCCCCCAATGTCTTGTACCAAAACCTTACTTCTTCAGCATACTTTTTTGTAGAAAGATGAGATTTGAAAGATTGATAACGTCCAGATATTCTGGTAAATGCACCACTATCAATCATAACATGCTCACATTCAAATGCTGATTTTCTTTTGAGCAATACATTAATACTAATTAATGTGAATCTAAATTTACACCCAGATTTACCATTTACAGGTTGATGCCAACCCGTAA
>CAZZBE010000378.1:0-4075 GCA_964652715.1 uncultured Desulfobacteraceae bacterium
TGTCCCTCTGTCCCTCTCTCCCTCTCTCCCTTTTCTTCAAGGTCCATACCCATCCGCCCCCCCCGCCTCCCGCCAGCGGCGCCAGCCGTTTTGCAGGTGATGGACGTTGTCGTAGCCGGCGTAGTAGAGCTGTTCGGCCAGGGCTTGACTCAAAGGGCGGTGGGCGCCGTCGCAGTAAACGACGATGGGGGTGTCCCGGGAGTGCTTTTCGATGAAGCTGTCGATCCAGGCGTCGAACCGGTTGACGGGCAGGTGGAGGGCGCCCTTGATGTGGCCCGCCTCGTAATCGGCCTGGGGGCGGGCGTCGGCGAATACGGCATCCCCTGAACGGTGGGCCTCCAGGGCCGCCTTTAGGGAGATCGCATCCGGGCCTTCGGGGTCGCCCGACCCGGCGGGGCTGCCGGGGATGGCCGGGGCGGGTTTCCCGAAAAACCGGACCCCTCCGGGTCTCAGGCTGTTGACCAGCAGGGCCAGCACCACCGACGCCAGGAGGATAAACAGGGTTTGGTTCAGCATCTTTTTGGGAAGGCGCTGGTCGTTTATCCGGTTGGACACGAACACTCCTTTATTGGATTCAAGTCAAACGATATGCGACAGGGGACGGCCGATGGTGCTTGATAAGGCGCGGATGCTTATGGTAGTCTTTTCGGATAAGGCTGATTCTGCTTGCGATAACCCTCGTCAAAGCGTTGGGAGGCGCCGAGAACGTGATCAAGTCATCCGCCCTGGAGGCGAATCTGGCGACATACAGCGTCGATGTGTCCATGGATCCCCGGTATACGGTGATCCAGGACATCATGTCGAAATATTACGGCATCATGGAAGGGGTCAACACCTTCCTTGAGGAATTGTCCCACCCCCACCGGAACTGGCCGTTCATCGTCAAAGAGGCCCGGGGCTACGCCCTCAACTACTTCCATCTCATCAAGGCCCACCCGGACGGCCCCGAGGGGGCCCAGCGGTTTTCGGAGATATTCACCCTGGTGGTTTCGGAAGCCCCCCAGGTGGAGACCCGGGCGGACGCGGCGGACAACCTTCTTTTCTTTCTACAGAAAATGCTGAAGGAATCGGGGGACCGACTGGCCGATTTCTTCCCGGTCTTCGACGCGACGTTCCGGGCCCTTTGCACCCTCAACGATACTGAATTTTTCCTGTTTGTAAAGAGCTATTACGGCCTGGACCGGCTCGGGCCGTTGTTTTTGAAATCGGTTTCAAAGGACGCGCCGGCGTCCGTCGAGTCGCCGGACGTCCCCTATCGCTCCCTCCGGGATCTCCTGATCCGGTATTACCGGCGCGCCTACGATCACTGGCTGGCGGAGGCCGATCCCCTGGACTGGCTGAAGACCGAGGTCGGCGATTCCCTGGAGGCGGAAACGGTCGAGCCCGTCTTCGGCCCCATCTCCCACCGGCGGATTGGCGTCCACCGCGGGACCCTGGACGACATCGCGGCCCGGAAACCGACCGGTCCGGCCGACGCCCGGCGGCAACTGGAGGCGATCCTGGAACTCCCGGGCTTCAACCATTTCGTGGGCCGGTACCGGGAGATCCCCCGGAATCTCCTGGAGGCCGGCAAGGCGTCGGGCAAGGGGAACGGGTGGAAGGTGATCTTCCTGTTCCACATCATGAACATCCCGGGACTGTCCAGCATCCACGAAGACGCCCTCCGGGACATCAACCGGACCCTGGAATGGCTCATCGGCAACGAAAAGCACCTCAACATCGAAAAGCTGATCCTCAAGACCTTTTCCATCCTGTCCGCCCGGATGGCGGAATTCCCCCTGACCGTCCTCAACTGCATCTTCAACATGGGCAAGGGGGTCTACCAGACCGACGACAGCGATCTGATCAATTTTTTCATCGATCAGGTCATCGACCTGGGGTTCCATTCGCCGCGGATCCAGGGCGTGGGCAACGACTGGCAGATCCGGGTCAACAACGCCCATATCCAGAACATCCGAACCTGGCTCAACCTCATCGAGATCAGCCCGCGGCGGTCCACCCGGCTCCTGTCTTCCCTCATCATCCACCTGACCCTGTGCGGGGTCTTCGTCAAGGACACCGACCTCTTTCCCCGGGACATCACCGACCTCCTCAACAGTCCCATCAAACCGGTCTACAATCTGGCCAAGCAACTGGCCAAGCTCTTCCCGGTCTATTTCAACGACATCGGGGCCGAGGGGGCGCTCCGGGACACCTCCACCCAGATCGACGAGATCACCCACCGGAAGGACCCGCTGATCCATTTCCTGCGGAAGCAGACCCACGTGGAGAGCAGCAACCGGATCATCGGTTTCATCGAGGCGACCATCCAGTTCTGGGCCACCCGGGACAAATCCCTGGTGGAACCCTATGTGCCGCCCAGCATCCATGAAACCATCGAGGCCGAAGGCCCGTTCGTGGACGGGGTCCATCGGATCATGTCCCGGCTGTCGAAAATGGGGCTGTCGCTGCCCTGGGACCTGCTGGACGCCCCGGAATCCTGGCTCAAGGGCCGGCTGGCGAAGATCGAAGCCGAAACCGGGGACATCCCCGAAGACGATTTCAAACGGACGGCCCTGGCGGTCTCCCTCTATAAGATGCTCCACCAGAAATACGACCTGAATCTGTTCAAATCCGAATCGGATCTCGAAGCGTACCTCTCGGGGCTCCATTCCGAGGCCTTCCCGGATTTTGGGAAGCTGAAGGCCGCCCTGGGCCAGGGGGAGATCAAATCCAAGCTGTTCGGTCTGCTGGATTACCTGGAGGAACTCAAAAAGGTCATCCTGTCGGATGAGACCTTCGAGATCCGGGAGGATATCTACAAAAAGCGCCATTTCACCGTGGACATCCCCTCCATGTACGGCAGCTACCACGAGACCAAGTTCGACGCCCTGGGGCTCACCTTCCGCATCGAATCCTACGTTAACGTGCTGCTGGAGGAACTCATCGACAATATCGATTTGAGCCTGATCACCAAGGCGACTTTCTACAACATCTACGACAAGCTGATCCTCTTCGACAAGGCCCTCCGGGTGGACGGCATCGCCTCCATGGAGTTCGACGGCCGCCTCGATCTCCTGGTCCATTCCCTGGAGGTCCGGGGGTTCACCTTTACCCAGTACATGGACATCTTCAAGGGGTTCTCCCGGACAGTGCGCAACATTATCAACGATTATTTTCACAACATCCACGAAGAGAACCTCAACCGGATCCTGGCCGCGCTGCCCCTGGACGGGGTCCTGGACCGGTACCTGCCCAAGGAGATCGATCCCGAACAGGAGTCCAACCGGCCGGACCTGATCCACGGCGTCTCCGAAACCTTTTTCCGGGAGAAGATCGCCTCCTGCCTGGGGCTCCAGCAGCTGGACCGGTTCCTGGGCCGGATTCTCAACACCCTCTTCCAGCAGTCCTACAAACTGCCGGCGGACCGGTTGCGGCTGCTGCTCAACTACGATCCTAAACGGGCCATGATGTCCATTGTCGAGCCGTCCAGCAAGGCCGCCGGCATGATCTACCTGGGCAACAAGGGGTTCAACCTGGTGAAGCTGTGCAACTTCGGGTTTCCGGTGCCGCCGGGGTTCATCATCACCACGGAGGTCTTCCGCTGCCGGGCCGTCATCGAAGAATACGGGCCGGCCAACGACAACTTCCGGGAGCAGGTCATGCACCACATCGAGGTGGTGGAGCGCCACACGAACCCGGGGGCGTCCTTCGGCGATCCCAAAAACCCCCTCCTGTTTTCCGTCCGGAGCGGCTCCTCCATCTCCCAGCCCGGAATGATGGACACCTTCCTGGACGTGGGCATGAACGAGGAGATCGCCGAAGGGCTGGCCGAAAAGACCGGCAACCAGTGGTTCGCCTGGGACTGCTACCGGCGGTTTCTCCAGTGCTGGGGCATGGGCCACGGACTGAAGCGGGACGATTTCGATTCGGTTATCAAAACCTTCAAGGAACTCTGGAACATCCCCTTGAAACGGGGCTTTCCCGGCGAGATGATGCGCTCCGTGGCCCTGGCCTACAAACGGATGATCGAGGAGGCGGACATCGAAGTGGTGGAAGACCCTTTCGAGCAGCTCCTGGCGACCATCCGGATGGT
>CAZZBE010000379.1:0-4073 GCA_964652715.1 uncultured Desulfobacteraceae bacterium
TCATGACAATCTCCTTTCTTTTTGGGAAAAGGTGGGGTCCAACTACCGCTCGCTGCTGGACTTACTGTAACCTTTCCGGCCCTGTCGCGAAATGGGGGGATGGATGTATTATGGGGGGCTTATTTCAACCATCGCGCTGCGGTTTTTTCTCCCCTGTTCGGAGAAAAACCGCCGGGGATGCGGGAGGGAGGATACGGTCAGTCCGCCGCCGACAACGGATGGTGGCACGCCGCGCTTCGCCCGCCCCTGTCGATCAGCTCGGGCGGCGTGGTCTCGCAGACGGCGTCGGCCCGAGGACATCGGGGATGAAAAGTGCAGCCGGGCGGCGGGTCGATGGGGTTCGGATAGGCGGTTCCCAGGTGGGTGTCGGGGAGCCCGAGGTGAGGCTCGGGGGTGAGCACCGAATCAAGCAGAATCCGGGTATAGGGGTGGGCCGGCCCGCTGAAAAGCGCTTCGGTGGGGGCTTTCTCCACGATGCGGCCCAGGTACATGACGGCCACCCGGGTGGCCAGATGCTCCACCACCGCCAGGTCGTGGGTGATGAGCAGGTAAGTGAGACCGAACTCTCCCCGCAGGTCCAGGAGAAGGTTGAGGATCTGGGACTGGACCGAGACGTCCAGGGCCGAGGTGGGTTCGTCGCAGATGACGATCTCGGGCCGCATGATCAGAGCCCGGGCGATGGCCACCCGCTGGCGTTGGCCCCCGGAGAGTTGATTGGGATAGGACGTCCGGAACCGGGGCGGCAGCCCCACGATCTCCATGATCCGGGCCACGGCATCGGCCCGCTCCGCCGAGTCGCCGATGCCGTGGACCCGCAGGGGCAGGGAGATGATCGATTCGATGGGTTTCCGGGGGTTGAGGGAGGCGTAGGGGTCCTGGAAAACCGGCTGGATGCGCCGGGCCAGCTCCTTTCGGCCGATGTCGGCGATGGGCCGCCCCTCCACCAGAATCTCGCCGCCGGTGGGCGCCTCCAGCCCCAGCAGCATTCGGGCGATGGTGGACTTGCCGCATCCCGATTCCCCCACCAGCCCCAGCACGGCGCCTTTTTCCAGGTCCAGATCGACCCGGTCCACGGCCTTCAGGTCCAGCTTTCCCTTGAAGGCGCCGGCGCTCACCCGGTAGGTCCGGGTCAGGTTGCGGGTTTGGAGCAGCGGGCCGGTCATGACGCCCTCCGTCCCGACAGGTTTTGGGCGCAGATTTCGGGGCTCAGCAGGCA
Source organism: uncultured Desulfobacteraceae bacterium (assembly GCA_964652715.1). Lineage (GTDB taxonomy): Bacteria > Desulfobacterota > Desulfobacteria > Desulfobacterales > JAABSP01 > JAABTD01. Next base: position 1,217 of record CAZZBE010000379.1, read on the forward strand.
GCGGTAGGCCCGGTCCTCCGCCACCGTCCGCAGGCCGACGTCGCTCGCGGCGCACTCGTTGAAGACGTAATCGCAACGGTTCCGGAAGATGCAGCCGGTCAGATCGCCGATGGGCGTGGGCACCATGCCGGGGATGGACCCCAGGTGCTCGCCCCGCCGGGTCTTGCCCGGCACCGGGATGCAGTCCAGCAGCCCCTGGGTGTAAGGGTGGAGCGGTTCCGCGAAGATCTCGGCCGCCCGGCCCGTCTCCACGATCTGGCCGCAGTACATCACCGCCACCCGGTCGGCGACCCGGGCCACCACGCCCAGGTCGTGGGTGATGAGGATCATCCCCATCTCGAATTCCCGCTGGAGGGAGGCCAGCAGCGTCAGGATCTGGGCCTGGATAGTGACGTCCAGCGCGGTCGTCGGCTCATCTGCGATGATCAGCGGCGGCCCGCACATGAGCCCCATGGCGATCATCACCCGCTGCCGGAGACCGCCCGAGAGCTGGTGCGGGTACTGGGTCAACCGACTCGCCGCGGCGGTGATTCCCGCCTTTTCCAGCAGAAAGACGGCCCGGTCCCTTGCCTCTTGACGGGAGACCTTCCGGTGGCGCAACAGGGCCTCCTCCAGTTGATTGCCGATGGTGTAGCAGGGGTTCAGGGAGGTCATGGGCTCCTGGAAGATCATGGCCATCTCGTTGCCGCGGATGTCGGCCATGATCCGTTCGCCGGCCCCGGCGATGTCCCGACCCGAGAGCGCCATCCGTTCGGCCCGCCGTTTGGCGCCCCGGGGCAGCAGGTTCATCAGGGCCAGGACCGTGAGGGATTTTCCGCAACCCGACTCCCCCACCAAAGAAAGGCACTGGCCCCGCTGGACGGAAAAGCCCACGTCCCGCACCGCGTGGAGGGTCCCGGCGGACACCGGAATGTCCACATGGAGCCCGGAAACCTCCAGCAGCGCGGTCACGACCGCCCCTCCGGCGCGGTGATGTCCCGGATCCCGTCGCCCATGAGGTTGATGGAGAGGACCAGCAGCGACAACACCACCCCCGGTATGGTGATCATCCAGGGGCTGAAGAACATGTAATCCTTGGCCTCGGAGATCATCAGCCCCCAGGAGGGGAGCGGCGGCTGGACCCCCATCCCCAGAAAAGAGAGGGCCGCCTCCAGGAGGATGGCGTGGGCGATCTCCAGGGTGGCCACCACGATCCAGTTGTTGAGGATGTTGGGAAAAAGTTCGGCCAGCAGGATCCGGGGGGTGGAACAGCCGATGGCCCGGGCCGCGGCCACGTATTCCATGGACCGCAGCTGCTGGGTGGAGGCCCGCATCACCACGGCGAACCGGTCCCAGATGAGCAGCCCCAGCACCCAGATGATCACATGGAGGGAGCCTCCGATGAGGGCCACCACCGCCAGGGCCACCAGCACCACCGGCATGGAGAGACGGGTGGTGATGAGAAACCCCACCACCATGTCCACCCGGCCGCCGAAATACCCGGCCAGCACACCCAGGGTGGTGCCGATGATCCCGGAGATGATCATGGCCGAGGCCCCGATGAGGAGCGAGATCCGGGCGCCGTACATGAGCCGGCTCAGGTAGTCCCGGCCCAGGTTGTCGGTGCCCAGGGGATGGTCCCAGGTCCCGTCGGGGTGCCAGATGGGGTTGACCAGCCGGTTGGCCAGATCCTGTCCGTAGGGGTCGTGGGGGGCCAGCACCGGCGCGAGAATCGCCATTCCCAGGATGAGCGCCAGGACGACGGCCCCGATGATGAACCCGCGATGGGCAAGCGTCCGCCGCCTGAGCATCTCCCAGGGGGAGGGGAAGACGACCTCTTGGATGTGGTCGATGGCGCCGTCGGGCATGGGCTAGCTCACCCGGATCCGCGGATCCAGAAACGCGTTCAACAGATCCGAAAAAAAGGTCAGTATCACATAGAACATGGACACCAGCAGCACGATGGCCTGGACCATGGGCAGGTCCGTCCGGGCGATGGATTCGTACCCGAGATAGCCGATGCCGTTGATGGCGAAGATGGTTTCGATGACCAGCGATCCCCCCAGCATGAAGCCGAACTGGACGGCCAGCAGCGACACCACCGGGATGATGGCGTTTCTGAGGGCGTGTTTGAAAAGCACCGACCCGGCCCGCAGCCCCTTGGCCCGGGCCGTCCGGATGTAGTCGGAGGAGAGCACGTCGAGCATCCCCGACCGGGTCAGCCGCATGATGGCGGGGGTGGCGTAATAGCCCAGAGCCACGGCCGGCAGGATGAAATGCCGCCAGGTGTCGGAGCCGGAGATGGGCAGCCACCGCAGCTTCACCCCGAAGAGGATGATGAGGATCAGCCCGAAAAAAAAGGAGGGCATGGCCTGGCCGATGACCGAAATGCCCAGGGCCGTCCGGTCGATCCAGGTATTGGGCCGAATGGCCGCCAGCACCCCCATGGGGACGGCCAGGATCACGGCAAAGGCCAGGGCGCAGGCCCCCAGGGTCATGGTGGTGCGGAGGCGGTGGCCGATGATCTCATGGACCGGTTGGTTGAAATAGGGGGATATCCCCAAATCGCCGCGGATCGCCCGCAGGGCCCAGTCGGCGTACTGGACCACCACGGGCCGGTCCAGGCCGTACTGGGCCCGGATGGTTTCGATCTCCTCGGGGGAGGCGTCCGCCCCGGCCAGGGCCGTGGCCGGGTCCCCGGAAAAGCGGAGCAGCATGAAGGTCACGAAGGAGACCGTGACGGCCACGAGGAGGGCGAGGAGGAGGCGTTTGGCGGTGTAGGTCAGCATGGTTTAAACAAGGGACAAAGGGACAGAGGGACAGAGGGACAGAGGGACAAAGGGACAAAGGGACAGAGGGACAAAGGGACAGAGGGACA
>CAZZBE010000380.1:0-1866 GCA_964652715.1 uncultured Desulfobacteraceae bacterium
GACCGCGTTCCCGCGGCGCCCCTGATTTGCGGCGCCTCCAGACGGGTATACGGCGTCACCTATGAAGAATGGTCCCAGGACGGCGAAATCATGGCCAAGTCCATGATCCAGGCCCACGACCTCATTGGATTTGACGGGATTTTGGGGCTGGTGGACTTGTCGGTGGAGGCCGCGGATTTTGGCCAGAAAATGATCTATCCCATCGAAGACACCGCCCATCCCGACTATGACGACAGTTTTGTCAAGACGCCCGACGATTATTACAAGATCGAGGCGGTCGATCCCACCAAGTCGCCCCGGATGAAGGAAGTCCTGACGTACATGGACATCCTCTGCAATGAAAAGGCCGCCACCACGGCGATCATGGGGTTTATTTACGGCCCGCTGGGCATTCTGGCCATGATGCGCGGCGCCGAAAATTTATTCCGGGACTGCTACAAGTCCAGGGAAGCGGTCATGCACGCCCAGGAAGTCATCACCGGGACGCTTATCGATTACGTCAAGGCCATGGCCAAAACCGGGGTCCACGCCATCGTCATGGACACCTTGTTCGCGTCCCAGACCATTATGCGCAAAGAGATGTGGAAGGAGATCGAAGGCCCTTACGCCAAACGCATCGCCGACGCCATCCGGGAGGCCGGCTGCATGATGATGGTCCATAACTGCGGCGGGGGCGTTTATTTCGACGCCCAGATTGAAATGATGGACCCGGTGGCCTTCTCCTATGCCTATTGCCCCGACGACTGCGCCGACATGAAGGAAGCGAAAAAGAAATACGGCGACAAGGTGACCTTCTGCGGCTATATCAATCCCGCCCAGTACGCTTTTTTGGGAACCGCGGAAGACATGCGGCAGGAGTGCAAACGGCAGATCGAAGAACTGGCCGGGGGCGGCCGGTTTATTCTGACCACCGGCTGCGAGTTCCCGCCCAACGGGTCGTTGATGAACGCCATCGCCATGATGGAATCCGTGGAGCTTTACGGAAAGTATAACGGATCATAACATCCCCCTATAGAAAGAAATTATGCCTGCACCGATGAATCCGGCGGACGCCGGCCGCAGCAAAAACGGCATCGCCATCGAAAGCTATCACATCGTCGCTGAGCCCTATTACCTGCCCTTCGGGGATGAAATCCGGCTGTTCGAATCCGCCTACCGGCTCAAACTGCCGGTCATGCTTAAAGGGCCCACCGGATGCGGCAAAACCCGGTTTCTGGAACATATAGCCTGGAAGCTGTCCCGGCCCCTGATCACCATCGCCTGCCACGAAGACCTTACCGCCTCGGATCTGGTGGGCCGCTACCTGCTGCAAGGCGACGAAACCGTGTGGCAGGACGGCCCTTTGAGCCTGGCGGTCCGCCACGGGGCCATCTGCTACCTGGACGAAGTGGTGGAAGCCCGCAAGGACACCACGGTGGTCATTCATCCTCTCACCGACGACCGGCGCATCCTGCCCCAGGAAAAACGCGGTTTGCTGCTGGAATCCCAGCCGGAATTCCACCTGGTGATCTCCTACAATCCCGGTTACCAGAGCGTGATGAAGGACCTGAAGCATTCCACCCGCCAGCGGTTCGTGGCCATTGAGTTCGACTATCCGGCCGCCGACAACGAGCAGGCCATCGTCATGGCGGAGTCCGGCGTTGACCCGGACACCGCAAGCCGGCTGGTCAAGCTGGGGGAAATGGTCCGCAATCTTCGCCAACACGGGCTGGAAGAAGGGGTCAGCACCCGGTTGCTGGTCTATGCCGGAAAACTGATCTCCGACGGGGTGTCGCCCACCGACGCCTGTCGGGCCGCGGTCTCCGCCTGCATGACGGATGACCCTGAAATGCGGGAATCCATTCAGGAAATCGCCTCCGGGGTGTT
>CAZZBE010000380.1:1966-4064 GCA_964652715.1 uncultured Desulfobacteraceae bacterium
TGCTGCCCTGGGGGGAACTGGCCCTGGACGCCCTCTCGGCGCCGGACGCCGGGGCGACCCAACTGTGGAAAGCGGTCAAAGCCTACCTGGAACAGGCCGCCGCCTTTCAGTGCGGCTATTCCCTGACCCGATGGGGGTTTTTCCTGAAACAGGCCGGCCGGATCGCGGCGGTCTGTCCCCCCGCGGCCGAAGCCTTTGTTCAGATGGGCAACCGGATGTGCGTTCTGCTCACGGACGAGGAGACCGAACAGTGGGTGGATGAAGGCTTGCGTACCGCCAGAACCGAAAGCGAATGGGTCAATTTTTTCGGCGGGACCTCCCTCAAGGCCCTGGAGGCCCGGGACGGCCTGGCCTCCGGCGTGGCCCTGAAAGACCGGGCCAACACGCTGGCCCTCATTTGCGAAGCCGCCCTGGGCAAGCCTCTGGCCATCCGGTCCAACGCCGCCCTGATCGGCCGCAAGGAATTCACGGGCGGTTCGGCCACCGACGGCCGGGTCGTTTTTCTTCCGGATACGGCGCCCGATTTCAACCTGTTCAAACTCATGGCCCTGCACCAGGCCATGCTGGTCGATGGACAAAGCCGGGCGTTTATCGGCGGAACCGGCGCTTTCAACCCCGTTTCCCTGCACCTGGACGCCGACCGGCGGCTGCTGGAAAAACTGCCCGGCCTGCTGAAAACCATGAAACAGGCCGACGGCCGCCTTCCCGACGCCTACCCGAACCGCCCCTCCGAAGGCGGATTCGCGCCCCCGCCCTGGTGGGGCGACATTCTCCCCGACCTGGTGCGTCAAACCCAAACCACTATCGACAGCCTGAAGCAAAAGGCCGCCGATGAATGGGAAGACATCCCCGAATCGCTCATCGAAGCCCTGCTGTCCAACCTTATGGCCGAAGGAGAGCGGGAACACGACGCCCTGTGGAAGCTGTTCCGGGACATCATGGACAACATGGTGATGAGTTCCCCGGACGCCGAGGATCTGGGGCAAATGGCGAAAACCTTTTTTTACAAGGAATGGGACAAGACCCTGTCGGATTACAAGCTCGACTGGTGCCTGGTGCGCCACCGCCCCTTTTCCGACGACCCCAACGATTATGTGGAAGACCTCAGAAACCGGCTGGACGGGATTATCAAGCTGCTGCGCCGCCAGTTCGTCCGGCTCAAGCCGGAACGGTTCCGCAAATACCGGGCCCAGCCCGCGGGCGACGCCCTGGACATCGACGCCTTGGTCGAGGCCATGGTGGACCGGCGCTCAGGGTCGTCCCTGTCGGAAAACGTCTATATCCGCAGGGACAAGCGCATTCGGGACGTGGCGGTCCTGTTTCTCGTGGATTTGAGCGGCTCCACCGAAGAGGAAATCAACGGCCGCCGGGTCATCGACATCCAGAAGGACGCCATGGCCCTGATGGCCGAGGCCCTGGACGCCCTGGGCGATCCCTACGCCATTTACGGGTTCACCTCCGACGGCCGGTTTCGGGTGGACATGTTCAGCATCAAGGAATTCGGCGAACCCTATGACCAGGCCGCCCGGCATCGGCTGGGCAACCTGTCGCCCCTGGGCCTGACCCGGATGGGCGCCGTGGTGCGCCACGCAACGTTCAAGCTCAATGAACTGTCCGCCGCCGTCAAGCTGATGATCATCCTGACCGACGGCCGCCCCTACGACCTGGAATACGGGAACCTCGACTACGCCGTCGCCGACACGGGCAAGGCCATTCAGGAGGCCCGGCGCCGGAAAATCCATCCCTTCATCATCACCTCGGATCAGAAAGGCGCGGACTATCTGAAGCTGATTTCCACCGAAACCCAGAGCATCGTGCTGCCCAGGGTGGAGTCGCTGCCCGCCTTGCTGCCGGCGCTCTACAAGCGATTGACCTTGTAACGACAGTCAATCCGGATGCATCCCCGTTCAGCATTGGAATGAAAACATGAACTCACAATTTAATGATTTGGCAAAAAAAGCCGTTGAACTCGGGGCGTCGGACGCCCGGCTGCTGCCCGCGGACGCCGTCGTGTTCGATCCCCGATCGTTTTTAAAATGCCGTTTCGGCTGCAATCGCTATGGCCGGTTCTGGACCTGCCCGCCCAATTTGCACCTGT
>CAZZBE010000381.1:0-4041 GCA_964652715.1 uncultured Desulfobacteraceae bacterium
GCCGTCCTGTTTCCCAAGGATTTCTATCTGCCCTTCGTCAAATCGAACACCCTTCTGGCCCACCTGTTTCTCCTGTTCGGCGTGGCGGGCAAAGGGTGTTTTCTGGCCGGGGCGGCCCGGGCCCTGGCGCGGCCCTCGATGGCCGCGGCGCCGGCGATGGCCTACCCGATCTGGGGGTTCGCCTTCTGGACCCTGTCCATGTTCTTCGGCGAGCTGTGGTCCTACCGGGGATGGGGGACGCCGGTGGTCTGGGACGACGCGGTGATCGCGACCACCATGGCCACCTGGTTTTTCTACGTGGGCGCGCTCCATCTCCACCTGACGGGAACCTGGACGGTCCGGGGCCGCAACGGGGTGATCGCATCGGGCGCGGCGGTGGTCTTTCTGTTCAACTGCCTGCCGGACCTGGGGCCGTTCCGGTGGCCGCTGTGAACGCGATGAAACGGGTTTTACCAGTATGGAACGCCCTGGGATCCATTCGCCTGACGGTGGCGCTCTGTATCCTGCTCGTCGCGGACCTGGGCTGGGGCTACCTGTGCCTGCACGGCAACGCCGCCATATTCGCGCCCCTCAACGATATGGGGCTGGCGTCCTGGGCCGCCACCTACGGACGGCACAATTGGACCCACACGGCCTGGTTTTTCCTGCTGCTGGGGCTGCTGGCCCTGTTTTGCGTCAACACCTTCGTCTGCACCACGGACCGGGTGGGGGGCCTGATCCGGGCCCGGGGCCGGCTGACGGCCGGGCGGCTCGTTTTCAAGCTGGCGCCCCACCTCATGCACTACGGCGTCATCGTGCTCCTGGCCGGCTACCTGGCGAGCTATACCTTCGCCCACGTCGTCGCCGGCCGCACCCTGATCCCCGGCGCGTCCATGACCCTGCCGGGGACGGACGCCGCCGTCGCGTTCGCGTCGATTTCGCCGGTCTACTACGAAGGCGATCGCCTCGATGCGTTCAGGGACCGGGCCATCGCCGTCCGGGCCGAACTCTCCCTGTCCGACGGGGACCGGACGGAGACGGCGGTTCTGGGCCTCAACCGGCCGGTCTATTTCAAAGGATACGGGATTTTTCTGAAACATTTTACGCCGTCCCGGAAAGGGAGCGTTCTGCTGGGCCGTCCCCGCATCGATATCACGGTCCGACGGGATCCGGGGGTCCGGGTCTATCTGGCGGGCATGGTGCTGTTCACGGCGGGATTGTTGATCTACCTGGCGGAACAGGCGTTTTCAAAACGGAAAAAAGGAGCCCTATGAATCGACCTGACCGGACGGCCGTCCGCCCCCTGGCCGCGGCCGTCATGATGATCGCCGCAATAACCGCCGCCTGCGGCAACAGCGACAGCGGCGGCGGCGACCGGAACCCATCCTTTGTCCAGATCGGGGAATTCGCGGTCCACCGGGTCTCGCCGGACCGCACCGAGGTTCGCGACGGGGCCGGGCGGTCCCTGGTTTTGATTCCGCGGGAGGCCCCCGCGCCCGAAGACGTCGATGCCAACCGGGTGGTCCGGGTTCCGGTGCGGCGGGTGGCGGCCTACGGGTCCTTCGACGTGGCGACCCTCCGCGCCCTGGGCGTGCTGGAAGAAACGCTGGTGGGCGTCACCACGCCGGCAAAACGGTGGCACATCCCGGAGGTCCGCGAGGGGATGGCGGCGGGACGGATCGCTTTCCTGGGAGACGCCAGCAGCATCGATTTCGAGCGGCTGAAACAGCAGGCGCCGGAGCTGGTCCTCACCTGGGACCCGTCCATCATCCCCATGCTCGATGAGCTGGGGATTCCCTGCGCGGTGACCTCCACGCCCACGGCCATGTGCCTCAACGCCCGGATGCGCTTCGTCCTTTTCCTGGCGCCGTTCTTCGAGCGGGAAGAAGCGGCCGAGGCATTTTTCGATCGCGTCAACAGCGCCCTCGTCGCCATCCGGGAACGGACCGCCGGCGCCGGTCCGCCCCCCAGGGTGATGTGGGGGGACATCTATGAGAAACGGGTGCTGGTGGAGCCGGGAAACGCCTGGGTGGGCGAGCTGGTGGGGCTGGCCGAGAGCGATTACCTCTTCGACGACGTCTACGGGACCTCCTGCATCGAGATCGCGGTGGAGCGGTTTCTCTACAGCGGCGAAGAGGCCGACATCCTGTTCACCTATAGGACAAAGGAGAGCGGCGCCACTTCCAAGGCGGCCCTGGCCCGCCTGAACCCGCTGCTCAAGGACATCCGGCCCTTCAAGGACGGCAAGGTGTACGCGCCCCTGCCCCATTACGTCCAGTCCGGGGACCGGTTGGACGAGATCCTCACCGAAATCGCCGCCATCCTCCACCCGGACGCCTATCCCGATTACGAGCGCCGGTTTTTCGTGGAGCTGCCGGACCGAGACGGCGCGGCCCCCGAAGAAGGCGGCGCGTCATGACCGCGGCGGAACACGCCCCGGAGGGCATCCGTCCGGCGGCCCTTGAACGGCCCGCGGCGGCCTTCGTCGTTTTGGGGGGCCTGACGGCGATGATGATGGTGCTCAACGTCGGCATCGGTTCGGTCCCCTTTTCCCCCGCCGAAGTTCTGGAGGTCCTTCTCGGGACCGGCGAGCCGTCGGCCGCGGACGCCATCATATGGAAAATCCGCCTTCCCCGGGCCATCGCCGCGGTTCTGGGCGGCGCGTTCCTGGCGGTCTCCGGCCTTCTGCTTCAGGTCTATTTCCGCAACCCCATCGTGGGGCCCTTCATCCTGGGGATCTCATCGGGCGCCACGTTGATGGTCTCCATCGTGATGCTCACCACGCTCACCGTGGGCATGACCGTGCTCTCCCCCTTCATGACCACGTTGGCGGCCTTTATCGGCGCCTACGGCGTCGTGATGATCGTGGCGGCGGTGGCGACCCGGGTCAAAAGCGGCATCACGCTGCTGATCGTGGGACTGATGATGGGGTATCTGTGCCATGCCGTCACCGCTATTCTCACGGCCCTGGCGGAAAAAGAGAAAATCAAAGGGTTCGTCCTCTGGCAACTGGGCTCCTTTTCCGGATTCAAATGGTCGGAAATCATGGTGCTCCTGCTGGTCGGCGGCCTGATCCTGGCGGCGATCTACCTGTTGAGCAAACCCCTGAACGCCTTTTTGCTGGGCGAGGAATACGCCGCGTCCATGGGGGTGAACATCCGGCGGTTCCGGGTGCTGATCCTCCTGTGCGCCTGCGCCCTGGCCGGCCTGATCACGGCATCGGCCGGGCCGGTGGCCTTCATCGGTCTGGCCGTCCCCCACATGGCGCGGCTGGTGTTCCAGACCTCGGACAACCGCATCCTGATTCCGGGGGCCTGCCTGGTGGGGGCCCTGGTGACCAGCCTCTGCGACCTCATCGCCCGCATGCTGATGTCGCCGGTGGAGCTGCCGCTGTCGGCGATTACGTCCTTTTTCGGCGCCCCCATCGTGATCGGGCTGCTGGTGAAACGGCAGGTGAAGATGTGAAAGGAGAAAAGATGACCGAGAAATCCGCCCAACCGGTGATGATCTGCCGGGATCTGGCCGTCGGCTACGGGACCCGGGCGGTTCTGTCCGGCATCGATCTGGCCTTCCAACGGGGCCAATTCGTATCTCTGCTGGGGCCCAACGGCGCGGGAAAGACGACCCTGCTGCGGACCCTGTCGCGCCATCTGCCGCCCGTCCGGGGCCGGGTCGATCTGAAGGGCCGGCCCCTGGCCGGCCTCTCCGCCCTGGAGCTGGCCCGGACCATGGCCGTGGTCCTGACGGACAAGGTGTCGCCGCCGCTTTTTACGGTCTTTGAATTCGTGGCCCTGGGCCGCTATCCTCACACCGACTTTTTGGGCCGGCTCCGGCCCGAAGACCGCCGGGCCGTGGACGAGGCCCTTGACGCCGTCCACGCCAAAGGCCTGGCCCACCGGACCTTCTCGGACCTGAGCGACGGCGAGCGGCAAAAGATCCTGGTGGCCCGGGCCCTGGCCCAGCGGCCCGACATCCTGCTGCTGGACGAACCGACCCTCCACCTCGATCTGAAACACCGGGTGGAGGTGATGGCGATCCTCCGGGAACTGTGCCGCACACAAG
>CAZZBE010000382.1:0-2254 GCA_964652715.1 uncultured Desulfobacteraceae bacterium
CCCGAACACCTGGGCCACATCGACACCTTCAACCGCGAGCAGGAGCGGATCCTGGCCGGCGCGGCGGAGTCCCTGCTGGCCGGGGACTGGGAAAAGACCCTGACCCCGTCGCGCCACCGGACCGCCGCCGCCTCCTTCTGGCTCAGACGGGACCCGGTCCGCCGGATGACCTGGTCCCTGATCCACGACGCGGCCCGGCTGGGCCATCTCATCGAAACCGCCGAACGGCCCCTATCTGATAAACTGACCGACGCCCACGGATTCGACGCCGTCCTAAACTGGTACGCCGAACACGGCTGGGGCATCGACAACGCCCACCGCCGGTTCGAGCAACGGCAGGTGACGCTCCTCGACTCCAAGATGCCCCATTTCACCCGGCTTCACGAGGCGTTCGGACACCTCCGGACCCGGTACCGGGAATGGGCCGACGCCCTGTCCGCCGATTTCACCGCCCTGTGCGAGCGGGACGGGTTTCTTCCCGACCCCGCCCTGCAACAGCGGACCCTCTACGAGCAAGTCGTCCATCCCCTGGCGCAGGAAGGCCGGCGGGTCGCCCTGTTTCTCCTGGACGCCTTCCGCTTCGAGATGGCCGCCGAACTGAAAGATCACCTGGACGCCGGCGGCGCGCGGGCGACGCTCAAGCCCCGGCTCTGCGAACTGCCCAGCATCACCGCCGTGGGGATGAACGCCCTGGCCCCGGTCTCCCGGAACGGCAAACTGACCCTGGCCGGCGACAAGGGATTCACCGGATTCAAGACCGGCGAATACACCGTCCGCCGCCCCGAGGACCGGACCCGTGCCATGGGGGACCGCAGCCTGGACAACGTGGCCGCCGGCCGCAAGGCGACCCGTGGCATGACCCTTTCCGACGCCTGCAACCGGTCCATTTCGAGCCTGAAAAAAAGTTGCGCCGGGGCCGCCCTCATCGTGGTCCACGGCCGGGAGATCGACGAGGCCGGCGGGGCCAACGTGGGGGCCGCCAGCTTCGAGACCCTGCTGCGCGGGATCCGCGCCGCCGCCAGCAACCTCCGGTCCGCCGGCATCGGGACCTTCGTCTTCACCGCCGATCACGGGTTCCTCCTCAACGACCACACGGTCCGGGCCATCCCCTTCGGCAGCAAGACGGACCCCGACGCCCGGTACGTCCTGACCGACGAACCCCGGTCCGAAGCGGGGACGACCCGGGTCTCCCTCAAGGCCCTGGGCTACGAGGGGCGGGAGGGATACCTGCTCTTTCCCAGGGACACGGCCGTATTCGCCACGGCCCGTCGGGGCGACGCCTTTGTCCACGGCGGCAACAGCCTCCAGGAGCGGACCATCCCGGTGCTGACCGTCACCCACCGGTCCGCGGCCCTGCCCGGCGCGGGACGCTACGCCGTGTCGGCCCGCCCCCTGCCGGAGGTCCTCGGGTTCAGCCGGATTCAGGTCTCGGCCGCGGACGCCCCCAACACCCAGTTGACCCTGTCGGGGACCCGCACCGTGACCCTGGCCCTGCGGTGCCCGGACCGGGAGGAGATCCAGGCCACCATGAAAGAGGCCACCGGCGGCCGGCTGGAGAACAACGCGGTCCGGATTCAGGCCGACGGCGAACCGGCGGAGATCATCTTCGACCTCACCGGCCCCCGTGACGAACGGGCGCGGCTGGAAATCTACGCCCTGGACAGCGGCGACATCGCGGCCCCGACGACGGTCGAAGGCTACTTCAACGTGTCGGGCCGTCCGACCGCCGAACCCGTGGACGACGGCCCATCCACGCCCGACCCCGAATGGCGGGACCGCTTCGGGGACCCGGCCGTCCGCCAGGTCTTCGTCCACCTCCACGACCACGGCGCGATCACCGAAACCGAACTCAACGCCGTCCTCGGCTCCCCCCGGAAAGTGCGCCGGTTCGCCCTGGCCTTCGAAGACCACGCGGCCAACGCGCCCTTTTCCGTGCGGATCGAGACCACGCCCACGGGCAAACGGTACGTGAAAGAATGACGCCCTCCAGCCCCGAAGGGGTGGAACATACCAGGCCGGGGCAACGCCCCGGCAATGGGGCGTTAAAAAAAGATCAAGCCCTGTAAGGGCGTTACATTATGTCGCGCCCTTTCAGGGCTTATGCTGGGTTGTCATGGTCGCCGTTCCCAGGGCGCTGCCCTGGTCTGGTATATTGCGCCCTTTCAGGGCTTGGTCTGGTTTCCGAACCTCTGGAATTCACCCCGAAGGGGTGGAACATACCAGGCCGGGGCAACGCCCCGGCAATGGGGCGTTA
>CAZZBE010000382.1:2354-4029 GCA_964652715.1 uncultured Desulfobacteraceae bacterium
CCCCGAAGGGGTGGAACATACCAGGCCGGGGCAACGCCCCGGCAATGGGGCGTTAAAAAAAGATCAAGCCCTGTAAGGGCGTTACATTATGTCGCGCCCTTTCAGGGCTTATGCTGGGTTGTCATGGTCGCCGTTCCCAGGGCGCTGCCCTGGTCTGGTATATTGCGCCCTTTCAGGGCTTGGTCTGGTTTCCGAACTACTGGAATATACCCGGGAGGGGTGGAACATACCAAGCCTTCAGCCCCGAAGGGGCCATACATACCAGGCCGGGGCAGCGCCCCGGCAATGGGGCGTTAAAACATATCAAGCCCTGTAAGGGCGGTACATTTGCGGAAATTCGGCATATGCGGGAGTAATGAAGAATGGGCATCAGCGAACGCGACATCGAACACGTATTTGAACGCCTCCGGTCGGGGGTGGTGCCGGAACGGGGGCTGGAGGCCTTTGCCGTGGGCATCGGGAAAAAACGGGCCGAGATCCACCGCCAATTGAACCTGGTGGAAGACGGCGAAGGAGCCTTCAAGTTTCTCCGGGGCGGCTACGGGTGCGGCAAGACCTTCATGTCCCGCCTCGCCCTGCTGGACGCCCGGAACCGGGGCTTCGCCACCAGCTTCGTGGTGGTGTCGGACAACGACCTCCATTTCCACAAATTCGACGACGTTTACCGGAAGGTGGTCCAGGAACTGGGCACCGCCGTCTGCCCCCGGGGCGCGCTGGGCGACATCCTGGACCGGTGGATCGCCCGGGTCGAGGACGGCCTCATCGCCGCCGGCGCCGACGAGGACGCGCCCGACTTCGACGACAAGGTCCGCGACCGGATGGAGGAGGATCTGGCCTCCTTCACCAAAGGGTGCGCCCCCGAGGACATGGGCCGGGTGCTCCGGACGGTCTTTTCCCTGAAGCAGGCCGGGAACGCGGCCGACGCCGCCTCCCTGATTTCCTGGCTGTCGGCCAGCGAGAACGTGGCCGCCGGGGCCAAGAAGGCCGCCGGCGTCAAGGGCGACATCACCAGCCGGGACGCCATGGACTACCTGCGGGGCATCCTGGAGATCGTCAAGGCGGCCGGATACAAGGGGCTGGCGATCCTCATCGACGAAACCGAAACCATCCTGCGGATGCGCCGGGACATCCGGGGCCGGAGCCTCAACGGCATCCGCCAGATCATCGACGCGGCCGACGGCTACCGGGGCCTGCTCTGGATTTTCACCGGCACCCCGGAGTTTTTCGACGCCAAGCGGGGCGTGGCCGGCCTGGCCCCCCTCCACGACCGGATCCGGTTCCTGTCCCACGGCCCCTACGCCAGCCTCCGCCAGCCCCAACTGGAACTGACCCCCTTCGACCGGGACCGCCTCAAGGAAGTCGCCCTGAAGCTGCGGGAACTCTATCCCGTCGGGGACCGCGCCCGGTTCACCGAAAAAATCACCCTGACCTACATCGACCGCCTCATCGACAAGGTGACCGAAGGATTCGCCGGCGACGTGGGCGTCATCCCCCGCCAGTTCCTCCGCCACCTGGTGGACATCATGGACCTGGCCGCCGAACACGACGACTTCGACCCCATGACCGCCGAAGGCTTCGCGCCCCGGGACCCCAGCGAGGAGGAAAATCGACTGATGGCAGGGCAGGGGGCATACGACGAAGAGCCGGAGGATGAGGCGGGGTATGAGCCGGTGGA
>CAZZBE010000383.1:0-4019 GCA_964652715.1 uncultured Desulfobacteraceae bacterium
TTGAAACCGTCCTGCGATACATCTATAATGTGCGTGACGACGTCGATCCGGAGGATACGCAAAAGAAGCTTATCCAGGTCATTGATGAGGATAAAAAGGAGGGTGTTATGACGGCTGCGGAAAAATTGAGAAAAGAAGGTGAGAAGCGAGGTGAGAAGCGAGGTGAGAAGCGAGGTGAAATATGGGGTGAAATAAAGACATACCAAGAGCTTCTGGCAAGCGGGCTGCTATCGGAAGCCATGGTGGCGCCAAAAATCGCGGAACTAAACCGGGAACTGGAAAAACTGACCAGGGAGAACTCAACTTATCCTGAGCAATGATAACGCGGTGAATCGGTCTGAACCGCGGCCAACTTTGGCGTCCCGGGCGTCGTTGACCCATTGGCTGGACCGTTGTTGCCCCATAAGCGTAAAGAGGAGTTTTCCGTCATCTGCGAATCCGCGTCATCAACCTCATCACCGGCGACGATTACCGACCGTGGTCGAAAAACGAAGGGGATTGAGGGGCGCTGTGGCGGAAATTGCCGGGAAATGCGCCATGCGCCTGGCCCGAGAAATGGTTTTAATATCATCCGCGCAAAAATGACTTGACATGGAAACGCAGTGCTGTTAGCAAACCAAAAGGATTTGTTTTGACAAAAATGTGTTGATTCTTTTTTTGTTTTAAGGTAATAGATTTCTAAAAGAAGGTTTAAGGGTTCAGAAAGGAGGTGAAGCAGGGGCCCGTGTGGGCCAAATATTTGGTTTTAGGTTTTTATTTGATGAGTTATTAGGTTGGTTCAATCGATCAATTCAATGAAGGAGGAAGAAGATGAAGAGAGTCGCTTTATTGGTTTTTGCGGCGTTGCTGGTGTTGATGTTTTCCGTGCCGGCGATGGCTATGGAGCATCAGTTTGGGGGGTATTGGCGGACGCGGTTCTATACACAACAGAATTTTGACGGAACTGATGTTGAACCGCCTTCCAGAGATTGGACTGCTGTCGATACAAGAACCCGCCTTTACTACACGGCTGTTTTCCATGAGAATCTAAAATTCGTAAATAAGTTTGAATTTGATGGTTCTTGGGGAAAAAGCAGAGGCGGTGATTTATGGGCAGGCAGACAAGAGGGGCCAGGTAATGAATGGACTGATATAGGGGCCGACGGCGCCAACATCGAAATAAAGAATTCCTACGCCGATTTCAAATTGGGACCGATGTTTGCGAAAGTTGGTATTCAGGGCGGTAGGTTGGCTAGAGGCTTTTTGATAGATACTGATTTTGCTGGTTTGGTCGTAGGATATCAAGGTGATGGGATGTCTATCCCCTTCATGTGGATCAAAAACTTTGAAGGCGGCCAATCTGACAATGCAATGGACCTTGATTATTATGCTTTGGCTCCTTCTTTTTCAGCCGGCAATTTCACAATTAACCCCTATGTTCTTTATGCTTATTCGGATAACGCTTTCAAGTATTCCGGGGGCGTATACGAAGAATACAATCTTTACTGGGCCGGTTTGGACATCGATATGAATTTTGATGCATTTTCCCTTTGGTTGACTGGGATTTATAGTGGCGGTGATCGAGACTTTTTTGCCAGTTCAAATTCTGAAGATATTTCTGGTTATCTAGGGGCTGTTGGATTTGGATTTGATTTTGGCATGGGTGATGTTCACGGCGAGTTTTTCTATGCAAGCGGTGATGATGATCCGCTGGATAGTGACAGGGATGATTTCCAGCTTCCGGATGGGCGCTCCTATTACTGGGGTGAAATCATGGGGTGGGGCATGTTTGATGTGCTCGTTCCGACAAATTCCCCTGCAGACGGCATTACAAATGTTATGGCTGCAAATTTCGGGGCTTCCGTCAAGCCCATGGATAAACTGAAGATTTCTTTAGACGCATGGTGGGCCAAACTTGCTGAAGAAACAGGGAACACAACCACCGGCTCTTTAGAGGATGAGTTAGGTGTTGAAGTGGACTTGGTTATCACTTACAAGTTGATCGAAGGCATGAATTTGGATGTTGTTGGTGCTTACTTGTTTGCTGGTGATGCCGTTTATAACGGGAATGATGACGCCGATCCTTATGAAATTGGTTCCCGTTTGTCCCTCAGCTTCTAAGGATTATATTTCTTCCTTATCGTAGCTTAAAAACAAAAAGCCGGAAGCGGAAACGCTTCCGGCTTTTTGCGTTTTTGAACTGTGATTCGTGTGATTTTTGTGATGGGCTGTGATATACATTAAAAGTGTTAGAATAGAAAAACGAAATAGGATATATGGCCATCAAGGTGATTTTTGTTTTTAAATAACGAGGTCGTAAATGAAAAAACAAACAATTCAATACACCTCCCCGTTGGATGCGCTGGTTGCCGTAACCAAAAGGTTGAGCGCTTATGAAAACCAGCTCAAAATGAACTCTGAGACTTTTTATATTCGATACAGCCAAGGTGAGTTGGGAGATGAGTGCTCGTTTGTGGACTGGGCGAATGATTACCGCCATTACCTCGCGCTTCGTCAGGAGTTAGAGGAAAGAAAAAGCAAGGTTCCTGAGAACGGCCCCGAGGCAATCATCACTTGTATCAACAAGTCGAAGCCGGCGCCCATGTTGGCGACAGATCCGATAAGGGGTCTGCGGGGGACGAGGCAAGGGTGAAAATCTTGTCCAAAGGCTGTTGAAGCCCAGAAGCGAGGACCGGGGCGAAAGGAAAAGTGAACCATGCAAAGACACTTGAGAATACTAAATAACTTTTCAGAAAAGTTGCGAAAAACATTTCCGGAGGCCCGTGTTTGGTTGTTTGGCTCTTATGCAAAAGGCGAGGAGACGTCCGAATCCGATCTTGACGTCTGCGTCGTCCTGCCTGAAATAAAACGGGAAGATCGACTTGCCATAAGCGACATTGCCTGGGAAGTGGGGCTTTCTTATGACATTCATATTTCGACAATAGTCATATCTCAAAGCAATTTTGAACATGGTCCTGTTTCGAGCAGTTCTCTGATTCACGCGATTCGAACCGAAGGCGTCGCCGCGTGAATGAAAACCAAAACATTTTAGAATTATGCCGATATCGAATTCGGCAGGCGGATGAAGCAATTTCGGAATCGGCTCTTTTGATGAACGCCGGCCATTATCGCGGCGCCATTAATCGAGCATATTATGCAATGTTTTATGCGACGCAAGTATTGATTGTTCTTGATGGGGTGAAAATTAGAAAACATAGCGGCGTATTATCTTATTTTGATCGTGAATTTGTAAAGACCGGCAGAATTGACAGAACATTCTCTAAGTGGCTTCACCGGCTTTTTGATTTGCGGCAGGATGCTGATTACGGCGACATGTATGAACCAACGAAGGAGCAATGTGAGCAGGCTTTAGAGAATGCTCGTGAATTTGTTGAGCGAATCCAAATCGAGTTTGAAACAAGATGGAAAGATCATTAAAGAACAATACCCCTGGACGAATTCCCTGTAAAACCCCGACTGAATCTTATTCATTCACGGGTGACGATCAAGGGAGGATGAGCAACCTTTTCAAAAGATTACTCCCTCGTGTAGGAGGCTTTATGATTTGGGGCGTTAATGCGACATACGTCGAAAAATATAAGATAAAGATAACTTTTAACGACGGTCTTGTAAAAATTGTGGATTTAAGCGAAGAATTGGACGAAGGCGTATTCGCGCCTTTGAGAGATATCGATACTTTCAAAAAATTCCACATCTCCGCGAATACCATTGAGTGGGAAAACGGCGCCGATTTCGCACCGGAATTCTTGCGCGGACTGCCGTCGCTTGATGACCAAAAAATGTTCGAAAAACAGAGGACAGGCTGAAGCAGGAACGGCGAACCGCCAAGAGATCGTTTACTTTGACATCGTACTTGGAGAAAAATGCCGAAGGCGGAAACGCTTCCGGCTTTTTGCGTAACGCCAAGGATGCATGGCCCATGGCGTCACACGCGAGTCCGCGTTGGCAAATATCAAAACCGCCATGGGACTACGCCGCCGCCCTCAATTATTCTTTTTGAGTTTCCGCAAGTAAGCTTC
>CAZZBE010000384.1:0-2098 GCA_964652715.1 uncultured Desulfobacteraceae bacterium
GTTTACGGCATCGACGCCCGGGTGTCGGTCCATCCGGAAGGCGATCTGATGGTGTTTCCCCTGCGTCCCGTCTCCCCGGATGACGGCGCGGCGAGGGGGCATGCGATCCGCGGGAACGATTCGCGGGCTGCCGGGACCTGATTCCAATCGTAACGGAGGAAAAAAAATGGCGCTCACGGGGATCGAAATATTCAAGTTGCTGCCCAAAACCAACTGCCGCGAGTGCGGCCTCACCACCTGCCTGGCCTTTGCCATGAACATCGCCTCGGGGACCATGGACCTTTCGGAATGTCCCTACGTGTCCGAAGAGGTCAGGGCGAAGATCGCGGACGCCGGAAAACCCCCCATTCGCGAGGTGACCATCGGCGTCGGCGACCGGGCCGTGACGGTGGGCGGCGAAACGGTGCTGTTCCGCCACGAAAAGCGGTTTCGCCATCCCCCGGGCATCGCGGTCCTCGTCAGCGACGCCATGGACGAGGCGGAAACGGCGGCCCGTCTGTTGCGGTTTCGGGCGCTTCGATACCGGCGCATCGGCCTGTCCCTTCGGCCCGAACTGATCACGCTTCGGTATGATTCGGGCGATCCGCGGCGCTACGCCGATGCGGCGGCTACGATCCGCCGAAACAGCGACGCCCACCTCATCCTGATGGGCGAAGGCGATCCCGGGGCTTTGTCGGCGGCCCTGGCGGTCTGCGGCGACCGAACCCCCCTGATCCACGCGGCGACGCCGGACACGGCCGAGGAAATGGCCCGCCTGGCGGCCGAATACGGATGTCCGTTGGTCGCCCGGGCCGACGGCGTCGAAGCGCTGGCGGACCTGACGAACCGACTGCGGGACGCCGGGGTGGAAGACATCTTTCTGGATCCGGGGTCGAGGGAACTGCGCCAGGCGTTTTACGACCAGATCCACATCCGCCGGGCCGCGTTGCGAGGCGATCAGGCGTTGGGCTTTCCCACCATCGTCTTTCCCTGCGAAATGACCGACAATCCGGCCATGGAAACCCTGATGGCCGCCATGTTCGCGGCCAAATACGCCGGCGTCATCGTGTTGTCCGATTTCCAGGGCGAAACCCTGTTCCCGCTGCTGCTGGAACGGATGGAGCTTTTCACCGACCCCCAGGCCCCGCCCATGGCGCCCGAAGGCGTCTACGAATTCGGCCATCCGGGTCCGGACGCGCCCGTCCTGCTGACATCGAGCTGGGCCCTGACCTATCACAAACTCTGCCTGGCGGCGGAGGAAGCCCGGACCCCGGTCTTTTTGTGCGTCCACCGCATCGATGAGTCGGATGTGCTGTGCTGGTGCCACCACTGCATCCAAAGCACCCAGCGGGGCAAACTCGACAGCAGGCGTGCCGCCCGCTTCATCGAAAAGACCGGGATCGGGGACCGGGTGCGGCACCGGAAACTGGTCATTTCGCAACGGAACGCGCAGTTTCAGGAGGAGCTGGAAGCCGCCATCCCGGGTTGGGAAATCGTGGTCGGCCCCGCGGAAGCGGCGCGGTTGCCGGCTTTCCTGTCGGGGTTTTCCAGGAAAATCTGAAAACGAATGGGGAAGCAACAGATGAAACCGTTTCAAGATCAGCAATTTCAAGTGTCCAGCGTGGGAAAGATCTATCGCAGGAGCATGGAGATGTTCGCCCACCATCTGGAAGACGAAAACGGAAATGAAATTCAACTCGATGATGTGGGCGTCGCCCAGCCCTTTTTCGTGATTTTTATGGGCGTCACGGGTTTCACCCGGACCTCGGCGACCCGGATCGCCTGACGGCGAATCGAAAGGAAGGAGGCAACCATGCATCTGTATTGGCGCGTTCAGCAGGATTTGAACACCCTCGGGGAGGTTATCCAGTTCCACAACCCCTCGCTGGCCCGCTGCTTGCGGGCGTGGGTGGGAAAAAACAAGGCGGCCCTGGCCAGAATCGACGCCGGGTTTCTGGCCGGGCCGCTGGGGGTCGGCTTGAATTAACGGGGGAAAATAGATATTGACATCCCCGCACATTTGAATTAGAAAATGATCCCAAGAATTTGTCCGGGCGCCCCGCCCAAAGCGGGGCTTCCAGGGGAATCCCGTGAAAAACGGGAACGGGCCCGCCGCTGT
>CAZZBE010000384.1:2198-3997 GCA_964652715.1 uncultured Desulfobacteraceae bacterium
GCCGCCGGCGAAGAGTCGGATTTCCGGACCGGCGACGTGGCCCTGGAAGAGACGCCGGTCTTTTTCACGGTTATCGAGCGGGAGACCTTTGAAGGCAAGATGACCGATCTCGCCCAGGTGATTGAAAAAGAAGCCGGC
Source organism: uncultured Desulfobacteraceae bacterium (assembly GCA_964652715.1). Taxonomy (GTDB): domain Bacteria; phylum Desulfobacterota; class Desulfobacteria; order Desulfobacterales; family JAABSP01; genus JAABTD01. The sequence goes on from CAZZBE010000384.1 coordinate 2,337, forward strand.
ATCCAGGTGCGCCAGTCCGGCGGCATTGGCACGTTTTCCAGCGTGTCGCTTCGGGGCTCCACCAGCGAGCAGGTGATGATCTACCTGGATGGCGTTCTGTTGAACGACGCTTCGGGAGGCGGGGTGGACCTGAGCAACATCTCCCTGTCCGATGTGGCCGCCATCGAGATCTACCGGGGCAGCGCGCCCATCCAGTTCGGCAAGGCGTCCATCGGCGGCGTTGTCAACATCCGGACCCTGCGGTCGAAAGGGGGGGTTAACGGCAATGTCTCCGTCGGGTACGGGTCTTTCGACACGTTTAAGGGGTCGGCGTTTCTCAACCACAAGCCCGGGAGTTGGGATTACCTGTTTTCCGCCGAGTTTCTGGATACGGAAAATGATTTCGAATACAAAAACACCAAGGGGACTCTCTGGAATCCGGATGACGACAGATGGGAGGATCGCCAGAACGCCCAGATCCAGCAGATCAACCTGCTGGGCAAGGTCGGCTGGGATGTGGGCGACACGGTCCGCGCGAGCCTGGTCAACCAGTGGTTTGAAAAGGACCAGGGCATCGCCGCCTGGAACAACTCCCCGGACAATGAAACCTACCTGGACACCCGCCGCAACATCACCACGCTGAAATTCACCCTGGACGACCTGACGGCCCTCCACCTCAACACGGCCACGCGCCTGGACCTGAGCTGGATGGATGAAGAATACAAGGATCTGAAAGGCCAGGTGGGCCTCGGCCAGTCCCACACACGGAACACCACTCTCCGTTACGGCGTCAACACCTACGCCGAATGGCTGACGGACAGCAACACGCTGGCCCTCATCGCCGACCTCCGCCATGAGACCTACGAGCCCGAGGATCTGACCGGCCAGCATATCGGCCACGACAGCGACCGGACTCTGTTCATCCTGGGTCTGGAAGATTCCCTGTTCCTGTTCGACGGTCGGTTGAGCGTCACCCCCGGCCTCCGCTTCACCCACATCGACAACAAGCTGAAGGGCGAAACGTCGGACTTCGGCGTCGAGCTGGAAGCGGTCGATTCGGACGAAAGCTACTGGAGCCCACAGATCGGGATCCGCTACCGGGCCTTCGACTGGCTGACGCTCAAGACCAATCTGGCCCGGTACGTCCGGGAGCCCTCTTTTTTCGAGCTGTTCGGCGACCGGGGGTTTTTCATCAGCAACCTGGATCTGAAGGCGGAGGAAGGGGTGAACTGGGACGTGGGCGCCGAGGCCGAATGGATGTTTTCCGAGGCTATTCTGGAACGGATCGCCGTCAATGTCGCCTATTTCCGGAGCGACGTGGACGACCTGATCACCCGGGTCTATGACGCCCGGGGCATCGGCCGCTCCGAAAACATCTCCAGCTCGGTCGTTTCCGGGGTCGAAGCCTCTGTGAGCATCCGGTTTTTAAACTATTTCACCCTGTCCGGCAACATGACCCTCCAGGACACGGAAAACGGGAGCGACATCGAGGCCTTTGACGGCAAGGAACTGCCGGGCCGGTACGGGGCCTCCTACCTGGCGCGTCTGGAAGCCCGGCGATGGGGCTTCAAGGCGACCGCCGAATACCTCGCGGACAAGGAGATGTATTATGATACGGCCAATCTGCTGGAAGCCGAGGACAAAGAGGAGATCAACCTGGGCCTGTCCTACCTGTTCAAGGA
>CAZZBE010000385.1:0-3992 GCA_964652715.1 uncultured Desulfobacteraceae bacterium
ACCCGGCCATCACCCACCACCTGGCCCATTTCCTCAACCGCCAGGAAAAGCAGGGCCCGGACCTGCCCACGGCCATCCTCTTCAACGGCGGGGTCATGAAGGCCCAGACGGTCCGGACCCAGGTGCTGGACGTCATCCGGTCCTGGGGCGGCGAAGGGGCCGGTCTCCGGGAGATCCTCACCGATGATTTCGACCTCACCGTGGCCCGGGGCGCGGCCTACTACGGCCTGGCCCGGAAAGGGGAGGGGATCCGCATCCGGGGCGGCCTCAACCGGACCTACTACATCGGCGTGGCCGCGGCCATGCCGGCGGTGCCGGGAATGCCGGCGCCCATCAAGGCCCTCTGCGTGGCCCCCTTCGGCATGGAAGAAGGGACCCGGGCCCGGATGGAGGATCAGGAGTTCGTCCTCATGGTGGGGGAACCGGTGAAGTTCGACTTTCTCGGCTCCACCGTCCGGCTGGAAGATCCCATCGGCGCGGTGGTGGACGACTGGGAAGAGGACGTCGAGGAGATCACCACCGTGGAGACCACCCTCGACGGCGAGCCCGGCACGGCCATCCCCGTCTACCTGGAGATCAACGTCACCGAGATCGGCACCCTCGAGATCTGGTGCGTCGCCCGGGAGGACGCGGATCAGCGGTGGAAGCTGGAGTTCAACGTGCGGGAGCAGGCCGGGGCGCCCCCCGAAGCGGCCGGGGAGGCCGAAACGGAAGAAGGCGTCGGTCTGTAATGCCCGTGGAAAAAGAATTGGACAAACGCTACATCGTCGGCATCGACCTGGGCACCACCAACTCGGCGGTCTCCTGCGTCGATCTGGCGTCGGAGCGGAAAAAAGACGCCGACGCCATCCGCATCTTCCGGACTCCCCAGCTCACCGCCCCCGGCGAGTTCGCCGGCCTGCCGGTGCTGCCCTCCTTCCTTTACATCCCCGGCGAATACGACATCGCCCAGGATGCGGTGACCATCCCCTGGGACAAGCATCCCGAACATTTCGTGGGCGCCTTCGCCCGGGACCACGGCGCCCATGTGCCGGCCCGGCTGGTCTCGTCGGCCAAAAGCTGGCTCTGCCATTCCAAGGCCGACCGCCGGTCCCGGATTCTGCCCTGGGGCTCCGGGGAGGAGGTCTACAAAATCTCGCCGGTGGACGCCACCGCCGCCTACCTGGCCCACATCCGCCGGGCCTGGAACAGCACCCTGGGGGAGGAGGCCGACCTTTACCTGGAAAACCAGGTGGTCATCGTCACCGTGCCCGCCTCCTTCGACGAGGTGGCCCGGGACCTGACGGTGGAGGCCGCCGCCAAGGCCGGCCTGGAGAACGTCACCCTGCTGGAGGAGCCCCTGGCGGCCTTCTACAACTGGCTCATCCGGCATGAGAAGGACTGGGACGATCATGTCCAGCCCGGCGAGCTGATCCTGGTCTGCGACGTGGGCGGCGGCACCACCGACTTCACCCTCATCACCCTCCGGGAGGCCGAGGGCAGCCCCCGGTTCGAGCGGATCGCCGTGGGCGACCACCTGCTGCTGGGGGGCGACAACATCGATCTGGCCCTGGCCCGCCAGGTGGAGCGGAAGTTCTCGGGCAAGCGCCAGTCGCTGTCCACCGACCGGTGGAAGGCCCTCTGCCACCAGTGCCGCCAGGCCAAGGAAGCGATCCTGGACGGCGACGCCGACGAGCGGAAGATCACCCTCATGGGCAAGGGCCGGAAGCTCATCGCCGAAACCCTGTCGGCGACCCTCGACCGGTCGGCGGTGGAAGGGTCCGTCCTGGAGGGGTTTTTCCCCCTGGTCGCTTCGGACGCCGCCGGCGAATCCGCGGCCCGGAAGGGGATCACGGAATTCGGCCTCCCCTACGAACAGGATCCGGCCATCACCCGCCACCTGGGCCGGTTCCTGGAACGGCACCGGGACACGGTGGCCGCCACCCTGGACCGGGAGAACCCCGGCCCCGATCTCATTCTTTTCAACGGCGGCTCTCTCAAGGCCGAGGTGGTCCAGGAGCGGATCCGGGCCGCCGTCCGCCACTGGTTCGACATCGATGACGCGGCCGTGCCCAGGATCATGGAGAATCCTTCCCCGGACCTGGCGGTCTCCCTGGGCGCCGCCTACTACGGGCTGGTCAAGATGGGGCAGGGGGTCCGGGTGGGCAGCGGCAGCGCCCGGGCCTACTACCTGGGCGTGGAAACCGGCGACGCGGAAGGGGAGAAACGCCGGGATCAGGCCATCTGTCTCGTGGAACGGGGCCTGGACGAGGGCTCCCGCATCGACCTGCCGGACCGGAAGTTCGAGGTGCTGGCCAATCAGCCGGTGGCCTTCGACGTCTACAGCTCCTCCTACCGCTCCGGGGACCGGTGCGGCGACATCATCGGGGTGGACGACTCCCTCACGCCCCTGCCGCCCATCCAGACGGTGATCCAGTACGGGAAAAAAGGGATCAGGACCGCCATCCCCGTCGGCGTGGCCGCGGAATACACCGAAATGGGAACCCTGGCCCTCTGGTGCCGGTCCCATGTGTCGGATCACCGGTGGCGGCTCCAGTTCCAGCTCCGGGATGCGGCGACCGCTCCCGCCGAGGCCATGACGGTGTCCGAGGAGAATGTCTTCGACGAATCCCTGGTGGCCGATATCCGCGGCCGGGTCGGGGACGCCTTCGCGGAGGGCGGCGATCCGAAACGGCTGGACGGCCTGGTCAAGGAGATCGCCGCCGCCGTGGACCGGCCCAAAAAAGACTGGCCCCTGGGGCTTATCCGGCGGTTGGCCGACGCGCTTCTGGAGGTGATCGACCGGCGGAAGGCGTCGGTCAAGGCCGAGAGCCGGTGGCTCAATTTGACCGGGTTCTGCCTGCGGCCGGGGCTGGGCGAGGGGTTCGATCCCCATCGGATGAAGACCTTGTGGAAGATCTACAAAAACGGCCCCATCCATGCCAACAACCCCCAGGTCCGGTCGGAGTGGTGGATCCTGTGGCGGCGGGTGGCCGGCGGCCTTCAGCCGGGGCAGCAGCGGCAGTTCACCCAGGAACTCTCTCCCGTCATGCTCCCCAAAAAGGGGAGCAAACCGAAAAAGAAACTCCCGCCCCAGGAGCATCTGGAGATGTGGATGGCGGCGGCCGGCATGGAGCAGCTGCTGGTCAAGGAGAAGGCCAAATGGGGAAACGGACTGGCGGCCGAGCTGGACCCCAAGAAGGCCAGGCCCCAGCATTTCTGGTCCCTCTCCCGGATCGGGGCCCGGGAACTCCTCTACGGCCCGGTGGACCGGGTCGTCCCGCCCGACGCCGTGATGCCCTGGATCGACCGACTGTTGAAGACCGGCTGGGCGTCCAAGGCCCAGCGGGAGAGCGTCGTCCCGGCGCTGATCCAGATGACCCGGAAAACCGGCGACCGGAGCCGGGACCTGCCGGCGGACGCGGTGGATCGGGTTGTGGGATGGCTCAAAGAAAACGGCGTTTCCGAAGACGCCCTGCGGCCCCTCCGGACCGTGACGGCCCTGGCCAGGCAGGAAGAAAGCGCCATTTTCGGGGAGTCGTTGCCGGGGGGGTTGGTGTTGCGGGATCAGGCGTGATTTGGCTTCGTGATTGCCTCAATGCAGGTCGTGTTTAAATTCGAAATTATCTCTGAATTCTTTCATATCCCGTTTAAATGGTTCGCTGTATCCTTCTAAATGGACAGGGTCGCTTTCCACTCTTTTCGCGATATCAGCCCATTTTGAGCATTTGTTTTCATTCTGTGTCGTTTGTATGTTTCTGTCTTCGCGCCAAATCTGAAACGCTTCCAGTATTTGTTTTTTCTGTTCCTCATCCGGCAATGATTGAATGTTGTCCGGCAATTCTAATGTGATTCGCATGGTCTCTCCTCTCTGGATTAATATTCTCTGGTTATAACGGATTTTGGGGATGGCCCTGTAAGGGCGGCATATATTTTGCCGACATTTGGACAAAATGAATCTTAATGTCGCGCCCTTACAGGGCTTTCAGTGGTTGATCCCGATTCCCAGGGCG
>CAZZBE010000386.1:0-3980 GCA_964652715.1 uncultured Desulfobacteraceae bacterium
TCATCAGGCCGGACCTCTTCCTTGAGCATGCAGCAGGCGATGCGGTAGAGGGGCCGGCCGTCGGGGCCGTAGGCGATGTTGTCGGGCTGGATCAGTTTGTTCATCACGCATCCTTCGGGAACCGTCAGGCCGAAGAGGTCGGTTTCGGTCAGCCTGGGCCTTGGAACGAGGGCGTCGCCGTCAAACGCGAAGCCGTGCAGCGGGAAGTCCTCGCACAGCGGACACCGGTAGACCCGGCCGTTGGGAAAGATGAAATAGTTGTCGGCCACGGCGCCGGCGCACTCGAACGGTTCGCCGTCTTCCAGAAACACCTTGGGATAGATGGTCGTCACGCCCTTGCCGGCCGCGGCCCGGGCCGCCGGGGGAACGGCCCGCGTCCATTCCCCGCGGGTCAGTTGGAGCGGGTTTTCGGTATCGGCCGACTTTCCCCGGATGCCGATGACCTGGATGAAAAACCGGTCGATGCCCAGGTCCGCGGCCAGGGCCGGCATCCCGTCCAGGTGGGCGATATTGTCCCGGCTCACGGTGTAGATCAGGCTGGCGTCGAACCCTTTCCGGACCGCCTCGCGGATGCCGGCGGTGCATCGATCAAAGGAACCGTCGCCCCGCAACGGGTCGTTGGTTTCAGCGGAGGGGCCGTCCAGGCTGAAGCTGAAATAATCGACCTCGCCGGGCGCTACCTTGTCCAGAATGTTGTGGAAAAGATACCCGTTGGTGTCGATGGTGACGGACCCGTATCCGAGCCGTTTGGCGGTCTTCACGGCGAAGGGGAGATCCGGATGAAGGGTGGGCTCCCCGCCCAGGAAAATCACGTTGGCCCCGCCCGCCGGGCGGTCTTTGCCGGCGAACGCGGCCAGCCATTTTTCGATGGTCTCCTGCGGCAGGGTCTTTCGGCCGTGCTGGTCCGGGTTGATGTAGCAGTGGCGGCAGGTCAGGTTGCAGGCGGTCAGGAGGTGGAAAAAGATGTTGGTGGTGTCGCGGGAAAAGGAGACGGTGCGTTTTTTCATGTTCGGCTACCGCCGTTCGAGGCAGTCTTTGGACAGCGCGTCGTCGAAGGCCACCGGGTAACAGCCGTCGAAACAGGCTTTGCAGAAACAGTTGGCGGGATCTTCGACTTCGGTGGATTCCAGCAGCCCTTCCAGGCTCAGGTAATAGAGGCTGTCCAGGCCGAGGTGGCCCCGGAGTTCGTCCACCGATTTCCGGGATGCGATGAGTTCGCCCTTGGTGGAAAAATCGATGCCGTAATGGCAGGGGAACCGGTGGGGCGGGCCGGACACCCGCATGTGAACCTTCTTGACCCCCAGCTCCCGCAGGGCCTTGACCCGGGTGCGGACCGTGGTGCCGCGGATGATGGAATCCTCGATGATGATGATCTCCTTGCCCTTGAGCAGGTCCCGCACCGGATTGAGCTTGACCCGGACCCCGAAGTCCCGCATGGACTGGGTGGGCTGGATGAAGGTGCGGCCCACGTAGTGGTTCCGGATCATCCCCATCTCGAAGGGGATGCCCGATTCCTCGGAATACCCGATGGCCGCGTAATTGCCCGAGTCGGGAAAGGGCATCACCAGGTCGGCGTCCACCGGGGCTTCCCGGGCCAGCCGGCGGCCGTGGGCCTTGCGGACCATGTAGACGTTGCGGCCGAAGATGTTGCTGTCGGGCCGGGCGAAATAGATGAACTCGAAGATGCAGAACGCGCTGCGGGCCGGCTCCTGGGCCTTGATGGACTCGATCCCCTTGTCGCTGATGATGACGATCTCGCCGGGGTCCACGAACCGGACGAACTCGGCGTTGACCAGATCGAGGGCGCAGGTCTCGGACGCCAGCACGTAATCGCCGTTGAGCTTGCCCAGGCACAGGGGGCGGAACCCGCTGGGGTCCTTGATGCCGATGACCTCCCCCCGGCTGGTGAGCACCACGAAGGAAAACGCGCCCTTGAGTTGCCGGACGCTTTCCACCAGCGACCCCTTGAACCCGAGCTTCAGGTTCTTGACCAAAAGGTGCAGGAAGATCTCGCTGTCCATGGTGGTCTGGAAGATCGACCCGGCGTCTTCCAGCTCCCGCTTCAGCTCCTGGGCGTTGACGATGTTGCCGTTGTGGGCCACGGCGTAGGAGCGGTCGTGGTGGTGAACCACGAAGGGCTGGCTGTTGGAAAAGATGGAAGAGCCCGTCGTGGAGTACCGGACATGGCCGATGGCGGCGCTTCCCCGGAGTTCTTCGAGCTGGTCCATGTCGAACACGTCGGAGACCAGCCCCATGCCCTTGTGGGCCATGATCCGGCGGTCGTCGACCACGGCGATGCCGGCGCTTTCCTGCCCCCGGTGCTGAAGGGCGTAAAGTCCGAAATAAGAGACCTTGGCGGCCTCGGGATGGCCATGGATGCCGAAAACGCCGCAGGCTTCCCGCGGCTTTTCGCGTTCGTCGTTTAAAGGATTCATTTTTCCTGGCTGTTGTACTCCTGGATGGTTTTGACGGACAGGGCGTTGCGCGTCACGGCGATGATCCCCCGGTACATGGCCATGGCGCCGGCGATGGTGGTGGCGTAGGGGATGCCGAACTGGATGGCCGCCCGACGGATGGCGTAGCCGTCTCCCCGGAACCGGGACCCCGGTCCGGTGTTGATGATGAATTGAATCTCCCCGTTTTTGATGGCGTCCACCACGTGGGGACGCCCCAGGGAGACCTTGTTGATGGTCCGGGCGGGGATGCCCCGGGCCCGGAGGTAGTCGGCGGTGCCCCGGGTGGCGACGATGTCGAAGCCGTTTTCCGAGAAATGGGCGGCCACCGGGGCCATGATCTGCTTGTCCTTGTCGATGACGCTGATGAAGACCGACCCGGACCGGGGGAGTTTCTGGCCGCCGCCCAACTGGGCCTTGGCGTAGGCCGGGCCGAACCGGTCGTCGATGCCCATGACCTCGCCGGTGGATTTCATCTCCGGTCCCAGCAGAACGTCCACATCCGGAAACCGGTCGAAGGGGAGCACCGCTTCTTTCACGGAGACATGGGTGGGAACGGGGTCGGCGGTCAGTCCCAGGTCCGGCAGGGTCCGGCCCAGCATCACCCTGACGGCGATCTTGGCCAGGGGCGCGCCGGTGGCCTTGCTGATGAACGGGATCGTCCGGGAGGCCCGGGGGTTGACCTCCAGCACGTAGAGCTGGCGGTCCTTGATGGCGTACTGGACGTTCATGAGGCCCACCACCCTGAGTTCCGCCGCCATGGCCTTGGTGGCCGCCGCGATCCTGTCGAGCATTTCGTTGTCGATGGAATGGGGCGGCACCACGCAGGCGGAATCCCCGGAATGGACCCCGGCCGCCTCGATGTGTTCCATGATCCCGCCGATGATGGTGTGGGTCCCGTCGCTGACGGCGTCCACGTCCACCTCGATGGCTTCTTCCAGGAATTTGTCGATGAGGATCGGGTGCTCCGGCGAGGCCAGAATGGCCAGCCGGACGTAGTTTTCCAGCTCCCGCCGGTCGCTGACGATTTTCATGGCCCGGCCGCCCAGCACGTAGGAGGGGCGCACCACCACCGGGTAGCCGATCTTTTCGGCCACCTCGATGGCCCCCTCGGCGCTTACGGCCGTGCCGTTGGCGGGCTGGATGAGCCCCACCGCGTTGAGCATGGCCTGGAACAGCTCCCGGTCCTCGGCCCGGTCGATGGACTCGGGCTGGGTTCCCAAAATCGGCACGCCGGCGTTGTGAAGCGGGACCGCCAGGTTGAGGGGGGTCTGGCCGCCGAACTGGACGATGACGCCCATGGGTTTTTCGGTCTCGACGATGTGGCGGACATCCTCCTGGGTCAGGGGCTCGAAATAGAGCTTGTCGGAGGTGTCGTAGTCGGTGGAGACGGTCTCGGGGTTGGAATTGACCATGATCGACTCCACGCCTTCTTCCCGGAGGGCGAAGGAGGCGTGGACGCAGCAGTAGTCGAACTCGATGCCCTGGCCGATGCGGTTGGGGCCGCCGCCCAGGATCATCACCTTC
>CAZZBE010000387.1:0-3978 GCA_964652715.1 uncultured Desulfobacteraceae bacterium
TGAATTCGTCACAATCCTGTTTCTCCTTTAATCAAAAAAATCACGGTTCAGAACCCGCCACATACAACGCCACATCCGAAGCCGCCAGCACGTCGGCGATCTCCCGGGGCGGCTGCCGGTCCGTAAACAGCGCGTCGATTTCGCGGATGTGGGCCATGCGGACCATGGCGTTTCTGCCGAATTTGGTGTGGTCGGCGGCGAGGAAAACCTTCCGGGAGTTGGCGATGATGGCCTGGGCCGCGCCCACTTCCCGGTAGTCGAAATCGAGCAGGGTGCCGTCCAGGTCGATGCCGCTGATGCCGATGATGCCGAAATCGACCTTGAACTGGCGGATAAAGTCGATGGTGGCGTGGCCGGTGATGCCGCGGTCCTTGCCGCGGACGACGCCGGAGGCCACGATCACCTCGAAATTTTCGTTTCCGCTCATCATGGCCGCCACGTTCAGGTTGTTGGTGATCACCCGCAGCCGATCCTTTTCCATCAGCTCCCGGGCCACCTCCTCGGTGGTGGTGCCGATGTTGATGAATAAAGACGACTTGTTGGGAATCTGCCGGGCCAGCGCGTGGGCGATGCGCTTTTTCTCCTGCAGGCAGAGAATCTTCCGGGCGGTATAGGCGTAATTCTCGACGCTGGAGGGCAGCCCCGCCCCGCCGTGATGGCGGCGCAGCAATCCGACGGCCGACAGGTTGTTGATGTCCCGTCGGATGGTCTGGGGGGTGACGTCGAAGTGTCGGGAGAGGTTCTCGATGGATTCGAACCCCTTCCCCCGAACGATGTCCAGGATTTCCTGCTGGCGTTGACCCAGGGTCTGGGGCGGCGCGTCCTGGCCGTCCGGGAGGAGGGCGTCGGATCCGCAAGCGGTTTCGGAAGACGATGGTCGCGATTTGGGATTGGCCATGGCGGCGTTTCCTTTCCGATCGAAATCGACTGTCACCATATCAACCGGATGCGGCTTTCACAAGCGAAAAAATCGCGGATCACGGAACGCTCTTCCGAAAAATTCTATAAAAAACTGATTATATACTTTAATATTACAATTTGTGTCATAGATATTTTCTTTATCGAAACAGAATTCGATAAAAAATGTCAATTTCTGAAAATTTTTCTTGCCAAATCCGTCCGTCCGTGGCATTAAAATGAACAGAAAGCGGGGTTCACCTGAACCGACCCCGCGCAACCCCCAAGGCGACCCCGAGGAGGATTGTTTGCGAACCCAGGTGGTGATCATCGGCGCCGGCGTGACCGGATTGGGACTGGCCAGGGACTTGGCGCTCCGCGGCATCTCCTGCCTCATCGTCGAGCAGGGGGATGTCAATTCCGGGGCCTCGGGCCGGAACCACGGCCTGCTCCACAGCGGATCGCGATATGTCTCGTCGGACACCGAAGTGGCGGCCGAATGCCTGGAAGAAGCGGACCTCCTGAAGCAACTCGCCCCCCAGTGCGTGGAGGAAACCGGGGGCCTGTTCGTGGCGGTGGAAGGCGACGACGAAAATTTCATCGCCGATTTTCCGTCGCTGTGCGAAAAGGCCAACATCCCTGCGAATCCCCTGGATATCCGGGAGGCCCGGGAGATGGAACCCTGCCTGTCGAACCGCGTCATCGCCGCCTATGAAGTCCCCGACGCCACCGTGGACCCTTTCAAGCTCGCCCTTCAGAATTTTCATCAGGCCCATCAAAACGGAACCCAACTCCTGCGCCACCACAAGGTCGTGGGCTTCAAGCGGCACGGCCGGCGCCTCAAATCCGCCCACCTGGTCAACACCGAAACCGGCGACGCGGTCTTTGTGGAGGCCGACCAGTTCGTCAGCGCCGCCGGGGCCTGGTGCGCCGAGGTCGCCCGAATGGCCGGGGCCGACATGGACATGGTCTATTCCAAGGGAACCTTGACCGTCACCCACGCCCGGCTCAGCGAACGGGTGATCAACCGGCTGCGGAAACCGGCGGACGGCGACATATTGGTCCCGGGCGGCACGGTCTCCATTTTCGGCACCACCTCGTCGCGGATGGACGTGCCCGCCGATGTCCGGCCCACGGTCCGGGAAGTCGATCGCCTGGTGAGCGAAGCCGGGGCCATGATCCCAAAGATGGAGACGGTCCGCTACATCCGGGCTTATGCGGGCATCCGCCCCCTGATCCGGACCCTGAACGACGCCGAAGACCGGTCCGTGAGCCGCGGCTTTATCCTGGTGGATCACGCCGGGGACGGCATCGAAAACTTCCTCACCATCTCCGGCGGCAAGCTCACCACCTACCGGCTCATGGCGGAACGGACCGCCGACCGGGTCTGCGAGCGGCTGGGGGTTTGCGGTCCCTGCCGGACCCGGGACGTCCCCCTGCCCACCGACCCGGCCTGGGAATGGACCGAACCCGGCCTGGCCCCCCGGGAATGGATCAAGCACCCCGACCACGAGGATCCGTTGCTGTGCGAATGCGAAATGATCCCGGCCAGCGTCATCGATTCGGTCATCGGCTCCATCCGGTCCCAGGGCGGACGGCCGAACCTGAAGGCCGTGGGGCTTCGGACCCGCATGGGCAAAGGGGCCTGCCAGGGGTCATTCTGCGGGGCGCGGGTGACGGGCCATCTCTGCGACCGGGGCGAGCTGTCGGGTCGGGACGGTCAGGCCGAATTGAAGCAGTTTCTCCAGGAACGGTGGAAAGGGGAACGGACCATTCTCTGGGGCGGCCAGCTCGTTCAATCGGAACTCAAGGAGGCCGTCTATTCCGGCTTCCTGGGCCTGGAGGGCTGACGCGCCATGCGGACGGCGGCCAATAACGCCATCGAATGCGATCTGGCCATTGTCGGGGCCGGCATCGCCGGTCTGTCCGCGGCTTTGTTCGCCGCCGAGCGGTCCATCGACACGGTCCTGGTGGGGGAAACCGGGGAGATCCTGTTCGCCAGCGGCCTCCTGGACCTGCTCTCCGTCCATCCCATCGAAGACGGCAAAACCTGGGACAATCCCTGGGCCGCTCTGAAGGCCCTGGCCCGGGACCTGCCGGACCATCCCCTGGCCCGGGTTCCGTCAGACGACATCGCCGCGGCCTTCGACGCCCTGCTGTCGTTTCTCGCCCTTCAGCGCCTCCCCTACCGTCGCCGGGCCGACCGGAACATAGCGGTTCCCATCGCCATGGGCGCCGTCAAGCAGACCTATTGCGCGCCGGAAACCGTCTGGGCCGGGGTCCGGGCCCTGGAGGAAAAGCAGGCCAGCCTGATCGTGGATTTCGACGGGCTGCGGGGGTTCAGCGCCCGGCAGATCGTTTCGGCCATGGGAAACCGTTGGCCCGGGCTGCGCACGGCCCGCATTCCGTTTCCGGGCGGCGACGGGTTGCAGTATGCCGAGCAACTGGCCATGGCCCTGGAAGCGGAACCGAACCGGGAGGCCCTGGCCTGCGACATCCGGGCCTGCCTGGGCACGGCCCGGAGCGTGGGCCTGCCGGCTGTCACAGGCATTTACCGGACCCGGCGCGTCTTCGAAGATATTCAGGCCCGCATCGGGGTTCCCATTTTCGAAATCCCCATCCTTCCCCCGTCCGTGGCCGGTCTGCGGCTCCGAAACGCTTTTCACCGGGGTTTGACCGAAAAAGGGGTCCGACTGTTTCCCCACCACCGGGTCGCCGCCGTCCGTTATGAGCAATCGGGCGATTTTATGCTTGACATTTCCGCCCCGGACGGGGGACAAAGCCTCCATGCGGGCGCGGTGATCCTGGCCACGGGCCGCTTTTTGGGCGGCGGGCTCCGGGGCGACCGCCAGGCCATCCGGGAAACCCTGCTGGATTTGCCCGTGGTCCAGCCCGACGACCGGGCCGCGTGGCACCGGCACGATTTTCTCGACCCCCGGGGCCATCCGATCAACGAAGCCGGGCTGGCGGTGGATGATCAGTTTCGCCCCCTGGATCGGAGCGGCGAGCCGGTCCATGAGCGGTTGTTCGCGGCGGGGTCCATTCTGGCCCATCAGAATTGGGTTCGGTCCAAAAGCGGCG
>CAZZBE010000388.1:0-3941 GCA_964652715.1 uncultured Desulfobacteraceae bacterium
TGCCGTCCACCCGAACCTCCACCTTTTCGATGGCGCCGGGATAGCGCCGTTCAAGGGCGCGGATGTCCAGTTGGAAACTGTCGGGAGCGAGGCATTCCATGGCGCCGCACCGCCGGCAGAAGAAATGGGGGTGGGGGCGGTGGTTCGAGGATCCGGTAGACCGTCGCCCGGTTGACGCGGCGGGTCCGCTTCAGGGCGTCGTGGATCTTTTGGGGGCTCATGGGCGCGGCGCCGTCGCCCACGATCTTCATGAGCATCAGCCGGTTGGGGGTCGCCGCCACGCCCTTTGACCGAAAAAGCCGGGGGTAATCGCACCGTCCGCACATGGTCATTGCCTCCCCTGGCCGGACCGGACCAGCGACCGGACGGAATCGAACAGGAGCGACAGAAAAAAGGCCATCCCGCCCACCAGAATGATCATGGCGCCGGAGGTAAGATTGAAGGTGTAGGAGAGCCACAGACCGCCCACGGTAAAGACCGCGCTGAGCAGGGTGGACAGCATCATCATCCAAGAGAGGGAGGGGACGTATTTCTCCGAGATGTAGGGCGGGATGGTCAGCAGGGCGATGACCAGGATCAGCCCCACCACCCGGATGATCATGACCACCGAGAGGGCGATCATGCCCATCAGCAGGAAGTGGAAAAAGGTCACGGGCACGCCCCGGAGGCGGGCGAAATCCTCGTCGTAGGACATGGCCAGGAAGTCGTGGTAAAACAGGACGGTCAAAATGAGGATGGCCCCGCTCATGGCCGCCATGATCCAGAGATCGGTCCGGGGCACCGCCAGGATGGAGCCGAAAAGATAGCTCATGAGATCCACGTTGTAGCCCGGGGTCAGGTCCGTAAAGATCACGCCCACGGCCATGCCCACGGCCCAGAGCACGCCGATGATGGTGTCGGACCGGTGACGGGCTTTCAAGGTCACGGCGGCCATGACGAGGGCGGTCGCCATGGAAAAGCCCAGGGTCCCGACCATGAAGGGCAGCCCCAGGTAAATGGCCAGCCCGATGCCCCCGTAGGCCGCGTGGGCGATGCCGCCGGAGATGAAAACGATCCGGTTGACCACCACCAGGGACCCGATGATGCCGCAGGTGAGGGACGCCAGCAGACCGGCCGCCAGGGCGTTTCGCATGAATTCGTAGCCCAGGGCTTCGATCATGAGGACGCCCTTTTATCCCCGTTGTGTTCCTTGAGGACGCGGTGGGGCAAACCGTGGGCCACCAGTTCCACCGGGCACTGGTACATGTCGATCATCTCCTGGGTGACTTCGGCGTCGCCGTGGTAGTGGACGCAGCGGTTCACGCAGGCCACCGATTTGACGTAGGCGTTGATCATCATCAATTCGTGGCAGACGATGACGATGGTCGCGGCGCGGTTGAGGTCCTTGAGGATCTCGTAAAACTCCGACTGGTGCTTGGTGTCGACGCTGGCCGTGGGTTCGTCCAGAAAGAGGATCTCCGGTTCGGTGGCCAGGGCCCGGGCGATCATCACCCGCTGTTGCTGCCCGCCCGACAGTTCCCCGACGTGGCGGTTCCGGAATTCCCACATCTCCATGGCCTCCAGGGCTTTCCGGGCCGCGGCCTTGTCCTCCCGGGAGTGGCGGGGCCAGCGCCGGAAGGTTTGAAGGCGTCCCATGAGCACCACGTCGAGGACGGAGATGGGGAACCGCTCGTTGACGTCCGCGTTCTGGGGCACATAGCCCAGGCGCGTCGCCACGGCCCGCGGCGGCTTTCCCAGGACCCGCACCCGGCCTTCGTCGGGTCGGATCAACCCCACCATGAGCCGGATCAGGGTCGTCTTGCCCCCGCCGTTGGGGCCGATGAGGGCGGTGAAATCGCCTTTTTGAATCGACAGATTGACGTCTTGCAGAACCGGTTCCCCGTTGCGGGAGAACCGGACGTCTGTCAGGGAGATGACCGGCGCGCCCATGGTTATTGCATCGCCTCCGCGAACCGCTCGGAAGACTGAGGGGCCACGCTCACGAACACCCGCAGCGGGCCGGCCTGCGCGCTCCGGGCGGGGCCGGGCGCCCCGATGGCCGGCATCGCCAAAAGCGCCGTCAAAACATAAAATGTCTGTTTCATCCGCTGAACTCCTTCTTCAATGGTCATAATGCCGGCGCAGTATGCAACTTATTTGCATGGAAGTCAACGAGGAATTGCCGGCGGCATCCCGGGTCGGGGGTGTAAGGAATCGGGCTTTCCTTCGACTCCTTTTTTGAAAGGCGATGGTTGGGGCGGCGACGTGCCGCGCCATCGAGGTCGCCGGCGTTATTGGAGAAAAAGGAGACGACCATGCTGAAACGAATCATATTTTACGGCTGCCTGTCGGCCATTGCGGCGGCGGTCCTCTACGCCATGCCCCGGGCCCCCCGGGCCGAGGTGGACACCGAGGGCGGGCGAACCTATATCGTCGACCGCCACGGCGAGCGGTGGGACGTGACCCAGGCCCAATCCCTGGGATTCAAACCGGATCGGTTCCAATACGGCATCGGCCGCCATGCGTTCACGCCCCTGGACGATTCCCGTCTGAGCGAAGACCCAACGGGCGTCCGGGAGAATCTGCGGGTCATCGGCATGGCGGCCGGAGGGGACGCCAAGGCCTTTTCGGTGCCCAGACTGGCCCACCACGAGGTGGCCAACAGCACGCTGGCCGGCGACGCCGTGGCGGTGGGCTACTGACCGCTGGTGGACCTGGCGGCTGTGTACAGCCGCGAGATCGACGGCAAGACGCTGACCCTGGCCCCGTCGGGCTGGACCTACGACTACACCTTCGTGCTCTACGACAAAGAGACCGGCACGATGTGGTACCCGTACCGGAAGGGGCTCATGGGCATCCAGGGCGTCTATTTCAAACGATGGCTGCCCAAGCGGTCGTCCTCGGACACGGAATGGCGAAAATGGCGGGAAGACCATGCCGACACCCTGATCCTCAAGTAACTCACCGGAAAGAAAGGAGCGATTCATGAGACAGGTATGGACGGCGGCGCTGGTCGTTCTGCTGGCGGCCGCCCCGTGGACGGGCGCCGCCGGCGCGTCGGGCGGCCTGGGCGTCGCCATACGGTCCCTTCAGGCCGCGGCGGACGTCGGGACGGAAGAGAACATGCCCTTCGATGTCAGCGGCGACGGACGCGTGGGGATTGCAGAGGCGATCCACGCCCTCAACGCCGCCGCCGGGCGGTTCGCGGGGGACCATTTCATCACCGACCGCGCCGGTCGGCGGTGGGACATCACCCACGCGGTCCGTGTTTTCGATATGAACCCGGGTTTTTTCAACTTCGGCCTGGGGCTCAACGCCATCCCGTCGGTGGATGATCCCGAGGTCATCGACAGCGGGGATATCCGGTATCCGGGCGCCGGGGAGACGTTTCCGGTCTACGGCGTGGATCACAACGGCCAGCGCCGGGCCTACCCGGCGGCGGACCTGAGCCGCCGCGAGGTGTTCAACGACGTCTATCCGGGGACCCAAAACCGGCATGTGGCCGTCACCTACTGACCCCTGGCCGGAAAGGCTGTCGTGTACAGCCGAACCCTCAACGGTCAGCCGTTGACCCTCGCCCCCAGCGGGTGGACCTATGGCGAGGATGTGGGTGCATCCACCTTCGTCCTGGCCGACAAGGAAACCGAAAGCCTCTGGTTTCCCATGACCTTCGACGATTGCTGCGCCCTGGTCTGCATCGCCGGTCCGCTGGCCGGCTGGCGGCTGGACGGCCTCATGCGCATGGAAAGGACCTCGTGGGCCCAATGGGTCGGAGACCATCCGGACACGCTGTTTGTGACTGAGTAACCGGATCGGGCGTGCTGAGAGACCTCCGAGGTTTTGGAAACCGTTGAATCTAGTACCGATCGGCCCAAGTCTTTGAACACCATTTCCAGGTCCGGATATCCCCATCTTCAATGCAATAGCCTGTTCAATGATTTGCGCCGCGCTGTACTATGTGG
>CAZZBE010000389.1:0-3916 GCA_964652715.1 uncultured Desulfobacteraceae bacterium
GTTCCTCGCAACAGCGCCTCTTCAAGTAGATAGGTCGCCTCGAATTTCAGCGGTTGTGTCCCTGGAACCATTTTCCTCAACCGAAGATGGACATATCCCCGTATCCGGTCGATCAAACCGTCCAAATCCAGAAGGCCACCCATAAAGCCGATTTGATCGATGCAAGTTTCCAGAAAAAATGTGCAGAATCGGATCAGTCCCTTCTCGGACAGATTCCCCCTGCCGTCCAGATCGCCCTGCCGGGGCGCGTCTCCCCATGACAAGGCCGCCATGTAATCATTCCGGCGCCGGGCAAGCCCGCGGCTGATGGTCCAGAGACCGTAGCCTCGCAAGTCGGCGAGGGTAAAATAAGCGTCGGTGAACAATCTGGCGACGCGGCCGTTGCCATCCAGAAAGGGATGAATCCATGCGAGCCGATGGTGTGAAGCCGCGGCGGCCAGTATTTTGCGTTGACCGTGGAGGGCCGACAAGCGGTAAGCCTCCTGAAACGCCGCCATAAAATCAGGCAGGGCGTCATAGGCGGGAGGGACGTGGTTGCCCACCCGTACATCCCGACGGCGGAATTCGCCAGCCGCGATAACGGCCGCCGCATCATCCGGGTGATCGCCATTTACCGCATGCATGTCGTTCGGCAGCTTTTCGTAAAACCGTCGATGAATCCAACGGATGAAATCCGGCGAGACCGCGGCTTCCTCAGAGCTGTCGCCGAGCCGTTCCGGTATGGCCTTTTGGACATCGACGTGGGCCCGGCTCATCATTTGGAGCCGTCGCTCCACCGGGTCCGACGAATAATCGTCCTTCATGGCCCGTTCGATGTCGATGGGGTGGGTTCGATGACCCTCGATCAGGTTGGAATAATAGCTGTTCGTGACGGTGAGCAGGGCCGCGACCGCCTGGCGGGTGATGGGATGCAGGCGTCCTGCCAGCTCCGCGGACCCGGCGATCACCCGGGCTGACAAGTCGGATAGCTCATCTGTTTCGGGCGGCATCAGTGGGGTCATTTGGCGGGGAAAACGATACATTTTTGCCGATTTTATTGTTTTAGATAAAATTTATAATATTCTGAATTCATATGTTTATTTCGATTGAACTAAGCATACAAAGCCAATTTTTGCCGATCTTATCGCCGATATTGGGACGGTCGCTCCTTTTATGCCATCGCCGATGCCTGATAATACGGCGACGGCAGAGCCGGATAGACATGAAAGACGTGGGCATAAACATCCTCGGCCCGGGCTTTTACGTCGTCTTCGGTGTAATGCTTCACGGGCAGGCCGGTGGCGTCGTCCCAGAGGAAATCGCGGATGGCGAGGCGGACGGCGTCCCGGGTGGCTTCCTTGTCCCGCCAGCGCTGAATGCGGAGTTTTTCGGCCTTGAACGTCTGGAGGCGCTGGACCGCCACCGATTTGATCCGCTTGATCTCTTTGGCGGACAGGTCGGGTTTCTTCAGGAGGTCGAACACGGCCAGGGATTCCTCATCGAGACCTTCCCGGGCGGCCCGGCGCTCCTCGTCGTCCATTTCGTCGACCAACCGCAGCAACTCCTCGAAGGTCTTTTCGATGGCGCCCCGGTCCTTTTCACGATTGTAGTCGGCCACGATCTCTTCATAGTGGCGCTGGAAATCGGTGCGCAGCGGATTTTGGCGCAGCAGGCGCTGGAGCCGGTCCTCGATGGCTTGCTTGAGGTTCTGGATGGCCTCGTCTAGGCCGGCCAGCAACTCGGCGTCGGGCCGGGTCGGATCGGTTTCGGTCCCCTCGCCGCCCCGTCCGCCGTCGTTTGTACCGGCAAAGGTGGCCAGGGCCTTTCGAAGGTTTTTGAGGATGCCGCGGTAATCCACGATCATCCCGTTGTTCTTGCCTTCCAGGATGCGGTTGGCCCGGGCGATGGCCTGCATGAGGGTGTGGGCCTTGAGGGGTTTGTCCAGGTAAAGCGTGGCGAGGCAGGGCGCGTCGAAGCCGGTCAGCCACATGGCGCAAACGATGGCGATGCGGAAGGGGTGGGCCTCGGCTTTGAAAGCGTCTTCCAGGGCCAGCCGCTGCATGTTCCGGTATTGGGGGTGTCGGCGCATGGATTCGGGGAGGTCCATGCCCTCTTTGATCAACTTGCGGTGGGGCCGGATGTCCAGATCCCATTTGCGGAATTTTTCGACTTCGCCCTGCTCTTCGCTGACCACCACCGCGGCGCGAGTTTCGCGCATCCATTCGATCTGCCGGCGGCGGTACTGTTCCTCCTGGTCGTCCGGGGACCATTTCAGTTCCGCTTCCAGATCGGCGATCCGCTGGTCCCAGTATTTGACGATCTTCCGGTGCATCCGCACGCAGGTGATTTTATCGATGCAGACCAGCATGGCCTTGCCGGTCTCCCATGATGTTGAATAATGGTTCACGAAATCCCGGGCCACCCCATCCAGCCGCTTGTCCGCCGTGATAATGTGGTAGTCGCGTTTCAGCTCCGCCTCCAGCCGCTGGGCCACGTCGATGTCGCCGGTTTCCAGCTCCTCCAGCTTTTGGGCGATCCGGTCGTTGAGGTCTCCGATGGCCACGCCGAGCTTGTCGCCCCGGGCGTCGTAGTACAGCGGCACCGTGGCCTTGTCCTCCACGGCCCGCTGGAAGTCGTAGGTGGAGACGTAATCGCCGAACACCCGGCGGGTGATCTGGTCGTCCTTGAACAGGGGCGTGCCGGTGAACCCGATGTAGCTGGCGTTGGGCATGGCGTTTCGCATGTTGAGGGCCAGGGTCCCGTACTGGGTGCGGTGGGCCTCGTCGGTGATGACGATGACGTCGTCCCGGCGGGTGTAGGGTTCGTCCGGGGTCACCTCCCGGTGGAATTTCTGGATCAGGGAGAAGATGTGGGACTTGCGCCGGCCCAGGAGTTCTTTGAGGTGGTCGCCGCCGGCGGCCCGGCAGGGATCGCGGTCGTTGTCCGCCACGCCGCGGCCGGCGAAGGTTTTGTAGATCTGGGTGTCGAGGTCGTCCCGGTCGGTGAGCGCCAGGAAGGTGAAGTTGCCGCCCAGTTTCCGGTGGACTTTCCGGGTGAACATGACCATGGAGTAGCTTTTGCCCGCGCCCTGGGTGTGCCAGAAGACGCCCAGTTTTCCGTCGCGGCGTCCGCGGTCCCGGACCGCTTGAACGGCCCGGTTGACGCCCAGGAACTGGTGATTGCGGGCCAGGATCTTTTTGGGTTCGCCGGCGGAGTCGTCGAAGAGGATGAAGTTTTCCAGCAGGTCCATGAAATTGGCTTTGTCGCAGACGCCCTTGATCAGGGTCTCCATATCGACGGCGCCCGGCTCGTCTTCGGCCAGCCGTTTCCAGTCGTGGAAGTGTCCGAACCGGCTGGTGACGGAGCCGATCCTGGCGTCCACGCCGTTAGCCAGGATCACGAAGGCGTTGTGGTGGAAGAGGTGGGGGACCGTATCCTTGTAGTCCTTGAAGTTCATTTCGTAGGCGGCGCGGATGTCCTTGCTGACGTTCTTGAGTTCCATGAACAGGAGGGGCAGGCCGTTGACGAACCCCACGATGTCGGCCCGGCGGCGGTAGATGTCGCCTTTGATCCACAGCTCGCGGACGCAGAGGAAGTCGTTGTTGGCGGGCTGGTTGAAGTCAAAGACCCGCAGCCGCTGGCGGACCCGCTCGTCCTTGTGGTTGCGGAAAGCGACCGGGACGCCGTCGCGGATCAGGGTGTATTTTTCGCGGTTGGTGGCGGACAGGGTCTGGACGGCGGAGGGGGTCGCGATCTGGCGGACCGCTTCATCGTAGGCCGCGTCGGGCAGGCCCGGATTGAGTTCGACGAGTTTGGATCGGAGGGGGCGGGTCAGGACCACCTCGCGGTCCGAGTTTCGGCCGAGGAGGCCGTCGGGGCCGAAGTTTTCGGCGTTGTAGGCGTAGACGGATCGCCAGCCGAGTTGTTGTTCCAGGTA
>CAZZBE010000390.1:0-3914 GCA_964652715.1 uncultured Desulfobacteraceae bacterium
CTCTGCCGTATGTCATTTTCCCAGGTAAAATAAGGAAATTATCGCTGAAAGATTCTTCATATTTATATTGGTATCCGAACATTTATGTTTATATTTGCAACATTATTGCATTTTAAAATATATTGCAATTATGAGACCAGTGGATATTTTAACCCGTCACAATCTTAAACGGACAAGTTGCCGGGAGGGAATAATCGAAGTTATTATGTCAGCGGAAAATCCACTTTCCGAGAGTGAAATAAGGAAGCGTCTAAATGGGCATTATGACCGCTCAACTTTTTACCGCTCCTTCAAAGCCCTTGAAGAAAATAAAATAATCCACAAGATTGTTATTGATAATCAATTGGTCAAATATGCACTGGATAATTCAATAACCCGTAAAAGGGAACATGTGCATTTTTATTGTTATATATGTCATACAGTGCAATGTTTGGAATCTGTTCCTGTACAGAAAACAAAACTGCCTGATGGATATACGGAACAAGAAAAAGAAGTCCTGATCAAAGGAATATGCGCCAGGTGTCAAAATAAGGTTGAATGGAATTGATGAGGTTTAACAAACATATCGCTACCTTACTATTGGGATTATTTATATTCCCCATTATATTCCAGTCTCTCCACATTGCCTGGCATCATTCACATAGCGTGGCTGATAACCACCATAACAATAATACCACTGATAACCAAGGGCTTCAGGGAGAAGCATTAAGTATTCTAACTGAAGACAATCATTGTCCGATATGCGAATATGAATTCTCGATTCATAATTTGCCTGCAATTTTCGTTTTTGAAGCTAACCTTTCAATAATAAAGGGAATTCAAAATGAAACTGCAGAAACCCAGCTACACCTGGAAGTTTATTCGACAAAATCTTCCCGTGGACCACCATATACAAATTTTTTCTAATCCAAATTGAGCGATTTTCGCTCACTTCTAACATTTTGGGTGTAATTACTTAATCTTATTGGTTTTTGTATTATGGGCAAGTTTCTCGCTCTAATTTTCTGTATGAATATTTTTCTCATATCAGCATTTGGACAAAATAATTATGAATTATCCGGTTTAATCGTTGATGAGCAAAATCAACCACTGGAAGGAGCATCTGTGGTTCTGGCTCCTGTGGGAAAAGGTACAATTACCAAAGGGGAGGGTGAGTATGCAATAGATGGATTAAAAAAGGGTACCTATATAGTTAAAATTTCTTATGTTGGATACGCCACAGAAATCGACACCATTCGGATTGCTGCTAATAAAGTCTATAATGCTCAATTAAGCGATGCTCAGTTAAATTTACAGGAAGTAGTCATAACAAGCCATTATGTCGAAACAAGAAAAAAAGAGACGTCTCTCAATATTGAAATTGTGAATGATGATTATCTAAAACAACATCTCGGTGGCAGCCTGATGAAATCCCTGGAAAGGCTGCCCGGAGTTACTACGATTGATATCGGCTCGGGTCAGTCAAAACCTGTTATTCGGGGACTTGGTTTTAACAGGGTTGTGGTTGTTGAGAACGGAATTAAACATGAAGCACAGCAATGGGGAACCGAACATGGTCTTGAAATTGATCAGTATGCCCTTGACAATGTTGAAGTAATTAAAGGACCTGCTTCGCTGATGTTTGGCTCAGATGCTATTGGAGGTGTGGTGGATATTAAAAATAACAATATACCTGCTGACAATACTTTTGGTGCAACAGTTGATCTATCAGGAAAATCAAACAACAATTCACTGGGAACTTCTCTATTGCTCTTTGGCAGAAAAGATTGGTTTTATGCGGAATTACGTGCAACAGCGCTGGATTATGGCGACTATAAAGTGCCCACCGATAGTGTGGATATATACTCTTATCGTGCACCATTGCACGAGAATCACCTGCGCAATACAGCAGGCAAAGAGCACGATCTGCATCTTTCCTTTGGAATCATGAAGCCAAAATTTCAGAGCAAATTTCAAATAAGCACTGTGAATGGTAAAAGTGGTTTTTTTGCCAATACACATGGATTAGAACCCCGGAATGTTGATAATCAACTCCATGACAAATCTGCCAGGGATATACATTATCCATACCACCAGGTGGATCATTTTAAGGTCATAAACAACTCCCGGTGGAAAAGGGATCAATTCAAACTTGAAGCTGACCTGGGTTTTCAGCACAATTTCAGGCAGGAATGGAGCCAATATGTTGATCATGGCTACATGCCGGCAGTTTTCCCGGATACCATGAATTTTGATGCCGACCTTGAACGGCAATTTGAAAAATATGTTTATTCTGGCACGCTCAAGGCCACATACAATCAAAATGATCGAAATATTATCTCCATAGGCGTGAATGGTGAATACCAGGATAATAAGATTGATGGACGTGGATTCATCATTCCGGCTTTTGAGCAATTCAGTACCGGGGGATTTCTTTTCGCCAAACATAAATTTTCCGAAAAGAATATGCTTCAACTGGGTGTTAGATATGATTACGGCAAATTGATAACGCACAGTTATCATGATTGGTTTCCATCTCCAGTATTCAACGAGAGCGATACAACATGGAAATACCTGGGAAGAGCCGATGCTCTAAACTTACGGTTTTCTAATATCTCCTGGTCACTTGGTTATAATTACAACCCAGATAATTGGTCGTTCAAGACCCATATTGGAAAAAGTTTCCGAATGCCCATAGCAAAAGAATTGGCTGCAAACGGAATAAACTATCATCATTTCAGTTATGAGGTTGGTAATGCTGATTTATCACCTGAAATTTCATATCAACTAGATGCCGGAATAGAATGGAATCGGAAAAATTATGCGATGGGCTTTACCCCTTTTATCAATTACTTTGCAAATTATATATATCTGAATCCAAGTTCAGCGTATGACAGGCTTTATGGAAACAGCAACCAAAAATATTACTATACGCAAAGTAAAGTATTTCGGTATGGAGGTGAATTTCATGCGCATTATAATATTATAAAGCCACTACAATTGGGAGTTATAGGTGAATATGTCTACTCTGAGCAGCTTTCAGGTAAAAAGAAAGGATTTACACTGCCTTTCTCACCGCCTCTATCTGCAATATTGAATGTCAAGTACCAAAAGCAATGGGTGAAATTCATAGAGCACAGTTATGTTTCTGTGGATTATCGCGTTACTGCTCCACAAAACAACATTGTTCCTCCTGAAGAAACAACGGATGGATACCAGGTGATCAATCTCGGATTGGGTGGTGAAGTAAAACTTAATAATCAAAAAATGAAATTTTCATTCCAGATTCAAAACCTTTTAGATAAAAAGTATTTCAATCATACCAGCTACTATCGGCTGATAAATGTACCTGAGCCGGGAAGGAATTTTATTCTCAACCTTACCATTCCCTTCTCAGGAAAAATGAACAAGAATAATTAGAGTCTATCTATATGAACATAAACAAATTAAATCAAACCACTTAAATTTTAAAATTATGAAAACAACAAAATTATTTTTAATCGCAATTGCTTTCACTGCAAGTTTGTTTTTTACCGCATGTGAAGAAGATGATGAAACGAACTCCAAACCAGATGTCGCTTTAAATGAACTGGGTTACGATAATGAAAAAATCGCTTATAAAGGCGCCGATTTGCATATTGAGGCGGAGATTGTTGCCGAGGGGAAAATTGATAAGGTGACCATTGAAATTCACCCGGAAGGCGATCACGAAAAAAGTGCCTTACATGAAGGTGAATGGGAAGTTGACACTACGTTCACAGAGTTTTCAGGTTTAAAGAACACTACTTTTCATAAACATATTGATATACCGGTACATGCCGAAACCGGGCATTATCATTTCCATTTTGCAGTCACCGATATGGATGGGCAACAAACGGTTGTGGGAGAAGAACTTGAAATTCAACAACCGGATGATGAGGAAGCCCCTGAAATTA
>CAZZBE010000391.1:0-3883 GCA_964652715.1 uncultured Desulfobacteraceae bacterium
CCATGGGCGTGCAGCGGGTTTTGAACAGGGCGCATTCCGGCGGCGTCTTGACGCCCCGGAGGATGTCGCCGCAGACGCAGCCGTTGGGCGGCGGGGTTTCGGCGATCTCCAGGTCGAATGCCTTGCGTGCGTCGAATCGACCCAATTGGGGCCGTATGCCCAGGCCGCTGTCCGGGATGACGCCCAACCCCCGCCAGGCGGCGTCCTGGGTTTGGAAAACCCCATCCATGACCGAAAGGGCTTTGGGATTGCCCTCCGCCGCCACGGCCCGGCCGTAGGCGTTGGCCAGTTCGGGCGCGTTGGATTCGATGGATTCCGTCAGCAGCCGGATCGCCTCCAGAATGTCCACCGCCTCGAAGCCGGCAACGGCGCAGGGGATGGCGTGGCGGTCGAAAAGGGGGCGGTAGGCGTCGGTCCCGATGATCACCGATACATGGCCCGGCAGGATGAACCCGTCGATGCGGACCCCCGGGGTCTCCATCAGGGCGAACAGGGCGGGAACGACCCGTTTGTGGGCCGACAGGACGGTGTAGTTCGCCAGCCCCTCCGCGGATGCCGCCACAATCGAGGCGGCGACCGTGGGGGCCGTGGTCTCGAATCCGACCCCTAAAAAGACGACCTGTTTTTCGGGGTGGTTCCGGGCGATCTCCAGGGCGTCGAAGGTGGAGTAGACGATCCGGACGTCGCGGCCGGCGGCCCGCTCTTTCTGGAGCGAGCTGTCGCTCCCCGGCACCCGGATCAGGTCGCCGAAGGTGGCCACGATCACGTCCTCGGTTTGGGCCAGCCGGACAAAGGCGTCGATCTCCCCCTGATCCGTGACGCAGACCGGGCACCCCGGCCCGGAGAGGAGGGCGGTGGTCTCCGGCAGAAGTCCGCGGATGCCGCTTTTGAAGATCGACATGGTGTGGGTGCCGCAGACCTCCATGAGCCGGATCGGGGTTCGGCTGACGTCCCGGATCCGGGCGATGATCCGCCGGGCCAGTTCCGGGTCTCGAAACGCTTTTGTGGCGGGGGTTCCAGTCATGAATCTCTGCTCAAGCGGTCTATCCAACTTTTTTAGGGAACAGGCGCCTCCGGTTTTAGGGGACGGGCACCTCCAGCAAAAGGGATTGCAGCCGTTCCCTGGGGATCTCGCTCCGGTCTTCGGCGGACCTCAGCCGGTGTCCGATGACCCAGGGCATGATGGTCTGGAGGTCTTCGGGCAGCACGAAATCCCTTCCGTGGATGTAGGCCCAGGCCCGGACGGCCCCGAGGAGCGCGATCCCGGCCCGGGGCGAAAGCCCCACGTGAAAATGGGGAGCGGTGCGGGTAAAGGCGATGATGTCCTGGAGGTAATCGAAAAAGGCGTCCGAGGCGTGGACCCGGCCGATTTCCTCCTGGATCTCGATGACGTTTTTTTTGAGGATGCAAGACGACATGTCGGCGACCCGGCGCTGGGTGCCGCCGGTTTTCAGCAACTCCTTTTCGGCGGCCCGTTCGGGATAGCCCAGTTCGATGCGCATGAGAAACCGGTCCAACTGGGATTCGGGCAACGGGAAGGTGCCGGACTGTTCCAGCGGATTCTGGGTGGCGATGACGAAAAACGGGGGCTCCAGGAGGCGGGTTTCGCCCTCCACCGTGACCTGTTTTTCTTCCATGGCCTCCAGCAGGGCGCTCTGGGTTTTGGGGGTGGCCCGGTTGATCTCGTCGGCCAGCAGCACCTGGGTGAAGATGGGGCCGGGGTGGAAAACGAAGGTGCTCGATTTCCGCTCGAAGACCGAGATGCCCAGGATATCCCCCGGCAGCATGTCGCTGGTGAACTGGACCCGGCGGAAATCGAGCCCCAGGCATTTGGACAGGGCCTTGGCCAGGGTGGTCTTTCCGATGCCGGGCAGGTCCTCGATGAGCAGGTGGCCCCTGGCGAAGAGGCAGGCCAGGGCCAGCTGGATCTGGTCGGATTTGCCCAGGACGACGGAGCTGATCTGGTCCACGATATGGTCGAAGGCAGGGTTCATGCCGGATATTTACCACGGGGCGGGATTGGTGTCAAAAGGGATTTCATTCCCCGGCATTATCTGCTATGCTTTGGGATATTGGTCCTTCTAACTGTTTGTATCGGAACGGCATGGGATGAAACTGAGAAAGCTGAAGAAAGAGCAGACCCGGAAGATGGCCGAACTGGAGGCGCAACTGGCCCGGCGGGCCGAAGAGATCCGCGCCCTGAGAGAACGGGACGCGGCGTTTCGGGCCCGGACGGAAAAACTCCTCCAGGATACCCAGAAAAGCCTCCGGGCCATCACCGACAACAACCACCGGATGCTGGTGGGCATCCTCCAGGAGCGCATCGAGGTGTTTCTCGCCAGGGAAACCTGAGCCCCATTCCCCGGGCATCCCCCGAACGGATTAAATCTCGACAGAACCGGCGTGGTGGTGTATCGATAGATAATTATCTGAAATAAACAGAAAATCTCTTATTCTTATGAACGCGTCTCTTCGATCCACAATCCCAGGGAACCCCGCCGCGGACCGCATCAATATGAAGACCCTGGCGGCCTGCCGCGGATTCTCCCTGGGTTGGGGCGGAACGGCGGCGAGGTAAAGGGCTGGGTATGGCGAAATTTATCATCCGACGGTTTTTTCTGCTGCTGCTCACCATGTTTCTGGTCTCCATCGCGGTTTTCCTCATCGCCGAATCCTCTCCCGGCAATGTGGCGCGCAACGTCCTGGGCAGCTTCATCACGCCGGAACAGGAGGCCTCCTTCCTGGCCCAGATGGGGTTGGACAAGCCGGTGTACGTTCGGTATGTCTACTGGCTGACGGGCAGCGACTGGCATGCCGAGGCCAAAGTGGACATGGAATTGAGGCGGATTACCACATCCGACGGGTTCGTTGAATGGTGGGCGGTCGGGGAGGACGGCAACCTGATCCGGTGGAAGATGGAAGGAGAGGACCTGATCGCCATTGTCCGGAAGAAGAACGGGGAAGTGGTGGAACGGGTCGACAACGAGCGATGGGAGACGAACGAAAAAGGGATCAGCGCCTTTTGGGGCGTGGACACCCACAACAGCGCGGTGCTCTGGGAAAAGGGGTCGGATAAAAAGGTCTGGAGTTTCGTGGTGGGGACCGGCTGGATGTCCGCCAGCGGCGGCCCCAAGTCGTACATTCCCCTCAAAAAAGGGTTCCTCCGGGGAGACCCGGGCGTATCGCTGCGCACCGGACGGCCCGTGGCGAAAAGCATTTTCGTGCGGCTGCGCAATTCCATGGTGCTGGCGGGCATCGCCTTTGTCATCGTCATGCCCATCGCCCTGCTCCTGGGGATTATCGCCGGGCTCAAAGAGGGGTCCCTCCGGGACCGGGCCCTGTCCATCTCCGGCATGATGTTCTCGGTCATCCCCGAATTCGCCACCGGCATCTTTCTGATCCTGATCTTCGCCCACTGGCTCCAGTGGGTGCCGGGGGCCACGGTCTTCGGCGAAAAAGCGCCGTGGGAGCGCATCGACATGCTGATCCTGCCGGTGCTCACCCTCACCCTCATCGAACTGGGATACGTCCTGCGGATCACCCGGGCGTCCATGGCCGAGGTGATGCGGTCCAGCTACATCCGAACCGCCTTCCTGAAGGGCCTTCCCTACTGGCGGGTGGTTTTCAAGCACGCCGTCCGAAACGCCCTCATCGCGCCCATCACCGTCATCATGCTCCACGTCAACTGGCTCATGGGCGGCATCGTCATCGTGGAGGTGGTCTTCGGGTACCCGGGGCTGGGGAAATATCTGTTGGAATCTGCTTTGTATAAAGACATCAACGCCCTGGAGGCCGGCACGATGATCATGGTCCTGGTGGCCGTGGGGACGCAGTTGGTGGCGGATATCATCTATACGTTTTTGAATCCGAGGATTCGGTATTC
>CAZZBE010000392.1:0-2184 GCA_964652715.1 uncultured Desulfobacteraceae bacterium
CGGGGTAGCGTTGGTTTCGACGTTTTTCAGGCATTCGATCAGGTCGCACCTCACCAGGCGGTTGGGCGGCGCCGGGATCAACGGAGGATTGCCGGGGTCCAGGCTGTTGTCGATGAACAGGACGACGGCGGCAAATGGCCGGTCGTTTTCCCTTTGCTCATGGAAAGCGCAGATTTCCCGAAACAAACGCCAGTAAATATTATGGTCGCGGTAGCCCTGAATTTCAAGGAATATGTCGGGTCCATCGTTGCTGTCGCTCTTGAAATACCCGTCGAAGCGCTTTTCCGTGCTTTTGACGGTGATGCTCTCGAAGCGGTAGGATCCCTGAACGTCCAGGCGGACAAGCTCCAGCAGGCTTTCCGGGCTGAAACGGAACAGTTCGTAAAAGAGTTGGTCGGTTTTCATGGCAGGTCCATTCGGAATTATTTGGTTCCTCTGAAGTATTTATATCATTTAAGCCATAAAAATCACAATCCATTTTGTCAAGTTGAATTGAAATATGCTACGATTCGGACCTTTGACGGATAGCAACTGATTTGTCATGGGATAAAAAATCATGATCGACCGACACGCCCTGCTCAAAGACTTGAAAACATTGCTCCCCCGACTGGAAGCGGACTTGCGGGAACGGGCCGGGGAACATGGGGATGCGCCGGACATCCATGGGATGTTGACGGCGGAATACGAGAAGGCCCGCGATGCCGGGCGCACGGCGGCGAGTTTCGAGGAATGGCGGGCGGAGGGGATCACCCAGAAGGCGGCGGCGTGGATTCTATCCTGCGTGTTCGCGCGGTTTCTGGAGGACAACGGGCTGGTGGACCCGCCGCGGATTTCGGGACCGGGGGAACGGCTGAAGCGGGCCCGGGATGAGCATGAGTTGTATTTCCGGTCCCATCCCACGGAGACGGATCGGGAGTATCTGCTGGATGTGTTCGCGGGGCTCGCGGCGTTGCCGGCGGGCGGCGATGTGTTCGGGAAGTACAATGGAATTCATATTTTCCCGGGGTGGCTGAGCGGGGATGCGGCCGGGGGGTTGCTGGCGTTTTTCCAGCGGATCGACGCGGCATCCGGGACGTTGGTCCATGATTTCACGGACGGGGCGTGGGATACGCGGTTTCTGGGGGATTTGTACCAGGATTTGTCCGAGACGGCCCGGAAGAAATATGCGCTGTTGCAGACGCCGGATTTCGTGGAGGCGTTCATTTTGGACCGGACCTTGGCGCCGGCGTTGGATGAGTTCGGGTTGGATGCGCCGGCGATCACGACCCGGACCGGTATGGAGATCGCCCCGGCGGGGTTTCGGATGATCGATCCGGCCTGTGGGCCGGGGCATTTTCTGCTGGGAGGGTTTGAGGGGATTTATCGGCGATGGGCGGACGCTGAACCGGCGGTGAACGCGCGGGTGCTGGTGCAGCGGGCTCTGGACAGCGTCCACGGGGTGGATGTCAATCCGTTCGCGGTGGCGATTGCGCGGTTCCGGTTGTTGCTGGCGGCGTTGGGGAAATGCGGGATTGGGCGGTTGAAGGATGCGCCGAATTTCCGTGTTAATCTGGCCTGCGGGGATTCGCTGTGGCACGGCCGTCTTGATCAGATGGGTTTGGATGGCCGGATCGAAGTGGAGCATCACTATCAGATCGAGAACATCGACGATCTTCGCCGGATTCTGAGAGACGGCCGGTATCACGCGGTGGTGGCGAATCCGCCGTATATCACGGTGAAGGACAAGGCGCTGAATCAGGCGTATCGGTTGCGGTATGGGGAGGTCTGCTATCGGCAGTATTCCCTGGCCGTGCCGTTTTTCCAGCGGTTGTTCAAGCTGGCCTGCGAGGGTGGGTTTACGGGGCAGATCACGGCCAATTCGTTTATGAAGCGGGAATTTGGTAAGAAGCTGGTGGAGAGCTATCTGCCCAAGATTGATTTGACCCATGTCATCGACACGAGTGGGGCTTACATTCCGGGGCACGGGACTCCGACGGTCATTTTGTTTGGGCGGAATCGGAAGCCGGTGGCCTCGACCGTGCGGGCGGTCATGGGGATCAAGGGGGAGCCGGCGACGCCGGATGAGCCGTCGAAGGGGTTGGTTTGGGGGGCGATTGTTGGGCAGGTGGATCGGGTGGGGAGTGAGAGTGAGTTTGTGAGTGTGAGTGATATGGCGCGGGAGCAGTTTGGAACACATCCGTGGTC
>CAZZBE010000392.1:2284-3859 GCA_964652715.1 uncultured Desulfobacteraceae bacterium
ATGATCGCCCTCCAGGAAGAACTCGACTGGCAATGCTACGGCCTCTACAACCTGCTTTCATCCGACGAAGCCGCCGCCCTTTGCACCGACAATCCGCCGCCCCTAAAACTCGGCCAACGCGCCTTTGAAATCCTCATGGCCCGCAAAATGGCCGCCGGCAAACTCGAAACCACCTGGTTCCAGCGCCACAACGCCACCCCCATCACCGAACCCCCGGCCGACTGGCCCGACGACTACAAAAGACGCGTCGAAGCCCGCATCCAAACCATCCAGGACAACCCCCGGACCATCGGCCTCATCGAACAACCTGAATACAAACGCCGCTGGAACCTGGAACCCTGGGACAAACAACTCGAAAAGGCCCTCTGGAACTGGCTCCTCGACCGCCTGGAAAGCTACTTCGACTTCGACGGCCGCATGAACGACGAAGGAAAACCCACCGCCGGCCTCGACATCGGCCTGACCCCCATCGCCCGGCTCTCCGACATCGCCCGGGCCGACGACGCCTTCATGGAAGTCGCTGAACTCTACCGCCAGCGCCCCGACTTCAACGTCCCCGCCCTGGTCGCCGACCTCGTCGAAGCCGAAAGCGTCCCGCTCCTCCCAATCCTGCGCTACAAACCCGCCGGCCTGGACAAACGCGCCGCCTGGGAGTGGACCTGGGAACTCCAGCGGCTTGAAGACGCCCAACAGCCCGTCGGCGACATACCCGTCCCCCCGAAATACACCACCAAGGACTTCCAGAATACGACCTACTGGCGGCTCCGCGGCAAACTCGACGTCCCCAAGGAACGGTGGGTCAGCTTCCCCCACTGCGAAGGCGAAGACGCCAGCCTCCCCATCGCCTGGGCCGGATACGACCACCTCCAGCAGGCCCGGGCCATCGCCGCCCACTACGTGGACATCCAGGAAAAAACCGGCGGCGGGCAGGACCCCCGTCTCCGAATCCTCCTGGCCTGCCTCTCTGAACTCCTCCCCTGGCTCAAGCAATGGCACAACGACATCGACCCGGAGTACAACCAGAGAATGGGCGATTACTACGCCGATTTCGTCAATGAGGAGGCTCGGTTGATGGAAACGACGGTGGATGATATAAAGGATTGGTTGCCGCCGAGAAATACCCGTAAAAAACGACGCAAAGGATAACCCCGAAAGAAAGAGCGATCGATATGGAAATTCAAACCACCATCGAAAAATTGCCCGAAGCCATAAAGAACCTTGGCATATCTCCAAAAACATCGATACGGATCATTATCGACAATCATCAAGTTCTGACGGAAACTTCCAAACCCAAAACCGGACGATGGGCCAAAGTCGTGGAACGGATTTCTAAAGACACTCCTCTGAATGAAGAAGCAGGCGAGGCCCTAAGACAGGCTTCTCGGGAGTTCAGGGATAATTTTCGCTTTAGAGAGCCTTCCAACTTCGAGCAAATAAAAAATGACAATTGAAAAGTACATTCTGGACACCAATATCGTCTCCTATCTTTACGAAGATAACTCTTTACAATCTTCTTCAGTCAAAGAATACCTCTTGAAATTGCCAGATGGCTGTGAAGTTTATGTTTCCATTCTG
>CAZZBE010000393.1:0-3856 GCA_964652715.1 uncultured Desulfobacteraceae bacterium
GAATCCGCCTTCGAATCCTACATCGAGCACGTCCTCTTGACCCAATCCGGCTGGCAAAAAGGCGCCGTCCAGGATTGGGACAAAGACCGCGCCCTTTTCCCCGCCGAGGCCCTCGCCTTCATCCAGGAGACCCAGCCCGCCCTCTGGAATCAGATGACCAGCCTCCACGGAGCGGAACTGGCCCCCAAGCTGACCGCCGCCCTCTGCAAGGAACTTGACCTGAAGGGGACCCTCCACGTCCTCCGGCGCGGCTTCAAATTTTACGGCAAAATCTTCCGGATGGCCTATTTCAAGCCGGCCCACGGCCTCAATCCGGACGTCCTCGACCTCTACGCCAAAAACCGGCTCACGGTCACCCGTCAGATCCCCTGCCACCCCGGCGATCACAAGACCGTGGACCTCGTCTTCGCCCTCAACGGCCTCCCCGTCGCCACCTGCGAACTCAAAAACCCTATCACCGGCCAGACCTGGCGCGACGCCGTCCACCAGTACCAGCACAACCGCGAGCCGGGCGCGCCCCTGTTCCGGTTCCAGAAGCGGGCCCTGGTCCACTTCGCCGTCGATCCCGACGAAGTCCACATGGCCACCCGGCTGCTCAAGGACCGCACCCAATTTCTCCCCTTCAACCGGGGCAGCCGTCCCGGCGCCATTCAGTGCGGGGCCGGCAACCCGGCCCACGAAAGCGGCCACCGGACCGGCTATTTCTGGGAGGAGGTCCTCCAGCGCGACAGCTTCCTCGACATCCTCGGCCATTTCATGTTCCTGGAGCGGCGGGACCGGAAAATCGACGACGGCAAAGGCGGGAAAAAGCGCGTCACCCAGGAGACCCTGATCTTCCCCCGCTACCATCAACTCGTCGCCGTCCGAAAACTCGTTTCGGCGGCCCGAAAAGAGGGCGCCGGCCGCAATTATCTCATCCAGCATTCGGCGGGCTCCGGCAAGACCAACAGCATCTCCTGGCTTTCCCACCGGCTGGCCAGCCTCCACACCGACGCGGACGAAAAGGTCTTCGACTGCGTGGTGGTCATCACCGACCGCCAGGTGCTGGACCGGCAGCTCCAGGACGCCATCTACCAGATCGAGCACGCCCAGGGCGTGGTGAAGCCCATCGACCAGGATTCCAAACAACTAGCCGAGGCCCTCACCGACGGCACGCCAATCGTGGTGACCACCATCCAGAAGTTTCCGTTTGTCCTCAAGGCCCTTCTCCACAACCTCTCCGGCGGCCGGTTCGCGGACCTGTCGTCCAAAGAACAAGAGCGCGTCATGGACAAGGCCGCGGAATACCGCACCGCCATCTCCTCCCGCCGCTACGCCGTGGTCGTGGATGAAGCCCACTCCAGCCAGACCGGCGAGACGGCCCGGGAACTCAAGGAAATCCTGGGCGCGGGCGCCGACGCCATCGAAGACGAGGACGCGGACCTGGAGGACCGGCTCAACCAGATCATGGCTTCCCGCGGCCCCCAGAAGAACCTGAGCTTTTTCGCCTTCACCGCCACGCCCAAGGGCAAGACCCTGGACCTTTTCGGCCGCCCCGGCCCCGACGGCGCCCCGGAAGCCTTCCACACCTATTCCATGCGCCAGGCCATCGAGGAGGGGTTCATCCTGGACGTTCTCAGGAACTACACCACCTATTCCACCTTCTACAAACTGGTGAAGGCCGTGGAGGACGACCCGAACCTGCCCAAAAAGAAGGCGGTCCGGTCCCTGGCCAAGTTCATGAGCCTGCATCCCCACAACATCGAGCAGAAAACCGAGGTGATGGTGGAGCATTTCCGCCGCCACGTCATGCGCCTCATGGGCGGCCGGGCCAAGGCCATGGTGGTGACGGCCTCCCGGCTCCACGCGGTGCGGTACAAGCTGGCCTTCGAGCGGTACCTGGCGGACAACGGCTACACCGACATCCGGCCCCTGGTGGCTTTCAGCGGCACGGTGAAGGACCCGGACGACGGCATGGAATACACCGAACCGGGCATGAACATCGACGTGGTCTCCGGCAAGCCCATCAGCGAATCCCGCCTGCCGGAGCGGTTCGACAGCCCCGATTACCACATCCTGCTGGTGGCCAACAAGTACGGGACCGGCTTTAACCAGCCCCTGCTCCAGACCCAGTACATCGACAAACGGGTGGCCGGGGTCGGGGCGGTCCAGACCTTCTCCCGGCTCAACCGCCCCTATCCCGGCAAGGAAGCGCCTTTCATCCTCGATTTCGTCAACGACCCCGAGGAGATCTACGCCGCCTTCAAGCCCTACTACGACGCCGCGACCCTCCGGGAGACCAGCGATCCGTCCCACCTGGAGACCCTGAAGCACGAAATGGACGAGATGCAGGTCTACCACTGGGCCGAGGTAGAGGCCTTCGCCCGGATCTTCTACAAGCCCCTGGCCCGCCAGCACCCCGGCGACCACAAGCGGATGGGAAAGCACCTCCTGCCGGCGACGGACCGGTTCAAAGCCCTGGAAGACGACGACCGGCGGCAGCTCTTCCGGGACAAGCTCCGGGGCTACGTCAATCTCTACGCCTTCCTGAGCCAGATCGTGCCCTGGACCGACCCGGACCAGGAAAAGCTCTACAGCTTCGGCCGCTGCCTGCTGCCCCACCTGCCCACGGGCCGGGACACCACCGTGATCCGCCCCGAAGACGATGTGGCCCTCCGCTACTACCGGCTGGAACGGATCTCCGCCGGCGCCATCGACCTGGGCGACGGCGACCCCATCGGCGTGGCCGGTCCCACCGAAGTCGGCACCGGCAAGCCCAAAGACCCCGACGCGCCCCTGTCCGACATCATCGGGGTCCTCAATGAACGCTTTGGCACGGATTTCACCGAAGAAGACCGCCTCTTTTTCGAGCAGATCAAGGAGAAAGCCTGCAACGACGAACAGGTGATCCAGACCGCCAACGCCAACCCCATCGACAAATTCGAACTGGGCATCCGCAGCCTCATCGAATCCTTCATGATCCAGCGCCTCGAAGAAAACGACCGGATCGTCTCCCGCTATATGGACGACAAGGATTTTCAGGACACCGTCTTCGGACGGCTGGCCCAGGAGATTTTTGAAGAGATTCAGGAGAGGGAGGAGGAAGGGGTGGAGGCGGGGTAGCCGCTTGCCAGGCGATCCAGGTCCATGCCGGGCCGGCCCCGATAGCCTTGTAAAACGGGCAGTCCCTTCCGGAAATCTTTTCCTGAACCAGAACGGACCGGGCGCCGTCGATGGCCATCAATCGGTTGAAAACGGCGACTGCGTCCGCGAATGTCTCGGCGAACGCCACGCCGCCGAGGTCGGTTTTGTGCAGGGGGCCGACCACTTTCATTGCCCAGGGCAACGGCAACGCCGAATCCAGCCCTTCCAGATCCGCCGGGCGCGCCGCGATCCGCGCTTCCGGAAGGGGGATGCCGGCGGCCTGAAATTTTGATAGCGCCGCCGCTGAGGAAATGGCGGAGGGAAAAGAGGGAAAGATGGGCAGGGGCGCCCTTTTTCCGCAAGGCTTCGAGCGCAACGGAGCAATTTCGAGGGTGACCCGATTTTTTCCATGTACAGCATGATGTGTTTGGATGACGCCGGGCCGTGGGCCTGATCGAAAAGTTCAACCACGTCCTCGACGCCCGTCTGGGCGGAATTTCCCACGGTCACGAAGGAGTGGAACGTCAGCCCCCGGCGCGTCGCCTGTTCGGCCAGGATGTCCACCGTGGCCCCGGACCCGCTGATGAAATCGACGCCGCCGGGCCGCATGTCCGGCAGCAGACCCGCGAATTTGCCTGCGTGGACCGGGCTCGTCACGCCCAGGCAATTGGGGCCCAGGAGGACCATGCCATGCCGGTTCGCGATGTCGGCCAGCCGGGCTTCGGCCCGCCGG
>CAZZBE010000394.1:0-3849 GCA_964652715.1 uncultured Desulfobacteraceae bacterium
GCCAAAAAGGTGGGGATAAATCAGTATAAGAAGAGCATCGCCTCATGAAACTATAAGAAGATATATCTATGAAATTCATATCACGGGCGCAACTATCCCTTTGTTTTAGCTTCAATGATAATTTTTCGATTAGAAGAGTTTTATTCTGGTGAGCGGATTATATAGAAAATGTTGAAAAACTTTACCAATTCCTCCTGTAGGGGATACGAACTGGGCAGTTCGACTTTGATTCGTGTTTTCAGTTCCCGAACACGGGCCCCAACTTTGAATAGCCGATTTCTAATGGTTTCGATGGACGCATTTGCAAAAGGCGTTTCTTTTAAGATTTCGGTTTTAAGGCTATGGATAAGAACATACGCGGCAGAATGGAGAAAGAGACGAAACTGGTTGGGCATGAACTTATGGCAGGAAGTCCTATCGGATTTGAGGTAGAGTTTGTGTTCTTTGATAAACAATTCATCTTCGCCGCGTGCGCAGTATATTTGCTTGTACATGACAGAGGCTCTGGCGCTCTCCATATCGGATACGATAAATCTAATGTTTTTGCCTTTTTCGGACACCTCAACTTTAACGACTACGCGGCGGGGCTGCCTCCAGGTACCTGCTTTGTAATAAAAGGAATGGAAGAGAGTGATCTTCCGTTCGTACTTGTTATACATTTTTACCGCTCTGTCTATGGTGGAATTGGCCTCTTCATACAGCTTTTTGTTTCCGGTAAGTCCGGTAACATACTGCATATTTTTGGCGTCTTCTACCCAATCCATAACCTCCGGGTAGGAAAAATGGCCGTCTCCCCGGAATATGATAAGCGTATCCGGCCAATGTTTCCGGATATGCCCAACCATCCTTTTCGTGATGGCAAGCATTTGTTTCCCATCGCAACGCTTTCCAGGCTTGAGAATGGTCGTTATCAGCTTGCCGCTCAGTCCTTCATATACATGCAACGGCAAATAGCAAT
Organism: uncultured Desulfobacteraceae bacterium; assembly: GCA_964652715.1. Lineage (GTDB taxonomy): Bacteria > Desulfobacterota > Desulfobacteria > Desulfobacterales > JAABSP01 > JAABTD01. Next base: position 959 of record CAZZBE010000394.1, read on the forward strand.
GGTCGCCATAGTAACCGTTGAAGAGGGAAAGTTGTTGAGCGCCATATACCTTGTCTTCGGTGTCGTCCAAATCGAGCACAATGACAGGGGGCGGGGAACTGTAGGAGGCAATAAACGCATCTGCGAATATTACGGCGAGGCGGTACAATGTGGTTCGAGAAATGGTGTTCTCAAATCGGCTCATAGTTGGCTGGCTGGCAAGAGCTTCGCCAATCTCAGGGCACCGGTCGGCGAGCATTTTAAACACCGGATCTTCCCGAAGGCTGTTACAGTCATTGGCGTCCTCATACCCACAGGCGATTTGGGCAATTCTTTGAATCAGCAAATCGGTGAGCGTATGCTTCACATACCGCGCATCCCTGTTGTCAGGAATGACCCCGGCCATGGCGCGTATAAGACCGATCTGCTCCTCAACTTCGCGAAGCAGCAATACGCCGGCGTCGGAAGATATGGAACCACCATCAAAATTCATAATAACCTGTTTTTCATCTATATTTTTCAACTTTACTTCAATATCTTTTTCACAAGCACTATTTACTTGAACTTTATCACTAATTTTTTCGTAGTCGGAAGCCATGTCATCTCCATTTTAAAGATAAATCTATAAAATAGTACAAAAACAAAATCTGCCACCTAAAACCATTCTAACTGGTTAATATATCATATAAATAAGGAAATGACAAGGGATTTTATGAATAATGCAGGATAATAATAGATGTTTCCATATAAATGTATATAGGTAATATTCTGCATTTTTGCAGAATAATCCTTGTTAGCGAATAAAAAAGCGGATGACCCAATCTATAAAAAAAGTTAAATGGTCATTTTTTATTTCTTTGATATTTATATTTATATTTCTGTATTTATATTTCATTCAAATACCAAAATATCAGACTGAGAAAATTGTTAATCAATTTGAAACATCAATAAGGAATAATGATAAAAAGACTCTAAATAAAATAATATATGAACAATCGAAATTTTTTGAGCAAATAGACATTTCGAAATGGCAGAAAGAATTTAGAAAATTTGAGGAAGGCATTGAAATATATAGTTGCACATTTCGTCCAGGTATTTTATCTAATAGTGATGAAGGCTCGATACATGCTCAAGGCAGAATGATTGCAAAAATTGATGGAAAATTTAGAAATTACTTTGAAATCGGACTGATAAAAAAGAATAAGAGGTGGAAATTGGAACTATTTTATTTCCCAGATTTTATTGATTATTAAACGTATATTCGCTAACCAGTCATTCAACCGGACAACCGCCCCTTCCGCAAGCTTCAGGGGCGGTTCCCGGTTAATTCTGCGTTGGGCATTGCCCCAGGGTGTGCTCTGACACTCCCATGACGGCGAAGGGCTGCACTATGGACATAGATCGACTCAGAGATCTCCTTTCGGCGCAGGTTCATAGTCTTAGCCAGTCAAATCGACATGTCGATTTGCCGGGCGTCTGCCAAACTTTAGGTCTGCCTGCGCCGCCAGATGAAGGAAGTAAACGCCAGAGAATGCTCGCCGCATTCGAAGGCGTTCCCGACAGCAATCTCAAATCGGTAGCGACTCGACTCCTCGAGAACTTTCCACTCGATTCCGCGCCTCGCTACGACCTCGAAGAGACGCTGTGGAGCGATGATTCGACGGTGGTCATTCCCAAGAAATTCCGACGAGACCTCGCCCGTAGCATAGAGACCGATGACTTGTTTTCCGACTGGAGTATTTTTGAGCGTTTGCTCGATCGATTCTGGGTGTTGGAATCCAGTCCTTTGGACATTCTGTTCGGAGCCCACACGCTTAGATCCGATATCGAAAGACACGTCGTTCGAAACCCGGGAGATTGGACAACCGAGTATCTCTTCCAAGCTCTTGGAGCCTTCGAGTGCACCGACAAGCGGTTTGCACTCTTCATTGAAGGAGCCACATCTCCCGATGTCCAAACAGATGAAGCGAGGCAACGAATGCTCGCTGAGAAGACAAACCAAGTCCTCCGACCTTGCGGAGTGGAACTGCGAGAGACGGGTGAAGATGGCGGATATCCACTGTTTCAGTTTTACTCCTTTGCGTCCGCCAGTGGCCGTGCAAAGAACATCATCTTTGCATCCACAAAGAAGCCCGATCTCCGATTCTCCGACGCCATAAACAACGATGTCGAGATAGTAACCAATGCTGAGCATGTGCTTATCTATGATAGGCCAATCGGATCTGCGGGCATAACATGGAATGACCTACAGTCTTGGTGGGCAGATCAACAGGGTATCGCAAACAACGATGAAGCAAAGAAGAGCCTGTTTCGAAGATTGAAATCTTGTTTGCCCTCAAATTCGCCGCCTCAGAGCCTGCTGTTTCAGTCGTATTTCACCTCATTCCGTGAGATGATTCCTGAATTTCCCGCACTTTTACCTGAAGTGTGGCTGCATTGGGACCCTAAAACCGTTAAGGAACGCGGGGCGGAAGCCCTCCTTAGATTTCGAATGGACTTCTTGCTCTTATTGCCGGGAGGCCGGAGGGTGGTGCTTGAAGTCGACGGCAAGATGCACTACGCGGAGGATAGCGGAGAGGCGAGTTCCAAGAGATACTCCGAGATGGTGTCTGGCGACCGAGACCTCCGACTTGCAGGATACGATGTTTATCGTTTCGGCGCGCTTGAGTTGACAGGTGAGGCTGGCCTCAAGCGTGCCGAAAACTTTTTCCGACGACTTTTCCGTAAGTACGGCGTTTATGGATCATGAAGAGATTCGTACCAATTGCATGTTTTGACCTGTCCCAACGATTTGCCCAACCATTTGCTAGTAGGGACGCGCAAACAGCCGCGCGCCCCACAGCAGAAACGTTGGCGTGCCAGGCGAAGCCTGGTGCATCTTGCAGGGTGAAAGCCCCTGTCGGGCAAGGGTT
>CAZZBE010000395.1:0-3836 GCA_964652715.1 uncultured Desulfobacteraceae bacterium
TGGATAGGGGTGAAAGGCCAATCAAACTTGGAGATAGCTCGTACTCCCCGAAATACATTTAGGTGTAGCGTTTTAGTTAGTGTGCTGGAGGTAGAGCACTGATTGGACTAGGGCCCTTCACCGGGTACCAAATCCAGACAAACTCCGAATACCAGCACATCGTCTAAAGCAGTGAGGGCGCGGGCGATAAGGTCCGTGTCCGAGAGGAAAACAATCCAGATCGACAGCTAAGGTCCCCAAGTACAGACTAAGTTGTAGTTTAAAGGAAGTCAGGCTGCATAGACAATCAGGATGTTGGCTTAGAAGCAGCCATTCATTTAAAGAGTGCGTAATAGCTCACTGATCGAGCGGCCCGGCATCGAAAATTTTCGGGCATTAAGTCTGACACCGAAGCTTCGAATGTGTCCTGTTCGCAGGGCACGTGGTAGGGGAGCATTCCAGTACCATGGAAGCTGTGCCGTAAGGCATGGTGAAGGTGCTGGAAAAGAAAATGTAGGCATGAGTAACGATAAGACTGATGTGAAATCAGTCCGCCGTAAGCCTAAGGGTTTCTGTTCAACGTTAATCGGAACAGAGTTAGTCGGGTCCTAAGCCGAGGCCGAAAGGCGTAGGCGATGGCAAACGGGTTAACATTCCCGTACCACCCACCCACGTTAATGTAAGGCGTGACGCAGGAGCGTAAGGTCCGCGCACTGACGGAATAGTGCGTTAAAGTACGTAGGCAGAGAGAATAGGCAAATCCGTTCTCTTGCTAATGCCGAAATACGACAGTAGGGGGAGCCTCCGGGCAAACCCATAGTGGCCCCAAGCACGCTGCCAAGAAAAGCGTCGTACATTGTGGAGGGTGCCCGTACCCTAAACCGACACAGGTAGGCGAGGAGAGTATCCTCAGGCGCTCGAGTGATCCGTAGCTAAGGAACTCGGCAAATTCGTCCCGTAACTTCGGGATAAGGGACGCCCTTTCTCATACAAAAGCGAGGAAGGGCCGCAGAGAATAGGCCCAAACGACTGTTTACCAAAAACACAGTCCTCTGCTAAATCGTAAGATGACGTATAGGGGATGACACCTGCCCGGTGCTGGAAGGTTAAGGAAGCTTGTTATCCAGGTTCGCCTGGAAAAGCTCGCGACCGAAGCCCCAGTAAACGGCGGCCGTAACTATAACGGTCCTAAGGTAGCGAAATTCCTTGTCGGGTAAGTTCCGACCTGCACGAATGGTGCAACGATTTGGGCACTGTCTCAGCTACGGGCTCGGTGAAATTGTGGTACCGGTGAAGACGCCGGTTTCCTACAGTGGGACGGAAAGACCCCGTGCACCTTTACTATACCCTAACATTGACATTGACCAAAGCACGTGCAGGATAGGCGGGAGACGTAGAAGCGATGTCGCCAGGCATTGTGGAGTCGCCCTTGAAATACCGCCCTTGCCTTGGTTAGTGCCTAACTCGCGGCCGTTATCCGGTCGGAGAACATTGTTAGGCGGGTAGTTTGACTGGGGCGGTCGCCTCCTAAAGAGTAACGGAGGCTCTCAAAGGTACCCTCAGCGCGGTCGGTAATCGCGCATAGAGTGTAAAGGCACAAGGGTGCTTGACTGCGAGACATACAGGTCGAGCAGGTGCGAAAGCAGGACTTAGTGATCCGGCGGTTCCGAATGGAAGGGCCGTCGCTCAAAGGATAAAAGGTACGCCGGGGATAACAGGCTAATCTCCGCCAAGAGTTCACATCGACGCGGAGGTTTGGCACCTCGATGTCGGCTCGTCGCATCCTGGGGCTGAAGAAGGTCCCAAGGGTTGGGCTGTTCGCCCATTAAAGCGGCACGCGAGCTGGGTTCAGAACGTCGTGAGACAGTTCGGTCCCTATCTACTGAGGGCGTTAGGAGATTTGAGCGGATCTGCTTCTAGTACGAGAGGACCGAAGTGGACGGACCGCTAGTGCACCAGTTGTGCCGTCAGGTGCAGTGCTGGGTAGCTATGTCCGGAAGGGATAAGCGCTGAAAGCATCTAAGCACGAAGCCCACCGCAAGATTAGGTCTCCCCAATAGGTCGTTCAAGATGAGGACGTGGATAGGCGACAAGTGTAAGCGTAGCAATACGTTCAGCTGAGTCGTACTAATTACCTATAAGGCTTGAACCCTGGTATTTTACACGGAACAGCCCCTTACTGGGCTTTCAGTGTGCTCGCTACAGTACACGGAATCATATGTCAGACATTCTGAAGCGCAAGTTTTCTGGTGCCTCATAGCGCGGGGGCCACACCTCTTCCCATTCCGAACAGAGTAGTTAAGTCCCGCAGCGCCGATGGTACTGCCCACGTGGTGGGAGAGTAGGTCGGTGCCAGGAATCCTTACAAGCCCAGCTGCCTCACGGCAGTTGGGCTTTTTTATTTCCACCCGCTTTATTGCGACCCCCCGCGTGCCGGGCGGTTTGCTGACCCTGGCCACGCGGTCCTCCGTCCCGGGCCAGGTTCACGGAGGTTCTACGTCCGGCGGTTGACGAGGTCACTCCGTAAGATGTACCTTGTCTTCCCAACCTCTTTCAGTCTCACCTCTGGCCCAATGTCCGCTTCCACCCTGAAACCCCCTCCCGTTAACCGCGCCCTTGCTGAAGAACATGGGCTCACGCCGCAGGAATACGATTGGGTTTGCGAGCGCCTCGGACGTAGACCCTCGTTTGTAGAGCTGGGTATTTACTCGGTGATGTGGAGTGAACACTGCTCGTACAAAAACTCTATCAGCTATGTGAAGCAGCTGCCTAACACTGGGGAAGCACTGCTGGTAGGAGCGGGGGAAGAGAACGCAGGGTTAGTAGACATCGGTGATGGTTTGGCTGTGGCATTCAAAATTGAGTCCCACAACCACCCCTCTGCGATTGAGCCTTACGAGGGCGCCGCTACCGGGGTAGGGGGCATCCACCGCGATATCTTCACGATGGGTGCCCGCCCGGTCTGCGCGTTGAACGCCCTCCGGTTTGGCCGCTTAGAAGAACCCCGGGTGCAGTTCCTGCTGGATGGCGTCGTGCGGGGCATCGGGGATTACGGTAATTCCTTTGGGGTGCCCACCGTGGCAGGTGAGGTGTTTTTTGATGAGGCCTACGAGGGTAATCCCCTCGTGAACGCTATGAGCGTTGGCGTAGTAGAGCAAGGGAAAACAGCCTCAGCCATCGCCACGGGGGCAGGCAATCTCGTTTACATTGTAGGTTCGGACACTGGTCGTGACGGTATTCACGGCGCCACCTTTGCTTCAGAAGAGATATCGGAAGAAAGTGAGGCGAAGCGCCCGAGTGTGCAAGTTGGCGACCCCTTTACTGAAAAGCTCCTGCTGGAGGCGACGCTGGAGGCCATTGATGCTGGCGTGGTCGTCGGTGTGCAGGATATGGGCGCGGCCGGCATCACGTGCTCCTCTACCGAGATGAGCGAAAAAGGCGGACACGGGATGATCCTGCATATCGACCGCGTCCCCACCCGCGAGGCCGGTATGACGCCGTACGAAATCATGCTTTCCGAAAGCCAGGAGCGGATGCTGATCGTATGCCGCCCCGAGGACGAAGCCGCCCTAAAGTCCATCTTCGACAAGTGGGACCTGAACGCGGCTCACATTGGCGAAGTTACCGAGGGCGAGCGCGTAAAAGTGTACTGGCATGACGAACTCGTGGCCGACGTGCCTGCCGAGCACCTGTGCCTGGGCGGCGGCGCGCCGGTGTACGACCGTAAAACGAAACGGCCGGCGTACCTGGATGCTACGCAAGCCTTCACGCTCGCGGACGTGCCGGACACCACACCGGTATCGGCCGGGGCTACGCTGCTCCAGTTGCTGGCGGCGCCCAACATCGCATCCAAAGCC
>CAZZBE010000396.1:0-3827 GCA_964652715.1 uncultured Desulfobacteraceae bacterium
GAACACCGGTGTTCCGTCGGAGAGACCGGCGGCTTCCTCCAGCGGGTGCGCAACGGCACCTATGCCGGGCACATGATCGAACATGTGGCCATCCAGTTGCAGAACGAAATCGGTTTCTCGGTCGGTTACGGCAAGACGGTGGACAGTTACGAACCCGGCATCTACAACATCGTCTACCGCTACCGCGACGAGGCCTGCGGTCTGGCCGCGGGAAAGGAAGCCGCGGCCATCGTCGAAGCGCTTTTCAACGGCGGGGACATCGATATGGCGGCGGTGATCGCGCGGCTGAAGGGGGTCCGGGACGACAACATGCTGGGTCCCTCCACCGCGTCCATCGTCGAGGCGGCCAGACGCCGGGACATTCCTTTCTATCGTCTGACCGAGGATACGAGCTACATCCAGCTCGGCCACGGCTGCCGTCAACAGCGCTGCCAGGCGACCGTCACCGGGAAAACCTCGGTTTTGGGCCACGGCATCGCCGACGACAAGGACTGGACCAAGCAGATCCTGGGCGACGCCGGCGTCCCCGTGCCCCGCGGCCAGATCTGTTACAGCTGGGATGAAGCCCTGGAGGCCGCGGCATACATCGGCTACCCCGTGGTGACCAAGCCCCTGTCGGGAAACCACGGGCGCGGGGTCACCACCAATATCGCAACGGAGGACGAACTGCGGGAAGGATTCGATGCCGCGGTTCGACACCACGACTCGGTGGTCGTGGAGCAGTTCATCCGGGGCGAGGATCACCGGCTTCTGGTCATCGACGGCAAGCTCGTCGCCGCCGCGCGCCGCCGCCCGGCCCATGTGGTCGGGGATGGAAAGGCCACGCTGCGGGAGCTGATCGACAAAGAGAACGCCGATCCCCGCCGGGGCGTGGGGCACGAAAACCTGCTGACCCAGATTCACATCGACGAACAGACCGAGCGGATGGTGGAGGGGGCGGGCCTGACCTTCGACAGCGTCATCCCCGGGGACGAGATCGTGTGGCTGAAATCCACGGCCAACATCTCCACCGGCGGCACGGCCACCGATTTCACGGACGACGTCCACCCGGAGGTGAAATACGCGGCCGAGCGCATCGGCCGCCTGATCGGTCTGGACATCATCGGCATCGACCTCCTGGCAGAGACCCTGACCAAACCCCTCGACCAGCAGTCCGCCGGTGTGGTGGAGGTCAACGCCGGCCCCGGCTTCCGGATGCACCTCTCCCCCACCCGCGGCAAGAGCCGGCCGGTGGGCGACGCGGTGATCGCCATGCTCTTTCCCGAAATCGAGGACAACGGCCGCGTGCCCATCACCGCCGTCACCGGCACCAACGGCAAGACCACCACCACCCGGTTGATCGCCCATCTCCTGCGCCATTCGGGGCGGCAGGCGGGCATGGCCTGCACCGGCGCCATCGAGATCGACAACCACGTCATCATGCGGGGCGACTACAGCGGCCCCCTCGCCGCCCAGACGGTGCTGAAGGAGCCGACGGTGGAGCACGCCGTGCTGGAAGTGGCCCGGGGCGGCATCCTCCGCCGCGGGCTCGGGTTCGACGCCTGCGACGTGGGCGTGCTGCTCAATATCGCCAGCGACCACCTGGGGGAGCGCGAGATCCATACCCTCGACGAACTGGCCCGGTGCAAGACCGTTGTGGTGGACGCGGTGAAACCGGAGGGCGCCTGCGTGCTCAACGCCGACGATCCGCTGGTGATGGCGCACGGGACGTATTGGTCCCGGGGCCGCATCCTCTATTTCACCATGGATCCCGACAATCCCGACCTGGCGGATCATGCGGCCGAATACGGCGTCGTATTTACGGTGAAGGACGGCCGGATCATCCTGCGCCAGGGGCAGGTGGAGGCCGAGATCGTCGAGGTCAACGATGTGCCCATCGCTTTCGAGGGGCACGCGCCCTTCAATGTGCAAAACGCCATGGCCGCGGCGGCGGCGGGCTATGCGCTGGGGCTCACGCCGGGCGACATCGGGATGGGGCTGCAAACCTTCCATCCGACGCCGGGCATGCTGCCGGGCCGCACCAACCTCATCGAAGCCGACGGGATCCGGTGCCTGATCGACTACGGCCACAACGTTCCGGCCCTGACCGCGCTGGAACCCCTCGTGGCGGGACTGGGCCCGGCGGGGCGCATCGGCGTGGCCAGCGCCCCCGGCAACCGCCGCGACGAGGACCTGATGGGGCTCGGCGCGCAGCTCGCCCGGATGCTGGATCGTCTCTATGTCTGCGAGTCCGATCCGCGAGGTCGCGAACCCGGCGAGGCGGCCGGATTGATACGACGCGGGGCCGAGGCGGCCGGGACCTGCGCGGCCGACATCGTCATGAAAGAAGACGATGCGATCGGCCGGGCCATGGACGCGGCTTCGGAAGGGGACCTTCTGCTGCTGCTGGTGGACGACATCGACGGCGTTGTCCAGCGCCTGAAGGGACGCAGCTTCCGAACGCCCCCGCCGACGGCGGTCTGAGCCGGACCGGCGTCCGCGGGGCGCCAAATCTTAAGGGGACGCGAACCGCGTCCCGAAAGGAACCGGATGAAAAAGAACGTGTTCGTCATCGGACTGAACGATTTTAACCGCGAGCGGCTGCAACGGCTTCGCGGCGCGGAGGAGATCGAATTTCACGGCGTGATCGATCCCGCCCTGATTTATGAGGCCGAGGTTTTCAATATCCCCGCCATGCTCGAAGCGGCCGAGCGGCAACTTAGTGAATTCGACGGTTCCATCGACGCCATCGTCGGCTACATCGACTTCCCGGTCTCCACCATGTTGCCCATCCTTTGCCGGAAATTCGGTACGCGCTCGGTCTCGCTGGAGGCGCTTCTGAAATGCGAGCACAAATACTGGAGCCGCGTGGTCCAGCGGGAGGTGATCCCCGGCAACATCCCCAAATTCACCTATTTCGACCCCTTCGACGACGGGGCCCTCGGCGGGATCGGCTCGGCCGGGCTCGCTTTCCCGTTCTTCGTCAAACCGATCAAGTCGTCGGGCTCCCGGCTCGGATTCCGCATCGATTCGCCCGAGGACTTCGACCACGCCGTCGTCCAGTTCCGGGACGAAATCGGCTCCATCGCCGAACCCTTCGACTATGTGCTCGGGAAAGCGGACCTGCCGGACGAGATCCGCGAAGCGAGCGGCGGCTGTTGCATGGCCGAACAGGTGATCGGCGGGCGGCAATGCACCCTCGAAGGCTACGTCCGTAACGGCGAGGTGACGTGCTACGCCATGGTCGATTCGATCCGCTATCCGCAGGTCCTGAGCTTTTTTTACTACCTCTATCCGTCCCAGCTTCCGGAGAGGGTGCAGAAGAAGATGCGGGATCTGGCCGAAACGGTCATGGCTCATACCGGCTTCGACAATTCCGCCTTCAATATCGAATTCTTCTGGGACGAGATTCAGGACCAGATCTGGCTTCTGGAGATCAACACCCGGATCGCCCAGGCCCACTGCGATCTCTTCGAGAAGGTGGACGGCCTGAGCCACCAGCAGGTCGCCGTCGATCTGGGCCTCGGGCGGCGGCCCGACATGCCCCGGGGTGAGGGGGCCTACAAGGTCGCGGCCAACTTTTTCTACCGGGTTTTCTTCACCGATGCGACAGTGGCGCGCGTGCCGCCGCCCGAGGAGATCGAAGCGGTGGCGGCCCGGGTGTACGGCACGCGGATCGCCCCCCAGGTAAAAGAGGGGATGCGCCTCAGGGATCTGCCGGAGCAGGACGCCTACAGCTACGCCGTCGCCCATATCTGGATGGGGGCCAACAAGCTCTCTTCGCTCCTCTGGAACTACGAGCAGATCCTGAAAGGGCTCAATTTCGAGTTCAGCGACATCGATGAATA
>CAZZBE010000397.1:0-3808 GCA_964652715.1 uncultured Desulfobacteraceae bacterium
TTGAGCGCCCTGTCCGGCACGTTCTTTTCCCGCAGTTGTTCGAAGCCTTTCTTCATGGCGGCCTCGATTTCCGGCGTCATCATGCCGGCCGTTTTGGCTTTGATCCCCTGGAGCTGCTCCTGCAATGTCTTCATCATCCCTCCTTGTATAAACTGCTATTGACGGTAAGGGGTTTCCCTGATTTGCCCACGGTAGAGGCTGTGGGTGTGGGTTTCCATCGCCATCATGATCTCCCGCCCCGTGAAGCGGTCCAGCGCATACTGGCAAAGAAAAAGGCAACTGCCGGGTATCGGCGAGTGATTCAAGGCATCTTCCAACCGACCCAGATCCGCCATCCGCCAGCCCTTGTCTTTGGTCCACGTCATATCCCCGAAGACCCTAACCCGTCTGTCGGTTCTCTCCGCCAAACCTAACAGTCGCCGGGTTTGTCGCCCGGGGGTCTCCGCGCCCTGACTCAGATTGAGTTGGCCGGATGCGCGGCGTTTTTCCACGGTTTCGCCCTTATGGTGCAGGGCGTTCAGGATGCGGCTCGTTCTGTCGTCGGATGCCACAATGCAAACCGTTTCGCCGTCTTGCAACCCCCTGTGAACATAAGATGCCGCGATTTCAAACGATTCATCTTCCGCCGGGCTCAGATGGGCAATGTGGGAACCGCCGGGCGCGGCGAGTCCCCGGGGGCCAAGCGCAATCCCGGCGGGCGGGCGCTTTGCGGGCTTGCTTTCAAGGAACGCCGTCAAATCGGAAACTTTAAAGCGCCGGACGCGCCGGCCGCCGATGCGATAACAGGCCAACAAACCGTTGTTCGTCCATCTCCGGATCGTCATCTCGGAGACATTCAGAAATTCGGCGGCTTCCCTGACATTCAACAAGTGCTCCAAATATCCTCCTTACCGGATCGAGACCCTGTCGGCGGAATAAAGAACCGGCGGCCGCTTTATCCCTGATCCATCGGAACCAGCAGCAGTTTGCCGTTCATCCGCATCATTTCGTCGGTTTCATCGAGGCATTTTTCTTTTATGGCTTTTAATACGCGACCCGCGGCCGTTTGGGACCAAAACCACCTGTTGAAGGCTTTGTTGTCCGGCGCGGTCGCACCCGGACGGGCGGCGACCGACTCGAAATAAAACGTTTTAAGGTCCTGCGCCGCCAGGCGAAGCGCCGCGGCAAAGGGCAGGTCCGACCCCTCGATCGTTTTGTCGCCGCTAACGAGATAATCATTGAGCAGTTGGATGAGTCCATCCGGTTCGAAATGGACCATTGAGGTTCGGCCGTGTTCTTTCAACCTCAAATCGTACCAGTTCCGGAGTTCCGCGGCCTCCTCCCGTAAGCCGGATGCCAGCGCTTCGTCTCCGGAGAGGCCTTGCGATGGTTCCGCGAAGGATACGGGACAGGACCAGATCTCCGCGCCCGGATCGCGATCGTCCTTTGGTCCGATATTTTCATCGGGAAAATCGGCCAGCACCGGCCCCTGGGGTTCCTGAAAAAGTTCGAGCGCGGCCGACAGCACCCGTCGTTGAAGATCGGCGTCGGAAGGCGGCCCCAACGGTCGCCCCAGTTCGAAGGGAACCCACAGCGCCCTGGGGGGCTGGATGGTCTCGGTGTGTTCCCGGATCAGACTGATCTGGGTGGTGGGGACGCCTTCGGCTTCCAGGTAGTGTCCCAGCGCGCCCACGGCGCGCGTGCAAAACGGTCAGACCGGAACGAGGACCGCGGCGTCCACGCCATCCCCTTTCAAGAGACCGGCCAACGTTTTGGCGGAGAAAGCCATCGAAGCCGGATCCGCGGCCCCCATGAAAGAATAATGATAGGCGGCCACGCTTCCGATCACCCCTTCCCGGGCCAATTCCCGAAGCCGGTCCAGCGGAAAGACCACGTTCCAATCCTGCTGGAAGCCGGTTCGATCGAAATTGGTCGAGATATGCGTCATCACCAGGTCTTTGGCTTCCACGTCTCCGGGAATCACGCGATAATCGCCGGTCATGGATTCGAAGGGGCGATCCCCCCTTCGGTGAAGGCCGGCGGTGGATATCAACGCCACGCGCCGCCGGCTCGGATCCGGGCCTTCGGCCCATGGATGCGTTGGAAACGATGGGCAGGGTAAATCGGCCAGATGGGACCGCATGGGTTCCGAAAATCCGTTGAGTCGCGCCATTTCGATTCTCCTTTCAGGAATAAGTGAGACCGTCGGACCCCCAAAATCCCTCGTGTCTGGGGGCGAGTTTTTATTAACTTTACTATAAAATGTTATACAATGCTATACATTTTTCCGCTCAATCCCCTAAATCCGATTCAACCAGAATCTCTGAATGCAGGGTTCGATGCACGGGACATTTGTCCGCTATCTCCAACATTTTCTCCCGTTGTTGACGGGTCAGGTCGCCTTCGAGAAAAATTTTGCGACCGATCCGATCAATTTTGAACGCGCCGCGCTCACATTCTTTGCAATCATCGGCGTGGACCTTGTCGTGTTTCAGTTCGACCCGGACATCTTCCAGCGCAAGGCCTTTGCGCTCGGCGTACATCCGGATCGTCATGGAGGTGCAGGCGCCCAGCCCGGCCAGCAGAAAGTCGTAAGGCGTCGGACCGCTGTCGTCGCCCCCGACGCTTTTGGGTTCGTCCGCCGTCAGCGGGTGGGGGCCGGCGGCGATGGATTGGCGGAACTTGAAGCCGGGACTTTCGGCCACGACCACGACGCCTTCCCTGACGTCGCCTGCCGGCATTTCCGCGGTTTTTCGGCCGGCCCATCGACCGGCCCATGCGGCCAGGACGTCGGCGGCGTAAACCGCGTCTTCCCGCTTTGTCATGAGGTGGTCGGCGTTATCCAGAGAGATAAAGCTTTTGGGATGTTTGGCGGCCTTGAAGATAACGGCGGCGTTTTCGACCCCGACGACCGTGTCGATGGGGGAGTGCATGACCAACAGCGCCTTTCCGAGAGACGCGATCCGCTCTTCCTGCTTCTGTTGCGCGATATCGTCCAGGAAGCTCTTTTTCACCGTAAAGGAACGGCCCATCAACGTGACCGTCGCCGCTTCGTTTGCCTCGATATCGGCGATGTGCTTCTCGAACAGATGGGCCACGTGGGCGGGGTCGGCCGGGGCCCCAATCGTTGCAACGGCCGTCGCCGATTCGATTCTGCCTGCGGCCGCCAGCACCGCCGCGCCGCCGAGGCTGTGTCCGATCAGAATCTTCGGGGCCGCCAGGTTTTCCTGCAAATACTCCGCCGCCGCGACCAGATCCTCCACATTGGAAGAGAACGTTTCGTTGGCAAAATCCCCCTCGCTGTGGCCGAGGCCGGTAAAGTCGAAACGAAACGTGGCGATTCCGTGTTCGGCGAGATTCCTGGAGATCCGGCTCACCGCGAACACGTCCTTGGAACAGGTGAAACAATGGGCAAAAAGGGCATACGCCACCACAGGGCCCTTTGGCCGGTCCAACCGGGCGGCCAGTTCCTGACCGCTGGGTCCTTTGAACTTGATCCTTAAAGTTTTCATGAGAATCGACGCCTCCTTGTGCATCTTCGAAATGGATTGACCATGCCACTAAGCTTAGCATCAAAACGGCAGGCGGCAACTAAACCCCTCACAATCCAGGCGCCCGATAATCTACTGTTGACATGGAGCCAATACCCGAACCACTCAAGGAAAAACCGCAAAACTGCACGCCCGAGCAGATAAGAAAATGCCACGGCGATGCGAAAGACCATCCCTGCGCCGAAGCCCTGCGCTCGCTAGCTGGCCGAAAAGATGGAAAACGCGGCCCGGGCCGGGGATCTGGAGGCGGTCAGGGGGAGGATGGGAAAGTTGTCGGA
>CAZZBE010000398.1:0-3769 GCA_964652715.1 uncultured Desulfobacteraceae bacterium
TAAGTGGCGGTGGGCGATGAGGGCGGCGGCCACGCCCAGACGGAATCGGGTCTTGGTGGTCAGGCGCTTCATGGGGGTGGAATATTCCCAGGGCGGCTGTCCCGTCAAGACTTCCGTTGCCGCGTTGGCGCGCTGGCGTTGGGGACGCATCTTTGGTATAATCCCATTCCAATTTGGTCAACCGTCTTCAAGGAGCCCAGCCGTGAGAAAATTTTCATCCTATGGTCCGGTCGATAAAGATCTCCACTATTATGTCCCAAGGGAAGATCTGATTCAAAACGCCTGCCGCCAACTTGTGGGCGATGATCCTGAAAAAGGCGGCCATTACATCACCGTCTGGGCGCCCCGCCAGTGCGGGAAAACCTGGACCCTGAACGAGGTGTTCTGGCGTTTAAAAGAGGACCATCGTTTTCACGTGCTGAAGATGGAACTGGAACATCTGAAAATGACGGAAGACCGGGATGTGATCGTCCATACGATCTCGCAAGAAATCATCGATCGTCTGAAATTGAGAAATATCCGCATCAATAGGGTTAAAGAATTTGAAACTCTGTTTAAAAAAGACATCCTGGACAAACCCCTGATCCTGATTCTGGACGAATTCGACGCCCTTGCGGAGGACGCCATCTCCGGGATCGTTGGCGCTTTCAGAAACATCTGGAACCGACGGCGTAAAGACGCAGGCTCTTCTGCCGAAAAAGAATTTCTTTTGCACAGCGTGGCCCTCATCGGCGTGCGAAGCGTGCTGGGCGTCGAGAACGTCAAGGGATCGCCCTTTAATGTTCAGCGCAGCATGCGCATCCCAAACCTGACCTTCGAAGAGACGGAATCCATGTTCCGATGGTATGAGCGGGAGAGCGGACAGAAAGTCGAGGGAGCGGTTATCGACTCGGTATTCCGGGAAACCCGGGGTCAACCCGGGCTCGTCTCCTGGCTTGGGGAATTGTTGACAGAGGGATTTGATCGGTACACGCCGGACCGATCACGACCCCTCGCATCGGCTGAATTCGATCATGTTTACGCCGCGGCGATTCAGATCCTTCCCAACAACAACATCCTCAACATTATCAGCAAAGCCCGGCAGGAACCGTACCGGCAATTCGTCCTGGATCTTTTCAGAACCGATGAAAAGATCCCTTTCCGGTTCGACGATTCCCGGATCAACTTTCTCTATATGAACGGCGTCGTGGACATGGAGACGGAAAACGGCCATTATTTCGTCCGGTTCGCCTGCCCGTTCGTTCAGAAACGCCTCTTCAATTTTTTCGCCAATGAGTTGTTCGACTACGTGGGGGTGCTTCACGACCCCTTCGCGGACCTGTCGGATGTCGTCACGCCAAAAAAGCTCAATGTCCGCAACCTGTTTCGACTTTACGAGACCTATCTTCGGAAAAACCGGCAATGGCTGCTCAGCGATGCGCCCCGCCGAAAAGATCTCCGGGTGTTCGAGGCGGTGTATCATTTCAATCTCTACGAATATCTAAGCACATTCTTCCAGAGCAGAGGCGGACGGGTCTGGCCGGAATTTCCCACGGGAAACGGAAAGATCGACCTGCTCATCCGCTATGCGAATGCATTATACGCCATCGAACTGAAAAGCTTCACGAATGAAGCCGATTTCAGACAATCGCTGCGACAGGCGGCCGGATACGGAAAGGCGCTGAATCTCAAGATCATCTACATGGCGGTCTTTGTGGATGCCATCCCGAACGAGTATCGGGAGAAATACGAAGCCGATTATGCGGATGCGGAAACCGGCGTCACGGTGTCGCCGATATTCGTTGCGACCGGCGCCGACTGAAACCACACATTACGGAGGGGATGCGCGCATGGAACCCTGCACCTTTAGAGACAAACGAATCCTGATCACCGGCGCCGCCGGCGGCCTGGGCGTCGGGCTGACCCTGAAACTGGCGGACATGGGGGCGCGGCTGATCCTCACGGCCCGGTCCGAAACGGCCCTGTCGGAGTTGCAGGGCCGCCTTGGGAAGGGCGGGGAGACGGTCGCGCTCACCGCCGATCTCAGCCGGCCGGGAGAGGCGGCGGACCTGGCCCGGCGGGCCGAAGCCGCCTTCGACGGCGTGGACGTACTTTTCAACAACGCGGGGGTCGGGTATTTCGCGCTGATGGAAGAGGCGACCGAAGAGAACATCCGGTACCTTCTGGAGCTGAACGTCCTGTCGCCCATCCGGCTGATCCAGTCGCTCCTGCCCGGCATGAAGCGGCGGGGCGGGGGGCGCATCGTCAACATCGTCTCGGCCGGCGCCAAGGCGCCGATCCCCAGCGCCGGCGTCTACGGCGGCACCAAGGCGGCCCTGTCGGCCATGGCCGACACCCTGCGGCTGGAGCTGGAACCGACCCGCATCGACGTGGTCAACATCTACCCCGGCACCATCGACACCGCCTTCGAGGAAAACGCCCTCCGGGAAAACCAGCGGCCGGGGCTGTGCCCCACTGACCGTTGCGGCACGCCCCGGAGCGATATGGCGGGGGAAATCCTGGATGCCGCAGCCGGGCCGTCCGGGGAGGTGTGGCTGGAGCGCCAGGGCAAGTTCTATTCGGTGGCCGCCCTGCTCTTTCCCGGGCTGGTGGACCGGCGGATGGCCGGCCTCCGGGACCAGGCCGTGAAGCAGGAGCGGCGGAAGCCCCGGAAGTGGCGGCTGGTCCAACTGGAGTCGGCCATCGCCTGCAACCTCCGGTGCGTCATGTGCCCGTGGCCGGAATATGCCCGGAAGGTGGGCAACAAAGGGATCATGGAACCGGAGGTCTGGGCGGCGATCCAGCCACACCTGGAAGAGATCCAGTCCATCGATTTCACCGGCGGCGGCGAGCCGCTCATGCAGCCGCGCCTGGTGGAGTGGATCACCGAGGCTCACGCCGCCGGGTGCGAAACCGGTTTTCTCACCAACGGGACGCTCCTGACCCCGGAAAAATCGGCGGCGGCCATCAAGGCCGGTGTCGACTGGGTCTGCGTCTCCGTCGACGGCGCCAGGAAAGAGACCTACGAGGCGATCCGGCGGGGGGCGAAGTTCGAGACCGTCTGCGACCACATCGCGGCCCTGAACGCCGTCCGGAAAGGAAACCGGCCGAAGCTGATGATCAACTTTGTCATGATGCCCGACAACGTCGGCGAACTCGAGGATCTAGTGGACCTGGCCGACCGCCTCGGCGTGGACCAGATCAACTTCAAGCAGTGCGACGTGGTCCGGGGGGGAGCACGGGAAGGGATTCGCGCTGTTCGCCGACAAGGAGACCAAAGAGATCCGGCGGATGCAAAAGGGGCTCAAAGCGGCCCGGAAAAAGGCCAAGAAACGGGGGCTTCAGACCACCGCCTTCGCCTGGACCCCGGACGAACAACCCGTCTGCGACCAGGACCCCACCACCAACGTCTTTATCCGCTTCGACGGCACAGCCGCCCCCTGTATCAACCTGGCATTGGGGGGTCCCACGACTTTTTTGGGTGAATCGGTGACCATGCCCTCGGTCCATTACGGCAAGGTGCAGGAGGTGGGGCTGCCGGAGATCTGGGAGACCGAGGAGTGCCGATTTTACCGGGAGCGGTTCGAGAAACGGCTTCAGGCGTACGAAGAGGCGTTCACCGACAGCTACGAAGAGGCCTCCATGACCCAGTTCCGGAAGGCCCTGGAGGAAGCGAACAAAGCCATGCCCGAGGCGCCGGAGGGGTGTCGGGTGTGTCATTATTTATACAATATTTGAGGTTCGGGCAGCTAAAGTTGACTGGAGGATGGATTAGGAGGCATAAGGACTC
>CAZZBE010000399.1:0-3759 GCA_964652715.1 uncultured Desulfobacteraceae bacterium
TGTCCCTCTGTCCCTTTTTTTTCAAAGATTCTCCGCCACGCTCACCGTCCGGTCCCCCAGCATATTGACGTAGGACCCCAGTTCGTTGTCGTACCAGCCGTAGACGACGGCCTGGGTGATGGGGATGCGGACGGTGGTGGTCTTGAGCTGGGAGATGATGGACTGGTCCATGCCCGGGACTTTCTCCAGGTCGATGCCGGCTTCGCCGGTGCGGGTGTGGGTCTCGTGGCCTTCGATGATGGCCGCGGCCCGGGGCAGGCCGACGATGTCGCAGGAGACGTTCTGCTTGTCGTCGTAGTGGAGATAGCCGTTGGGATCGGCTTCGGCCGCCTGGCGGTAGACGTCGTTGATCATCTCCCGGCGGATCGACTCGCCGGTGACCTCCTCCTGGAGATTGACCACCAGGATGATCAGGGAGCCGGTGGTGTTGGGGATGCGGACCGATTCGGCGATGAACCCGATCTCCTCCATCTCCGGGATGACCAGGCGCAGGGCGTTGGCGGCGCCGGTGCTGGTGAGGATGATGTTGTTCATGACGCTCCGGTTTTTCCGGAGGTCCGAGGCGCCGGCCTTGGGCAGCCGGTCGAGCACCTGCTGGGAGCCGGTGGCGGCGTGAACCGTGGCCATGGAGGCCGACAGGATCTTTTTAGGCCCGAAGACGTTGAGCATCGGCTTGACCATGTGGGCCAGGCAGGTGGTGGTGCAGGAGGCGTTGGAGACGACCTTGTGGACCCTCGGATCGTAGGTCTCGTCGTTGATGCCCATGACGGTGGTGACGGCGTCCTCGGGCATGGGGGTCCGTTTGTCTTTGATCTTGAAGGGCGCCGACACGATCACCTTCCGGGCCCCGGCGTCCAGGTGGCCCCGGACAGACCCTTTTTCATGGTCCGCCGGCAAGGTGGGGTCAAGATACTGGCCGGTGGCGTCCACCACCAGCTCCACCCCGTTCTCCCGCCATTCGATGTCCCGGGGCGATCGATGGGCGCGGAGAAACCGGACGGGAATCCCGTCCACCCGCATGGTCCCGGCCGACTCGTCCACTTCTTCGACAACGGGTTTCGCCTGGAAACCGTGGAGATAGCCCCGGAGCGACCCGTAGGTGGAATCCCGCTCCACGTAGTGGGCGATGTCGGAAAGAGACCCGCCGACCTCCCGGCCGATGTTGACCACCAGCTCGCTGAAATGCTTCCGCCCCACATGATGCCAGAGGGTGAGCTTTCCGATTCTGCCGAACCCGTTGATGCCCAGTTTCAGTCCGTTTGCCTCCGTTGCAACCATCCCGCGCCTCCCGTGCAAGTTCCGAAAATTTCCTGTTTGTTTATTGTTCGTCGCAGCGTGCGGCGGCTGGACGCCGTCGTCGCTGGTCAATCGCCATCCGCCATTTTAAGATTGTTGATTTATCCCGTCAAATATTTTTAATCTCCAAGGGCGTTGCTCCGGGCCGCAATGTCTGGCCTTCTTCGGGATTTCAACTGTCGATTTGTCCAAATGACGTTTAAAAAAATTGACAATTTCGCTTTTCGGATTTGACAATTTCAAAATAGCGGTTTAAAAATAAAGATTATGTGGATAGAAAGAACCATGGCGTCCGAACTTGTCGAAATCGTAAAGTCCTTTCCGGTGTTGGCCATAGTGGGCCCCAGGCAGGTGGGAAAGACCTCGCTTGTGGAAAGAACCTTTCCTGATTACCCCTATGTGAGCCTGGACGCGGGCGTCAACGCGGAAGCCGCCGAAACCCGTCCATCCGATTTTCTAAAGGCGAATCCGCCGCCGGTCGTCCTGGACGAAATCCAATACGCTCCGTCGTTTTTTCGTCATATTAAGGCCTGCGTCGATGCCAACAAGGGGCGAAACGGGCTTTTCATACTGAGCGGCTCTCAGAATTTCCTCTTGATGGAAAAGGTGTCGGAGAGCCTCGCCGGGAGGGCGGCGATCGTGCCGCTGTCGGGGCTTTCGGCCGAGGAGTGGAAAAACGCGGCGGTCGTGTCCAACAACGTCCCGTGGATCGAATTTCTTTGGAAAGGCGGTTTCCCCGGCCTGTGGGAAAAGGGCGACGCGTCGCCTTCCAGGGACCGATGGTACCAGGGCTATGTGGCGACATACCTGGAACGGGATGTAAGAAACGTGATAAATGTGGGGTCCTTGAGGGATTTCGAGCGGTTTCTCCGGGCGACGGCCGGGCGATGCGGCCAGATGCTGAACCTTTCGGAACTCGGAAGGGACGTGGGGGTTTCCGCCACCACGGCCAGGCAATGGATGAGCGCGTTGCTGGCCTCCAACCAGGTGTTTCTCCTGGAGCCTTATTATCGCTCCCTCGGAAAAAGAGTGGCGAAAAGCCCCAAGCTGTACTTCATGGACACGGGGCTGGCCGCCTACCTGATGGGGTTTGGTTCCGCGGGCTCTCTATGGTCTTCGGACCGGGCCGGCGCGCTGTGGGAGAACCATGTAATCGGCCAATGGGTCCGCCAGAGGGACTGGCGGGCGCCCTCCATGGCCCTCTGGCACTGGCGCAACCAAAGCGGAACCGAGGTGGATCTGGTCATCGAAAAAGACCGCGAGTTGATTCCCGTTGAATGCAAACTCGCGGAACGCCCCGACGGGGGCGATCTAAAAGGCATTCGCAGCTTCAGAAAATTCTACGGCGATCAACAAACGAAACATTCCTTCCTCGCGTGTCCCGTTGACATGCCTTTTGATTTGGATGACGGCGTGTCCGCGGTTCCCGGGTGGACCTGTTGGGAGTTGTGATTTAAAACACGGCAAGCCCGAACCGGCGGGGCGGCGGCGCTATCTTCCGGATGCGGAATCAGGCCGTCACCGTCCGCTGGGTCTCGATCTTCCCTTCGTAGACCGTCCCCTCCTGGCCGTCGATGCTGATGAAATCGCCGGAATGGATGGTGACGCCGTCGAACTGGCCGGTTTTTTCCTTCTCTTTGCACACCAGGTTGCCGCACCCCACCACGCAGGTCTTCTCCAGGCGATGGGCCACCACCGCCGCATGGGAGGTGAGGCCGCCCCGGGCCGTGAGGATGCCGTCGGCGGCGTTGAGTTCCCGGATGTCGTCGGGCACGGTGTCCGCCCGGAGAAGGATCAGCGGGGTTTCCGGTTCTTCCCGGCGCCACTCGTCGATGTCCTCCAGGGTGAAGACCACCCGCCCGCTCATCAATCCGCCGCTGACGCCGACGCCATAGCCCAGCAGCTTTTCGTCGGATATGTCCACGGGCCGGTAGGCGACCTTTTTCTTCCGTTCCCGGATGCCCATGTCCCGGGTCTGGAGAAGATAGAGGTCGTTCGGGGACCGGCTCTCGAAGGTGAACTCCATCTCCTGGGGGCTCCAGCCCTTTTTGTAGATCAGATCCTCGGCCCAGCTTTTCAGCGTTTTATAGATCTCGGGGAAATGGGTCTCCAGGATCACGTCGGTGTCCCGCATCTCGATGTTCTGCTGGCTGATGGAAATGGGGGCGGTGGTCACCAGGCCCGAAACCACGTCCTCGCCCTGGTTTTCCACGGTGAAATCCCCCCAGAGCCGGATGCTGTCGTCCCCCTGCCACCGGGGGTTGTGGGTGAAGAAGACGCCGGTGCCGGAATCCTCGGCCTTGTTGCCGAAGACCATGGCCTGGACCGTCACGGCGGTCCCCCAGTCGTTGGAGATCCCCATGATCCGGCGGTAGGTTTTGGCCTTGGCCGTGTCCCAGGAGTTGAGCACCATCCGGATGGTCGCCAGGAGCTGCTCGAAAGGGTCTTCCACCACTTCGATGT
>CAZZBE010000400.1:0-3755 GCA_964652715.1 uncultured Desulfobacteraceae bacterium
CAACAAGTTTATATCAGCTCAGTAGAGCCTTTTTTACTCGGCGGTCTTGATAAATGTCGCCTCAAACGCCTTACACTGCCGATACTGCTGCAACCGGTTGGCGAAAGCGAAGGCGTCGTTCATTTCGTAGTGCTGGAAGATGTGCAGGCCGCGGTCGAGG
Source organism: uncultured Desulfobacteraceae bacterium (assembly GCA_964652715.1). Classification (GTDB taxonomy): domain Bacteria; phylum Desulfobacterota; class Desulfobacteria; order Desulfobacterales; family JAABSP01; genus JAABTD01. Next base: position 161 of record CAZZBE010000400.1, read on the forward strand.
GAGATTTTCCAGCCGTGGTCGGTGACGATATGGCGGGCGTGAAGGGCGCCGGTTCCGTCGAATTCCCAGGTAAAATGGACGCCCGCGGCCATGCCGGCGGTTTTTATCTTTTCAAAATACTCTTTTTGTTGTTCTCCTTTGAACGCGTCTTCCACCGTCGCCAGGTGAACGACGACCTCTTCGTCCCGTGCCTTGAGTTTGATCACCGTCTCGACCAGCTCCATCAGATTGCGGACCTGGTAAAACAGGCGGATATAGGGGTCGGTAATCGTGATTCGGGTCGCCCCCCGCAAATAGGGGCCGAAGAGGGCGTCGTAGGAAACGCCTTTCTGGTTTTCCTGGAAGGTGAGATGTTGTTCTTTCAGGACGGGTTCGGCGGGCGGCGGCACGTCCGAAATCCCGGCCCCCGCCTCGTCTGAATGATGTTCCCCAGCGGGTTCTTCTTCGCTTTCATCCGCCGTCCTCCGGTAGTAAGCGGGATATTCCTCCTCTTCCAGCGTGGACACCCGTCGCTGTTTCCCGGCGGCGTCCAGATAGACGAACCGCACTGTCCCATACGTCGTATCGATTCGCATCAACTGGTCCTTGACGCGCTTGCGGCCTTCAATGGCGAACCGGAGCAGGTCTTCAACCGCTTCCGCCGTTGCATCCCCATGTGGAAATAAAATTTTCATCAGACCGGAGAATGTTTTATGGATGCCGTCCCGGTCCCGGGTCGAGATGTCGGCGGACAGGGAAAAATGGTCGGCGTACCGGTCGGCGTAATCGTAGTTGCGGAGCGATCTTAAAATCTCGGCGAGATAATCGACCACAAAGCCGTAGCCATCGGAGAACATCTCGCCCCGGATGATATCGACTTCCCAACCCGGTATGTAGAAATGGATGCGGTCAAGGAACGCGGAATCGTAGAATTTATCGGGCAGTTCGCTGAACAGGTCCGAGTGTTTCAGCATGTAGGGCACGGTGTGGCGGGTGTTGCCGACAAAGGTCATGGAGGCTTCCGCTCCCAATGTTTCCACCCCCCGGGAGAAGGATTTGTTGGCCATGTAGTTTTTCAAAATGTCCACCAGGGCCTTGTCGGCCCGCTTCCGCTTTCCGGCGAATTCGTCAAAGGCGACGCAGTCCCAGTAGCCCACCAGGCCGATTTTGCCGGTTGCGTTGTTCACGAACAGTTTGGCCACCGTCACTTCGCCCCCGGAGATCAGAATGCCGTGGGGGGAAAATTCGGAATAGATGTGGGATTTGCCGGTCCCCTTGGGGCCGAGTTCGATCAGGTTGTAATTGCGCTCGCAAAAGGGGATCAGGCGGATCAGTTGGGTGAGTTTGCTGCGCCTGCCGAACATCCGCGGGTTGAAGCCGATGCTCTGGATCAGCAGATCGATCCACTCCTCCGTTGTAAACTGTTTGCGGGCCTCGATATACTCGTCGAAATTGAAATGGGAGAGCTGGATCGGCTTGAGCGACGATAAGATCCAGGGGCTGACGTTTTTTTCATCGGTGAATTCATATTCGATATCCGCGATGCACCAGACGCCGCTGACCAGCAGTTTGGGATGGGCCTTGATCGCGCCCGGATCGACGATGACCCGTTTGATGCCGAGATTGGCGAACGCCGCTTCGTACAGGTCGGTTTTGTCGTTGAGCGCGGCGCTGATCTTGTCGATGACTTTGTAACGGCCCTTTTCCCGGATGTTGGAGCGGGCCAGCCCCGCCTCGTTCCGATGCACATAATGTTTGCGGAGGATCTCCTTTACGGTCTCGATGCCGGTCTGGATGGTCGCCTCGTCGTTAGTGGCGCAGTATTGGCCCAGCAGGTATTCCAGCACATAAGAGGGGACGATGGCGTTGCCCTTGACGGTTTTGACGAGGTCCTTTCGGACCACGAGCCCCGGGAAATGATCGTTGATTTTCTGGTCCAGTTGGTTCATCGGTCCTCTATTTAAAAATCAAAGTCGCTGGTAAAGGATCGCCGCATCAGATACCGGACGGATTTGTATTCCTTGTAATGGGACGTGCCGGCGTGCTTTTCGTCCAGGCGCAGGACGACCTCCCGGCCGTTGTATTCATCGGCCTCCCGCGTGAGGATGAAGCGCGCCCGCAATTCCCTTTCCCTCGGATTTTCCGAGGAAAGGTCGAAGGTCAGGTCGTGGGCGTCGGAGATCAATGCCCCTGATTCGGTGTAGATGCCGGCCCGAAGGGTCCTCGGCTGGACCTTGTCGGTCGCCGGCCCGGCCTGATAGAACGTAACGGCCACTTGTCCGGATGTGATCACCGAACTCGCGCCCCGCAAAATATCCACCTCGACGGATGAAATGTCGCTTTTCCGCTTTTTGTTGATCCGGAGCAACGGGATCACCACCTCCTGGAGCGACGCGCCGCCATGAACAAAACGACTGCCCGACCCCTTCAATCGGAGGCGGTTGATCGATTTCGGAATCTGCACTTCCACGTCGCCCATCAGGCCCAGTTGTTCCGGCGTGAATTTGCGCAAGCCGGCGGCATCGGTCAATTCCCTGCCCAGCACAAAGCGGCGATCCCGGAACAAAATTTGTTCCCCCGTCGCGACGCCGCCCGAAAAGTCGCTTTCTTCAATGGCCCGGTGCTGGTAGATGAATCCGTGGTCGGCGGTCACCATCAGGTTGTTGGCATTGGCCGCGGTCAGCTTCTTGATCATCCGCATCAATTCCTGGAGGGCGTCTTCCACGGCCTCAAAAGTGCGCTCTTCCGTTTCCCGTTTGTCCCCGACGGCGTCGATTCGGTTGTGATAGATGTACATCACGTCATGGTCCCGCAACAGGGCCCGGCAGTCCTCTTTGTTCATGGCCATGAGATCGTCGGCCCGACATGCCGCCGCCCGCTGGGTCGCGCCATGTTCAAGAATTTTGGCGCGATTGGCGATGCCCTGGGAACTGTGACCATCCACCGCGACGGCCCCGGTTTCATTGTCGGCGATGGCGATGGCCTTGTTGGGCAGGAGCGCCGCCATTCCCAATTGGGTGTAGCTGGGCAGCATCCCGAGAAGCGGTTTGAGTTCGGCGGTGTAGCGGTCCTCCTGTCGGATGAGGCTCATCAGTTCATCCCCGATTTCGTAGCGCAGGGCGTCCGATATGATGACGCAGATTTTGACGTCCTTCCGCAGATATTCCCCGACGCAACGATCGAAAAACTGCTTTTGAAGCATAACGGGCGGCGCGTCCCATTTGGAGACGCCATCCACAAAGGTTTGAAACCGGTCGTTTATTTTCAACAGGTAGTAGTTGACATAAAGGTTCTCGATCAAATCCGTCAGGTCCGCCATCAATGAGGACTGACCGGACACGCGGACATGATAGGTGAATTTGCGATAGAGCTGATCCAGTTTATACCAGAACCGGCTGTACCGCTGGACGCCGTCGGACAGATCGTCCATGTCCAAGTTCGCCTCGTCGAGGCCGTGGATGAACCGCGCGGCGAAGTCGATCGCCTCGTAAAGATGATGAAATTCCGGATACCAGCGCCCCTGTCGTCGCTGACGGACCCACAACGCCACATCTCCGCTGGAAACCGTGCGGTCCTTCACGGCCCGGACCAGATCGCTGATGATCTTCTGGTCGAT
>CAZZBE010000401.1:0-3728 GCA_964652715.1 uncultured Desulfobacteraceae bacterium
ACATCCCCCTCGAACCGCACATCCCCCTTCACCTCCAGCGATTCGCAGGCCATTAGCGACGGCGCCCCGTCCGGAAATCGTTCGTTGAAGTCGTCGATGAGCTTGTAGTAGTCCGAATCAAGGTCGATTTTGATGTCGTCGGTTTTGTTCTCCGGGTTGAGCACCAGCTTGCCCTTGTCGGAGAAGACAAACCGGTCGGACCGGACCGCCAGCAGGTCGTTGCACTTTTTCACCGGAAAAAACCGGTGCCGGGGCACGCACACCGCCGCGGCCCCGTCGAAGAGGGAGACGGCCGCGCCCATGGCTGTTTCCACCTGGTAGACCGGCGGGCTGTTCTTGTCCCGGGGGTCGAGGTTCTTGGGGTTTAAAATCATGGGCAGCCGGATGGTCTTTTCCCGCTTGATGAGGTCTTTGAGGTATTTCAAATTGATCCACAGGTTGTTAGTGTTGAAGAACCGGTAGCGTTCGATGTCCCGGAAGGCGTCCAGTTCGTCCTCGGGGCACTGGGCCGATTCCCGGAGGATCAGCCGGCCGTTCTTGTGGCGGGCCAGGTGGCCGCCTTTGACATCGGCCGGGGTCCGCCGGGCCGCCTCCATCATGAAGGGGAAGCCCTTTTCGGCGAAATAGCCCAGGAGGGCGTCGGCCATGGAGGCCCCCAGGTTGTCGGAATTGCAGATAAAAGCGTATTCGATCCCCTCGTCCAGCAGCCCGTCCAGCATGCCCGAGGTGAGCAGGGCGGTGTAGATGTCGCCGTGGCCCGGCGGGTTCCATTCCAGATCCGGATCTTCCGGCCATTCGGCCGGCGACAGGTCCGACTGAAGGATTTTGGGAAACTTGTGCTGGAGAAACGTCAGGGGCGGACGGTCGGGCGCGATCTCCGACAGGGCGTTCAGGGTGTCCTCATGGGTGGAAAAGCTGTTCATGATGGCCAGCCGCACCCCCCGCTTCCGGGCCTGGTCGACGATGACCTCTAAAAAGGTCTTGCCGTCCCTGGCGATCAGCAGGGATTTGGGGCCGGTCAGCCCCATGCTGGTCCCCAGGCCGCCGTTCAGGACGATCATGACGGCCCGGTCGAAGGCCTTCTTCCCCGCATCGGCATACCCGCCCAGATCCCGGGCGTCGGGGACCTCGTCGGACGGGACGGCGTCGATGTCCTGGTCGGGGATGAGACCGGTTTCTCCGGTGACCACTTTTTCGTAGTAATACGAGAAGGTGTCGATGACCACGGGCTTGAGCCCTTCCGCCTCCATTTTGGAGACGAATTCCGGCGGATGTTCGAGGGTATCCTTGTTTTCCAAAATGACCTCCTACACCTTTTCGACCCAGCCGAAGGGATCTTCGGCATGACCGTACTGGATATTCTTGATGGCTTCGAAGAACTTCTGGGCCATCGGCCCGACGCCCCCGTCGCCGATTTTGAAGAGCTTGTCGCCGTATTTCATCTCGCCCACCGGCGAAATGACGGCGGCGGTCCCCGATCCGAAGACCTCTTTGAGAGACCCATTGGCATGGGCGTCGGCCACTTCGTCGATGGCGATGCGCCGTTCGGTCGCCTTCATCCCCCAGTATCTGGCCAGGTCGAGCACCGAATCCCGGGTCACGCCGGGCAGAATCGATCCGTTGAGCATGGGGGTGACGATCTCGTCGTCGATGACGAAAAAGATGTTCATGGAGCCGACCTCCTCCACGTACTTCTGCTCCACGCCGTCGAGCCACAGCACCTGGGCGAACCCTTCCCTGTGGGCCATTTCGCCGGCATAGAGGCTGGCCGCGTAATTGCCGGGGGTCTTGAACTCGCCCAGTCCGCCGCGAACCGCCCGCACATGGTCCCGGGTGACCAGAATCCGCACCGGATTGAATCCTTCGGCGTAATAGGCCCCCACCGGCGACAGGATGACGAAATAGCGGTAGGTATGGGAGGCCCGAACCCCCAGGAACGGATCGGTGGAGATGACCGTGGGGCGGATGTACAGGGAGGTTTCGGGGGTGGACGGGACCCAGTCTTTCTCCATGCGGAGCAGCTCTTTGAGGCTCTCCAGGAGAAACGCCTCGTCCAGTTCCGGAATGCACAGGCCCCGGGCCGACCGGTTGAGGCGGGCGAAATTCTCCCGGGGCCGGAAGAGCTGAATCTCCCCATCCGGGGTCCGGTACCCCTTCAGCCCTTCGAAGATGGCCTGGCCGTAGTGGAGGACCATGGTGGAGGGGTCGAGTTGAAAGGGGCCGTAGGGCTCGATTCTCGGGTTGTGCCACCCTTTTCCCAGGTCGCAATCCATGTTGAACATGTGATCGGTGAAGAGGGTTCCGAAGCCGAGCTTCGAATCATCGGGTTTTGATTTGAGTGTCCGCGCTTTGGTGATGGTGATTTCCATGGAGGCCTCCTGATGGTGGATAGGGTTCGGTGCAATCATGACCCGATGTTAAGTTAAGGGTACCGCAAAGTCGGTTTTCGATCAAGGGCGGGCAAAAGGGATTGGTTTCTAAGAGCCTAAGTCCGCCCAAACCTTAAACATTATCTATAAACTCTTCATTTGGATTGATCAAACGATTTTTATCCGCCGGAACGGGAAGATTCGGGAAAATTGTCGGTATTTACTTGATATTTAGGACGGAATTTGCCATGACGTACCGACAATCCGAACCTGGAACCAAGGAGACTGTCCGTTGTTGTATATTTGTCAATTGCCGGCCGATGATCGTCATCCCCGGAGACCCCTGATCGGATTCAGGGGAAAAGCAGCCGCCGAAGGGGGGGGCGGCCCCCCGCCGGTCCGGATGCCGCGCGGCGTCCGGGCCCTGGCCCGGCTGTCCGACGGGGAAGCCCTCGCCGTGGCCGCGGGCGGCGGCGCGGCCCGGGGGCTGGCGGTCGTCAGTCCCTGCTGCGTGCTGGAGCGGCCCCGGAAGTCGCCCCTGAAGATCAAAAACATGGGGCCCCCCAAAGCATCGCCCGCCGGGCCGGAAGGGGATTCGGCCGCCATCGCCTGCACCGTCGTCCGGATCGGCCGCCGCCGGGTTTTCTGCGCGCCCGCGGACGGCGCGGACAGCGGCGCCTTCTATCACCGGTTCAAAAGGATCGCCGGCCGCGGATCGGTCCGGATGCTTCTTTTGGACGGCGCGGAGCGGGTTTCGCCCTGGTGCGACCGGTTCGATCCCCTTTCGGAGGGGCTGATCCGGTTCATCGACGCCCTGACCCGGGACCATCCGAACCTGACGATTCTGGCCCTCACGGACCGGCCCGGGGCGGTGGTGCGGCGGGACATCCGCGCCCGGCTGGGGCTGACCGGGGAGGTGAACCGGCCGGATCGGATCCCGGAAATCGGAGGCAATTCCTTTCAGACGATCCGGAGCTACGGCCGATCCCGGAAGGAGGCCGCCTACGGCCGGGTCCTCCGACGGGATATCCCGGGGGCCCTGGGGGAACGGATCGTATCGGGACGGGTCTTCGCCCCGGCCCCCCGGGGGTCGCGGGACGGGCTGGAGATCCATCTATCCGCCAGCGACATGGGAGAGACCGACCTCGGCCGCGGCGCCGCGCCCCTTTCCGCCCCCGAATACAAACCCATTTACCGCCATCCCCACCATCGCCCGGCCCATGAGCTGGCGGCCCCGTTTTCCGAAAAAGCGGCGGGCCGGTTTCACGATGTCGGGGTCGTCTCCGGCCAGGACGGGCAGGCGGCCTGGGGGCGGTTCGATCTGGACATCGCCCTGGACGGCGGCGTGGACCGATGGCG
>CAZZBE010000402.1:0-3718 GCA_964652715.1 uncultured Desulfobacteraceae bacterium
GGGGCCTGGTACATCGCCACGGAGACCAGCACGGCCCTTAGAAACGGCGGCCATGTCCAGGGCACGGTCACCCTTGTCCTCAGAAAGCGGCTCGAAGCGGATTCAAGCTTTAAGCAGCGCCTGCTGCCCAAGATCCGCAAGGAAGTCCAGGCCCAGATCGATGCCATGATGCGATTGAACGACGAGGCCAAAATCCATGGCAAATCCGTTTTTAATGATTCCGATCTGCAAATGGCGGGGTATGCCGCGGCCCTCAAGGTTCTTACCGGCTATTCCGAAATCGACGGCAAGGATGTCGCCCAACTGGCGCTCCAGCCCCGCCAAAAGGGACAGCGAAGCGTCATCGACGACATCGTGGAATATGCCTCCGAAATCGCCAACAACCTTCTGATTCCCGAACGGCTAAAGGAACTCAACAGGGACACCTGGGAAGAGATCTCCGGGCTTGAACGGTTTTACCTGCGCATGCTGGCCATTGAGCGGAGCGGGGCCGCCAAACTGGACAATTACCAGAATTTCTCCAAGGCCTTTCATGTGGATTATCAGCCCCTGATGGCCTCGGTCAAACCCAATGCCGCCAGGTTAAAGGGCGCAAAGGATTTCAAACCCCGGGAGCTTGCCGGCGGGGATATCGGCAAAACCATGCTGGGCGAGCTGCTCACGGCGATCCAGGAGCTGTTGAACGACAAGGAGCCCAAGGTGGTTTTCGGGCAGATCCGCTCCAACCTGGATGATGCCTATTTCCAGAAACGGCCCCACCTGCTGGCCATGGCCCGGTATATCCATGACATGCTGATCGGCGGACGCCCCGAAGAGGCCCGGAAAGCCGAAATCATCGCCAACCGCATTCGGAACGAGGGGATTTGAGATGGACCCGGCGGCCATTTCCCGATATTCATCCAGAACACACCGGCTGGACCGGACAGTGCTGGCCAGGCACCTGAAGAATGCCAGCCGGTATCACCGGATCGCCGGGTACTTCACATCCTCCCTGTTTGAAGTCGCGGCCGAGGGCCTGGAGGGGATCGACGATGTGCGGATTGTCTGCAACTCCGATGTGCGGGCCGAAGACATCAAAATCGCGCGGGTCCGGGAGGCAAAACTCCTGGGGCGTTTAAACAGCCAGGCCGTCGAGATTGACGCGCTGCTGAACAAACCCCGCTACCGATGGCTGTATGAGTTCCTCAACCGGCATCCGGACGCCATACGGGTGGCGCCGGACGAGTTCTGCGGCTTTGTCCACGGCAAGGCGGGCGTCATCTGGAAAAAAGACGGCGCCCGGATCGGGTTTATCGGCTCCATGAACGAGACGCGCTCCGGGTGGCAAAAAAACTACGAGATCCTGTGGGAGGATGGAAGCCCGGAGGGCATCGACTGGATCGAGCAAGAATTTGAAGCCCTATGGAAAAAAGCCGTTCCCTTGCCCCGCGTGATCGTCCAGGAAATCGGCCGCCGGGCGCACCGGATCGAAATCGAGCTGGGGGAAGAAAAAGATGAGGACAGCCTGGCGCCGGCCGCGCTTGTGGAATCCCCCATGTACCGGGAGGGGCTCTCGCTTCAGCCCTGGCAGCGGGCGTTCGTTACCGAATGCGTCAAGCACCGGCGGTGGTTTGGGGCGGTCCGGCTATTGCTGGCCGATGAGGTGGGTCTGGGGAAAACCCTGTCTTTGGGAACAGCCGCTTTGACCCTGGCGCTTTTGGATGCGGAGAAAAACGGCGGCGCCGCCAGGCGACGGCCCGTGGCGATATTCGCGCCGGCCTCCCTTACCGAGCAGTGGCAGACGGAAATGATCGATAAACTCGGCGTGCCCTGCGCCCGATGGGATTCCTTGAAAAAGGTGTGGCTGGACCCGGATGGACGGTTTATTTCTCCGGCGGGGGCAAAACAGGTCGGCCGGTGTCCCCTGCGGATCGGGATTGTCTCAACGGGCTTGATTGTTCAACCCACCTCCGAAAAAGAGCTGCTGTCCCGGATCAATTTCGATATCATCATTCTCGACGAATCCCACAAGGCAAGGTCTCACAGGGGGTTGGGCAAGGGCGTCGGCGAGGCCAACACGTTGCTCCAATTCATGCGGGACGCCGCCGGGCGAAGCCGCCATGTGCTTTTGGGAACCGCAACCCCCATGCAGACCCAGGTGGAAGACTTGTGGGACCAACTCACCATTTTGCACCGCGGCGACGGGCGTTTTGTCCTGGGCAATGATTTCAGCCCCTGGCATGATCCCGGGCAGGTCAAGGGCCTGCTTACCGGCGAGGCGCGCCCGGTTGACCCGGAGGGGGCGTGGAAGTTTTTGCGCTCCCCGCTTCCCCCGGTGGATTCTTCCGACGAAGGCGGCTTCAGGCGGCTGATCCACAATATCCGTTCCGAACTCTCCATTCGGGAGACGGCTTTTGAAACGGCCGCGCCGGTGGTGGATCTTCCTCGCGCGGTGCGAGAGGAATTCGAGGACCTGCTGGAATTTCCCGTTAACGGCACGGCTTTTTTTCAGCGGCACAACCCCGTTGTCCGGCACGTGGTGCTTCGCAAACGCAAGGTGCTCGAAGACGCGGACCTGATCCAAAGCGTTGGCGTGCATCTGCATCCCAGCCATGAGAAAAGCGGAAAACCTCATCTCTTTACCGCCCTCTTCCATAAAAAAGCGTTAAAAACCGACGAAAAATTAGATGTGGCGTATGAAGCGGCCGAAGCTTTCGGGGCGGCTTATGGCAAGCGGGTCGGCGGCGCGGGGTTTATGAAAAACCTGATGACCCAGCGTCTGTGCTCAAGCTGTATCGCCGGTTTACGCACGGCCAAAAAAATCCTTGAAGGACAAAAGATCGCGGATGAATCCGAAGACCGCGAAGCATCGGTTGAAAATATTTCCCAGGAGGAAAAGAATCAGTTACAGGCCCTTATCGAGGCCCTGGAACACATGCGGGGGGAAGATCCCAAGCTAAAGGCCGTTACGCACTATCTGACGGAGGAGAACTGGCTCCGGCACGGGTGCATCATTTTCAGCCAGTATTATGACACGGCATCCTGGGTGGCGGAGAAGCTTGCCGCGATGTTTTCCGAAGACCTGGTGGGCCTGTATGCCGGCGCCGGAAAAAGCGCATTGTTTCGAGGGCTGGAAAACCGTAACGAGGCTGAAAGGGAAGACTTGAAGCGTCTCGTGGAGGAAAAGGCCGTAAAAATTATGGTCGCAACCGATGCGGCCTGCGAGGGGCTGAACCTCCAGCGCCTGGGCGCGCTCATCAACGTGGATTTGCCCTGGAATCCCACACGTCTTGAGCAGCGGATTGGCAGAATCAAGCGTTTCGGGCAGACCCGCGCCAATGTGGACATGCTGAACCTGGTTTACAAGGACACGGTGGATGAAAGGATTTACGAGCGACTTTCAGAACGTATGAAGGAGCGCTTTGATATCATCGGCTCGCTCCCCGACACCATCATCGACGAATGGATCGAAAACGAGGCGCTGATCGGGCAGAAAATGGATGAATACATCGAGGCTCAAAAGCGCGTCAACGGCTTTGACATCCGATACAACACCAGCCTCGACGCCCGGGAGGACGAATGGCGCAACTGCGCCCAGGTCCTATCCCGGCGCGGCATTGATAATTTCATGAGAAAGGGATGGTGGGTGAAGCGGCCTCCCGCAACGACCTGAATATAGTTCCGGGTTTTGACCTTCCCCCATACCTCTGCATGCAGCCGCCGCCACTTGCAAGGATAT
>CAZZBE010000403.1:0-3713 GCA_964652715.1 uncultured Desulfobacteraceae bacterium
CCCTCCGCCTGCTGGCGGCCACCGCGGGCGTCCTGGCGCTGTTTCTGCTGGTGGTGGCCTCCACCGTGGCGCTGCTGCCCACGTTTCTTTCCACGCCGTGGCTCAAAGGGCTGGCGGAGGTGAAACTGAGCCGGATCGTCGAACGGGAGGTCCGCATCCAGACGGTGCTCTGGACCTGGGGCGGCGGCATCCTCGTCGAAGGGGTGGAGGTGGCCGACGACCCCGATTTTTCGGAGGCGCCTCTGGCCGCCATCCGGAAGATCCGGGTCCGAACGAACATCCGGTCCCTGTTCGACGACCGGCTGGAACTCGATTTCGTGGTGGACGGCCTCTCGGTTCACCTCGTCCGGAAACGGGACGGGGACACCAATCTCGGGGCGCTTCTGGCCGACATGGGCTCGGGCGGCCGCGCGGATGACGGGGAATCGGATGCTGAAACGCCGTCCGAAACGGCGCTCACCCTGCCCATGGATGTCCGGGCCCGGGTCCATCTGCGGGGGATGTCGCTGACCGCCGAGGACCGGTCCCTGCCCACCCGGCTGGCACTCACCGGCGGGGAGGTCCGCCTCGACGTCCCGTCCCTGGCCGACCGGCCCGTGACCCTGACCGTCCGGTCCGACCTGACGCTGGATGGACGGGATCTGGACCCGATTTCCCTGGACGCCGAGGTGACGCGCCTTTTCGGACCGGGCCGGAGGTTGACCCTGAACCGGATGCGGGCGGAATGCAATGGGATGTTTCCCGGCGTCCGCCTGAACGTTGCGGGCAACATGGCCGACGGTGAAACGGGGGTGAGCGGACGGGTGTCCGTGGATATGCCCGCCCTGTATACGGTCGCGCGTCCGCTGCTGCCCCGTTCCCTGGCCGGGTTTCGGCCGGAGGGCGATCTGACGCTGACTCTGGACGCCTCGCACCGGGGCGAAAACAATGGCGCCCCGGAAGCCGGCGGACCGTCCGGGGATGCGGCGAACGAAGCCGTTCAGCCGCCGCTCGAATTGAATGGGTCCCTGGCCGGCAGGAACCTCGCATTTTTCGGATTGCCGCCGGACGGCAAGACCCTCGGCCCCTTTGATTTCGCTTTCCGGCACCGGGGAACGGTGGATGCCGAAAGGGGCGACGTCCATATCGAAAAGGGCGCGTTCCGATTGCTGGACGGGACGACCGTCGCCTGGGCCGGCGAGATCCAGAACGCCTTTGGCGAGGTTCCGGATCTCGATCTGCGCATCGGGCCGGCCGACGTCGATATCCGCGAGGTCCTGGGGCTGGCCAATCCCTTTCTGCCCGCGGCGGTTGAACCGGACATCGGGGACGAGGGAACGGACCCGCCCCGGCTGAAACTGGCTTCTCTGAATATCAGCGGGAGCGGGGGAGACGGCCCGTTGGAGATCGTCGGCCGGGACCTGGACCTGACGGTCCCCTATTTCGTCATGGGGCCGCCGTCCGCCGGGATGTCGCTGAAGGGCGGCCGAATCGTTGTCCCGACCCTCCAGGCCCGGTTGACGGAGGGGTTTCCCGAAACCCTGTCCCTGTCCGCCCGTATCGGGGCGGACGCGTACCGGGGGGGAAAGGACGGCGTCGCGGTCTCCTCCCTGGAGTTGGCTAAAATCGACATCGACGGGGAGGGGATGCGGGCCGCGGAGAAAAGTCCGCTGGGGGTTTCCGGCCGCCTCCGGGCCGCGGTCGATCTAACGGCGGGCCGGTGCGACATCCCCGGCGTCGGAACCCTGGGGAAAACGGCTTTCTCCCTGGCGGCGACCGCCGCGCCCAAAGCGGACGGGACGATCGATCTGACGCTGGAAAAAACCGACCTCGCCATCGCCGACCTGCGGTTGCGGGACCCCAAGCTCAACAGCCGCCTCTCCTTCGGGGCCGCGGGCGGGGTCCGACTCCGGGGAAACGATGTCGCATCCCTCTCTCTGGCCGGGATCGGCTGCCGCCTCGATCTTGGCGATATGCTGTCCCTGCGTCTCGACGTAGACGGCAAGCCCTGCGAGCGGGTGAAAACGAAGGGGAACCTGACGCTGGATCTGACCCGGTTGCAAAACGCCCTGCCCGGCCTTTTCGGGCAAATCGCCATCGGGGGAAGCGCCGGGATCGACGCCGTTTTCGACGGACGGGTTCCCGAAGCGGGCGAGATCGAGGCGCTTTCGGACCTGTCCGGCTTCGATGTCCGGAAGCGGTTGGCGTTTCTCCGGTCGCTGGCGGTGTCCGCGGACCTGGACGGGGTAACCGCGGCGATGCCGCCGTCCGGCGGAAAACGGCTGACCCTCGGTCCGCTCCGGACGGAAAAGCCCCTTTCCTACACCTTTTCCCCGGCGTCCGGCAAAGGCGTTCTGACAACGGAGATGACGGTCCAGCGGGTCCGAGGGGTCTCCGCCGGGCTGGAAGGGATCGCCGCAAAGCTGCCCGCCCGACTCTCCCTGTCCGTCGAACACGACGGCGTCGAGGGGCTTCGGATCGAGCAGGGCCTGCAAATCCGGTCGCTGCCCCTGGACCAGGAACTGACCCTCGCCCTCGGCGGCCTTAACCGGGTGCTCAACGCAGGGCTGGACGGACCGCCGGCCCGGTGGCTCAGGATGCTCGGCGGAACGGTAAAAGGTCGGGTGCGACTGGGTCCGAACCTGAAAGGCGAGGATTTGCTTCCGGATCTGGATGCGGGGGGCGAACTGACCGCCGGGCTGGATGCCGTTTTGGAATCCGGTAAGCGGATCGAGGCGGGGCTTTCCCTCCGGAGCGACGGCATGTCGCTCAAGATGAAGGACGGCGCCTCGGTGGCCGGACTGAAAACCCGCCTTGATCTCCAAAAAGGATATCGCCTGGGATTCGACGGGAAACGCGTCCCCAAAACGCCGGACAAACTGCCGCTGTCGGTGGCGGTGATGGGCGCCGAGGTGGAGGAGGCCCGGACGCTAAGCGGCGGCGCGGGCCGGTTCATGGATCGGCTGCGGCGGCGGTACACCGCCGAACATCCGGTTTCTTTCGACCGCGCCCTGGTGGAGCTGACCCCCGGGCAGCCGCCCCTGGCCATCGAAAACGCCATGATGGACATCGGGCTGAAAGGCGGGCTGCCGGGAAGCGAATTTTTCCAGGCCGACCTGCTGGGCGGCACGGTGATGGGCGCTTTGGGGCTGGCAAAAGATCCGACCGGCTTTTACCTCCGGACGGACATCGCCTTCACCGGCATCGACAGCCGCCGGATGCTGCCCGGCGGCACGGTCGGCGTCTCCCGGAGCGAAGGCGAGATCGGCGGAGAACTGGCCCTGAGGCTGCCGCTGACCCCCCGGATGGCCGCCTTTATGTCCGGCCTCCGGTTGACCGTGACCCTCAGCCCCATCGGGTCCCGGGCCCTGGAGCGGATTCTTTACGCGCTGGACCCATACGAGTCCAACGAGTCCATCGTGGCCCAGCGGCGGTTGCTGCGGCGGGGAACCCCGCGATGGGTCAAGGCGCGGATTCACAACGGGGCATTGTCGCTGACCGGCGAGGTATCGGTGAGCGGGGCCCGGGTGGCCATCCCCCCCATTGATCGGCTCAATATCGAAAACATCGGGGGGCTGGGGCGGTACGAAGGCTTTCTCGCCGGCATGGGACCGGCGATCGATCTGCTGGAGATGCTGTCCGCCGAGACCCTGACCGTGGATGAAAAAGGGACGATTCAGTTTAGGTGATTTCCGAAAAAGAATACCCCAAACGCCCGGAACAAGTTTGGAGTT
>CAZZBE010000404.1:0-3710 GCA_964652715.1 uncultured Desulfobacteraceae bacterium
TCCCTCTGTCCCTTTGTCCCTTTGTCCCTCTGTCCCTTTGTCCCTTTGTCCCTTTCCCAAATAAGGAGAACCAATCATGTCGAACGGAGTGCTCATCATCGCGGAACAGCAAGACGGGGCCTTCCGGAAAGTGACCTTCGAGGCCCTTTCCGAAGGCAAACGGATCGCCGGAGAAGTCGGGGGCGACCTGAAGGTCCTGGTGCTGGGATCGAATGTCGAAGGCATCGCGACCGAACTGGGAAAATACGGCGCGGACGCCATTCTCGTGGCCGATGATCCGGCCCTGGCGGAATACGTCACCGATCTCTATACGGATGCGGCGGCCGACGTCGTCGCCGCTCACCAGCCGTCGGTGGTCCTCATGGGCGCCACGGCCCAGGGGCGGGATCTGGCGGCCCGCCTGGCGGCGCGCCTCGACGCCGCCGCGGCCATGGACTGCATCGGCCTGAAGGTGGACGGCGGCGATCTGGTGGCCACCCGGCCCATGTACGGCGGCAAGGTGCTCGCCGAGGTGGGGCTGTCCGGCGCGCCCCGGATCGCCGTCATCCGGCCCAACGCCATGGACATCGCGGAGACCGCCGGCGCCGGCGCCGTGGAAAAGATCGACATCGTCAACAAAGAGAGCCGGCTGACCGTCGCGGACAAGCAGCTGGAAACGGGCAAGACCGAGCTGACCGAAGCCGACGTGGTCGTCGCCGGCGGCCGCGGCATGGGCGGCCCGGATTACGCCATTATCGAGGAACTGGCCGACGCCCTGGGAGGGGCCGTGGGCGCGTCCCGGTCCGCCGTGGACGAGGGATGGCGGCCCCACGCCGATCAGGTGGGCCAGACCGGAAAGGTGGTCGCACCCAGCCTTTATGTGGCCTGCGGCATCTCCGGGGCCATTCAGCACCTGGCGGGGATGTCCACTTCCCGGGTTATCGCGGCCGTCAACAAGGATCCGGACGCCCCCATCTTCACCAAGGCCGACTACGGCATCGTGGGGGATATTTTCGAGGTGATCCCGGAAATCACCAAAGCCGTCAAGGCGCTCAAGGGATAGCCTTTGGAAAAGCGGTTTTACCTGGAAAGCCTCGGCTGCGCCAGAAATCAGGTGGACAGCAACGCCATGACCGGCCTGCTGAAGGCGGCCGGCTGGCAACAGACCCCCGACCCGGCCGCGGCCGGGGTCGTCGTGGTCAACACGTGCGGTTTCATCGAACCGGCGGCGGAAGAATCCATCGACGCCATCCTGGAACTGGCCCGGATGAAACAGGACGGCGAGTGCCGGCGCCTCGTCGTGGCCGGCTGCCTGCCGGAACGGTACCGCGAGGCGATCCGGGAGGCCCTGCCCGAGGTGGATGTGTTCCTGGGGACCGGCGCCCTTCAGGAGGTGACGGCCGCGGCCGAGGGTCGGCTGGATGCCGCCTGCCGCCTGCCCGACCCCGCCGATTGCCGCTTCCCGGAGACGCTGGGCGGTTGGGCCCGCCCCATGGACCACCTCGCCTATCTCAAGATCGCGGAAGGGTGCGTCCGCCGCTGCACCTACTGCATCATCCCGAAGCTGAAAGGCGTCCAGCGGAGCCGGCCGGTGGAGACGCTGGTATCGGAGGCGGCCTCCCTGATCCGGGACGGGGTCAAAGAGATCGTCCTGGTGGCCCAGGACACCACCCATTACGGCCGGGATCTGGCCGACCCCGCGGATCTTTCCGCCCTGCTCCGGGCGCTGTCCGCCCTTTCTCCGGAGGTCTGGATCCGTCTGCTCTACGGCCACCCCGAAAGCATTGATGAAGGGATGATCCGGACCATCTCGGCGGCCCCCAACATCCTCTCTTATTACGACATCCCCATCCAGCACGCGGGCGACGACGTGCTCCGGCGGATGGGACGCCGCTACACCGGAGACGACCTTCGCCGGCTGTTTGACCGGATTCGCGGGATCGACCCGGCGGCCGCGCTGCGCACCACCGCCATCGTCGGCTTCCCCGGAGAGACGGCGGCGGATTTCGACGGGCTCCTCGATTTCGTGGAGGAGATCCGGTTCGATCATCTGGGGGTCTTCACCTATTCCGACGCCGAGGACCTCCCCTCCCACGGCCTGCCCGATCCGGTGTCCCCAAAAGCGGCGGAAGGACGATACGAGGATCTGATGGCCTGCCAGCGCGAGATCTCCCTGGAAAAAAACGAGGAACGGATCGGCGACGTCTGCCCGGTGCTGGTGGATGAAGCGGTCGAACCCGGCCTGTTCAGCGGGCGGGGACCGTTTCAGGCGCCGGAGGTGGACGGCGTCATCGACATCCAGGAACGCGACCCGGAGAAACCGCCCATCCGGGTCGGGGAGTTCGTCCGGGTCCGGATCACCGAGGCCCTGGAATACGATCTCATGGGGGAAGCCGAATGAGCGGGCTGAAAGAGCGGATCATCGCCGCCGCGGCGCCGGACCTCGCCGCCATCGAAACCGCCCTCCGCGAGAATCTCGGGGCTCATTTGGAGATCGTCGAAGAGACCGCCAGCCATATTCTGTTCGCCGGCGGCAAGCGGCTCCGCCCGCTGCTGATGCGGCTCTCGGCCCGGATCTGCGGGTACAAAGGCGATGAGGACGTCCGGCTCTCCACGGTCTTTGAATACCTCCACGCCGCCACCCTGCTCCACGACGACCTGGTGGACGGGGCCCATCTCCGGCGGAACAAGCCCGCGGCCCATGCCGTCTACGGCAATTCCATCGCGGTGCTGGTGGGGGATTTTCTCCTGGCCCGGTCCCTGTCCATCGCCACCCGGCCCGGAAAGCTGTCGATCATGGAGGTCATCGCCGGCATCACCGAGGAGATGTCCCAGGGAGAGATCCATCAATTGATCAAAAAAGGGGATATCCTCCTGTCGGAAGCCGATTACATGGAGGTGATCCGTCGGAAGACGGCGGTGCTCATCCGGGGCGCCTGCCGGGTCGGCGCCCTGCTGGCCGACGCCCCGGAAGCGCGCGCCGACGCCCTGACCCGGTACGGCTATCACCTCGGCGTCGCCTTCCAGATGGCCGACGATTTGCTCGATTATACGGCCGACACAACCGAACTGGGAAAAGAGGTCGGGGCCGACATCCGGGAAGGGAAACTCACCCTGCCCCTGATCCACGCCCTGCAAAGAGCGGATACCCGGCAGCGGGACCGGATCGAGGGGATCGTCCGGGACCAAACCTTTTCAGAGGACGATTTCCGCGAGCTGATCGATCTTCTGGAAACCCTGGGCGGCATCCGCTACACCCGCCGGCAGGCGGAAGCGCACGTCGCCGAGGCCAAGGCCGCTTTGACGCCATTCGGGCCGTCCCGGACCCGGGAGACGCTTCTCGCCATAGCTGAGTATGCCCTTCACCGGAAAGTGTGACCGACTTTAGCCCGCCATCCGCCCCTCTTTCCATTTTCGACGACTTTTTTGCACCCCACCCTAATCGCCCTTTCATTCCTGTGGCCGTCATGCGGAAGGGCTGGAGCAGACCGCGGCCTGCATGGACTTGCGCGGGACGGCGGATGGGCGTCTGGTGATGTTCGATCAGTCCGCGCCGGAAGACTTTTCGATTTTTTCGATGTAGGATTTAACGGCTTTCAGTTCCTCCGGCCCCAGACCCTTGAGGCGATCTTCCGGCCCCAGCCCTTTCAGCCGATCCTCCGGCCCCAAGCCCTTGAGGCGATCCTCCGTCGTCAGCGCCTTCAGGATATCCTTCGGCTTCATCACCTTGA
>CAZZBE010000405.1:0-1562 GCA_964652715.1 uncultured Desulfobacteraceae bacterium
TAGGGGTCCAGCTTCTGGATGGAGACCGTCAGCCCCCGGCTCTCCAGGAGGGCGCCGATGGCGGCGGAGGCCAGTCCCTTGCCCAGGGAGGAAAGGACCCCGCCGGTGACGAAAATAAACTTGCTGTTGCACGCCATAACGAAAATGCCTTGTGCCTTAGATCGAGGGGAAGATGTCCCTGGAAAAGAGGGCCCCCTTGCCCAGCTCCTCCTCGATCCGGATGAGCTGATTGTATTTGGCGACCCGGTCCGTCCGGGAGAGGGACCCGGTCTTGATCTGGCCGCCGTTGACCCCCACCACCAGGTCGGCGATAAAGGTGTCCTCGGTCTCGCCGGACCGGTGGGAGATCACCGTGGTGTATCCCGACTGCTTGGCCATTTCGATGGCGTCCAGGGTCTCGGTGACCGTGCCGATCTGGTTGAGCTTGATGAGGATGGAATTGCCCACCCCCTTTTCGATGCCTTCGGCGAAAATCCCGGGGTTGGTCACGAAGATGTCGTCCCCCACGATCTGGAGGGAATCGCCCATCCGCTCGGTCATCAGGGCCCATCCGTCCCAGTCGGCCTCGGCCAGCCCGTCCTCGATGGAGACAATGGGATACCGGTCCACCAGGTCGTAATAATAGTCGATCATCCCCACCGCCGTCAGGTTCTTGTTCTCGGAGGCCAGGACATATTTGTTCTCTTTGTAGAACTCGGTGGCGGCGGCGTCCAGGGCGATGCTGATCTCCTTGCCCGGGGAATAGCCGGCCCCTTCGATGGCCTGGATGATGAGCCCGATGGCCTCTTCGTTGGACCCCAGGTCCGGCGCGAAGCCGCCCTCGTCCCCCACGCCGGTGCTCAGCCCCCGGTCCTTGAGGATGCCTTTGAGCTTGTGGAAGGTCTCGGCCCCCATGCGGACGGCCTGGGCGATGCTCTCCGCCCCGAAGGGGACGATCATGAACTCCTGGATGTCCAGGTTGTTGGTGGCGTGGGCGCCGCCGTTGACGATGTTCATCATGGGGACCGGCAGGCACCGCCCGTTGAGGCCCCCGATGTACCGGTAAAGGCTCATGCCGTGGGCTTCGGCCGCCGCCCTCGCCGCCGCCATGGAGACGCCCAGGATGGCGTTGGCCCCGAATTTGGATTTGTTCTCGGTGCCGTCCAGCTCGATCATGTGGCGGTCCAGGGCCGCCTGGTCGGCGGCGTCCATCCCCCGGATGGCCAAAGCCAGATCGTTTTTGACGTTGTCCACGGCGGTGATCACGCCCTTGCCGCCGTACCGGTTCGCATCCTTGTCCCTCAGTTCGAGGGCCTCCCGGGTTCCCGTCGACGCGCCCGAGGGAACGGTGGCGCGGCCCCTGGCCCCGCAGGCGAGGGAGACCTCGACTTCCACGGTCGGGTTGCCCCTCGAATCCAACACTTCCCTTGCGGTTACATCCATTATATCGGTCATAATCGCATCTCCTGAAAAAACGGTTAATGTTCCATCCCCAAGCCCTTCGGGTCCCATCCTTGACAACAAAAGGTTCTCTAGTTACTCTGCTTGGCCCAGGATGTCAAGATCGACGATGTCCGGATTTC
>CAZZBE010000405.1:1662-3709 GCA_964652715.1 uncultured Desulfobacteraceae bacterium
TTCTCTAGTTACTCTGCTTGGCCCAGGATGTCAAGATCGACGATGTCCGGATTTCAATCCATGAACCGCGTTCCGGCGGGGAAAGAGAGGTTTTCCACATGACCCAAATCGATCCGTATACCGAGGCCCATCTGGTGGCCGCGGCCATCCGGGTGTTGTCCCATCAGACCGGCGCGCCGCCGTCCCTGGAGGCCGTCTGCGAAAAACTCTCTTTCGCCCCGGAACGCGGCCGGCTCCTGGCCAAAAAACTCTCGGACGCCGGCGTGCTGGAGGTCGCCGAGGGCGCCTACGGCAACCGGGTCTTCATCAAGGATCACCTGGCCATCGAGGAGATCCCCCGCCAGCGGAAGGGGGAGACCCTGGAGTCGGAGATCGAAAAGTTCCGGCGCGACCGTCAGGGATTCGCCCGAAAAATCGAGACCCTGGCGTCCCAAAAAGAACAGCGAAAAAAAGATCTCTTCGCCGAGATTGAAAAGGGGCTCAAAAAGGGAGGAAAAAAATAGGCCTTGATCAAAATCCCGGCCAAAAAAGGCGATCACAAGGATCGCCCCTACGGCGCAACCCGGCGATGTCGGTAGGGGCGAACCTATGTGTTCGCCCTATGCGTTCGCTCAAAGATCCGCCACGCCGGCGCGTCCACTCGCGTCGCGCAGGCGTCGAAAACGCTCCGGCAGTAATCGCACGCCCCGCAAGTTTTGGCGCAATCCGTCACCGTACCGGCGAAATCGTCCGGTATGGACGGGTTGGCCACGTGGATTTCGTCGGCCATCCAGGCCATGGCGTCGGTCAAATCCAGCAGGTTCCCGTCGTATGAACCCGCCAGATAGGCCGCCACGACCCGCCTCAAAAACGCCGGCCCCAGGGTCCGGCCGCAGATCTTGAGGATGTCCGCATGATCCCGGTACAAATGGGCGTCCTCGGGCCGGATAAAGGGGGAGGCGAGCAGCCGAGGGGGATTTTCCCGCAGATGGGCCATGCAGCCCAGATCCTCGTTGATCCGGTGGGTGTCCAGATCGTGGCCCAGATGGACCATCCCGATGTGGGCGTCATGGGTCAACTTGAACGGGCACCGGTAGAGACACCCCTCGTTGGCCAGCAGCGAGATCTTCAAATCCGGCCATTCCGACCGGATCCGGCCCGACAGGGCCGCCAGATCCCCCATGCGGCGGTTGATGGACCGGTCCAGGGTCAGCTTTCCCGGCGGTTTGAAACGGGTCTCGCCGATGCTCTCCATCAAGACATAGACCCCGTCGAAGGTCTCGGGCAGAAAATTGACGCTGGGGACCGCTTCCAGGGCCGCGGCGGTTTCGGGGCTGACGCCGGAGAGGGCATTCAGCAAATAGTGATCGGCATAGACGATGCCGTCCAGGACCCCGTCCGCCAGAAGGGCGCCCATCACATCCAGAACCGCCGACAGCCCGCCCGGATCCGCGTAAAAGGCGGGCGAATGGAACCGGCTGTTGAGGAGCCCGTATTTTTTGGGCCCCTCGACGCCTTTCAACAAATCGGCCAGCCGCCGGACGCCGAGGTTTTGGAACCGGTGGCGGCCGTCGGGCACGCCCTCGGCGTAGAGGCTGAAATAGACCGAATGAAGCCGGCCCCGCCGTTCGGCGAGAAAGGCGGCGTAATCCGGGTCGGGGATAAAGGGCGCGTCCAGCAGCATCGGGTTTCCTGTCATCCCTTTATTTTATCAGCCCCCCTCTGTCGGCGTCAACATCAGGTTGCGGGCGTCGAAACGATGAATTTTCCATAGGCCCAAGGCCGACGTTACCCTATAGCAGCCCTTCTGTTCCGCATCCGCATTGCCAATGTCAACATCCGCTATGATTATGCCCGCCTAGTACAGCGCGGCGCAAATCATTGAACAGGCTATTGCATTGAAGATGGGGATATCCGGACCTGGAAATGGTGTTCAAAGACTTGCGCCGATCGGCAATAGTCTCTTTAAATCAGTCTTCAACTCCCGAGCCCCCTTCAGGGGGCTTCCCCTTATTGCCGGGGGGTTTAGCCCCCGGCCGGCGGATGCGATAATTTTGCTTTGATTGAG
>CAZZBE010000406.1:0-3709 GCA_964652715.1 uncultured Desulfobacteraceae bacterium
TGAGGTTCGGGCAGCTAAAGTTGACTGGAGGATGGATTAGGAGGCATAAGGACTCGATGCATGGACGATGATCGAACCAAAGATTTACAATCGGAAATAGAGCGACTGGAAAAACTGAAGTCAGACCTCCAGAAGGAGGTGGCCGGATTGGCCCAAAGTCGCACTGATGGGGGCATCCACGCTGAGGCCATCGCGGCTCGCGACGTGGTCTCCGGCGTCAAGATCGAGCATCATCACGAAGCCGCCCGGAACGAAACCGATCCGGACAAGCTCCGCACCCTCTACCTGGAACGCGTGGTTCGGGACACGGGACTGCTGAGTCTCCAGGGCATCGACCCCAAAGCGGCCACCTGCGAGGCAGAGGCGTGTATGAATCTGGATGCGGTGTACACGGCGTTGCTGACCCAGAATTCGGCGACGGAGGACTTCAAAGAACGCGGCGGACGCATGGAAGAGCGGGAGCGGTTGTCCGCCCTTGAGCTGCTGGACCGGCACAAACGACTGGCTTTGTTGGGCGACCCCGGGAGCGGAAAGACCACTTTCGTCCATTTTGTCGCTTATTGCATGGCCGGGGAGATGTTGAAGTCAAAAGCGGCCAACATTGAGCGGTTGACGAGCCCATTGCCCGACAAAGAAGGAAAGGACTGTGAAAAACGCCAGCCCTGGCGGCATGGGGCCTTGCTGCCGGTGCGGGTGATTCTGCGGGACTTCGCCGCGCGGGGGTTGTCGAACGAGCGGGCCAGCGCCGCCGATTTGTGGCGGTTTATCGCATCCGAGTTGAAGGGGATGGCGATGCCGCAATACGCCCCGCATTTGGGGCGGGAGTTGAAAGAAAAAGGCGGTCTGATCCTGCTCGACGGCCTGGACGAGGTGCCGGAAGCGGGAAACCGTCGGGTTCGTTTGAAACGAGTGGTGGCGGAGTTTCAGAAAACCTTCGGCAAGTGCCGCATTCTCCTGACCAGCCGGACTTACGCCTATCAAAAACAGGACTGGCGGCTGCCGGGGTTCCAGGAGGCGGTGCTGGCCCCCTTTTCCAAGGGGCAGATCCTTCGGTTCATCGACCGGTGGTACGCCCATATCGCCGTCCTGAGAAGCATGAAAACGGCGGACGCCCAGGGCAAAGCCGAAATGCTCAAGCGGGCGGCGTTTTCCACCCGGCGGATGCAGGAACTGGCGGAGCGCCCGTTGTTGCTGACGCTGATGGCCAGCCTCCACGCCTGGCGGGGCGGCAGCCTGCCGGAAAAGCGGGAGGAATTGTATGCGGATGCGGTGGATCTGCTGCTGGATTGGTGGGAGAGCCGGAAAGTCGAACGGCGCGAGGATGGCCGGATTGTGTCCACGGAACCCGGCATCGCCGAGTTCCTGAACACCGAACGGGACCGGGTCCGCGCCAAACTCAACGAACTGGCGTTTAACGCCCACGCCGGGCAACCGGATTTGCAGGGGACCGCCGACATCCCGGAAAAGGATTTAGTATACGGGCTGCTGGATTTGAGCGGCAAAAAGAACCGCATCGATCCGCGAGAACTGATCCGGTTCCTGGAGCACCGGGCCGGGCTGCTGATCCAGCGAGGGGAGAAAATTTATACCTTCCCGCACCGGACATTCCAGGAATATCTGGCGGCATGTCATCTGACCGACCTCGACTATCCGTACAAAGTGGCGGATTTGGCGAGGGAGGAACCGAACCGATGGCGGGAAGCGGCGCTGCTGGCGGGGGCAAAGGCGGCGCGGGGCAGCACGGCCGGGGTCTGGCTGCTGGCCGACGCCCTTTGTTTTGGAAAGCCGGCGGTCAAAGGAACGGCTTCAACGGATCTCTGGGGCGCCCACCTGGCGGGTCAGGCCCTTGTAGAGGCGGCGGATTTTAAAGGCATCAGCCAGCGAAACCGGGAAATCTACAACCGGGTTCGGGTCTGGCTGGTCCGCATTTTAGAGGGAAAGGGGCTTCCGGCGGTGGAGCGGGCCGCGGCCGGCCGGAACCTGGCGGCGTTGGGGGATCCGCGGAAGGCGGTGATGCGGGTGGATGAGATGCGGTTTTGTCTTGTGCCGGATGGGCCGTTTTACATGAGTGATGGGGAAGAAAGGCACCTGAATGAGCATATCAGATATGACTATTGGATATCCCGATGTCCCTTGACCAACGCCCAATATATGGAATTCGTAAAAGCCGGCGGTTACGCCGATGGAAAGCACTGGACCGAGGCCGTTGAAGCCGGCTTCTGGAAGGACGGGAAATTCAAGGGGCGCTATGAGAAACAATTCCGCAAAAGTCCGAATGATTTCGGCTTGCCCTTCAACCTGGCGAATCATCCGGTGGTAGGGGTCGCATGGTACGAAGCCCTGGCATTTACCCGATGGCTGACGGAAACGTGGTGGGAAAGGGGCATACTGAGCGGAGATTGGCAAATCCGGTTGCCATCGGAAGCGGAATGGGAAAAAGCCGCGAGGGGCGGACTGGAAATTTTGAGGCCGCCCATGGTCATTTCGGCGGCGGAAAAAGGATGGGACCGAAAAGCCGGAACCGAGGCCAATGAAATGCAAGAGCGTCGATTTCCCTGGGGAGATCAGGAATCCAAGGAAAAAGCCAACTATGGCGAAACGGGCATCGGGACGACCAGCGCCTTGGGGTGCTTTCCATCCGGGGCGAGTCCTTATGGATGTCTTGACATGGCGGGGAATGTGTGGGAATGGACACGGAGTTTGTATAAGGACTACCCATATGAACCGGGCGATGGGAGGGAGGATGAATCAGCAGATCATAAAAGCGCCGGTGTGTTGCGGGGCGGCGCGTTCGACAACGATGCGGACGGCGTGCGGTGCGCCGCCCGGAACAGGAGCGACCCGCTCGCCCGGGACCCGGCCGTCGGTTTCCGGTGTGTGTGCGCTCCCAATACCTCTGTACTCTGACACATCCCAGGGCGATGCCCTGGGCTGGTATGTGTTGCCCTTTCAGGGCTTGTGGATATGCCAATCGCACCAAACATATATTACCCTACGTAAGGCTGATCATCGGTCCACGGGTTCGTCATTCAATGGCATACCCCGTAAGGGTTAAACATACCAGACCAGGGCAACGCCCTGGGACCCTGGCAAACAATACGAATAAGCCCTGAAAGGGCGAAACATCGCGACATTATCATGGCCCAATCCCTATCGAAAGTCCTCCTCCATCTGGTGTTCAGCACAAAAAGCCGCCGCCCCTGGATCATCGACCGACTTCAACCCAAACTCCACGCCTACCTCGCCGGCGCATGCAAAAACCTCGGCAGCCATGCATATCGGGTCGGCGGCACGGATAACCATGTGCATATCGCCTGCACCCTGCCCCGCACCATTTCAATCAGCAGGCTTCTGGAGGAGATCAAGAAGACATCATCCGCCTGGATGAAAACCCAAGACCCCTCATGCGCCCATTTTACATGGCAGGCGGGTTATGGCGCATTTTCGTTGGGGCAGTCGCAATTGGAATCCCTCATTGCATACATCGACAATCAGCGGGAACATCATCTAAAACGGACATTCAAAGAGGAAATGATCGAGATTCTGGATCGATACGGGGTGGAATTCGACCGTCGATATTTGTGGGATTGAAGATGTGCCGCCCTTTCAGGGCTATAAACCATAATTGATCATGGAAACCAGGGCGATGCCCTGGCCTGGTATGTTTGGCCCTTTCAGGGCCTTTTGGTTCTTTTGGTTTGGCGGAATG
>CAZZBE010000407.1:0-3707 GCA_964652715.1 uncultured Desulfobacteraceae bacterium
GGGCGGCAAGCCCTGTGGCGGTGGAAAAAGACATCCGATTTTTTTCTTGACAAATTTATCTAAAGCCGGCATTTAGAGATTTAACTCTATAAGACGAGGAGGAACCGTCATGGAAAAAATTCTGATTGTCGGCTGCAAGCAGGCCATGGACGACGTCTGCATCGGGTGCTCCCGGTGCATGGTGGGGTTCAACCGCCGGGAGGGCGAGTTCGCGCGATACAAGGACACGGACGCCGAGATGACCGCGCTGATCAACTGCGGCGACTGCCCCGGCGCCACGATCGTGACGCGCCTGGCCCAGATCAACCTCTGGAACCAGCCCATGGGCGAGCGGCCCACCAAAGTGCATGTGGCCCCCTGCATCACGGACCATTGCCCCCACAGCGACACCATTGTCAAGAAAATCCGGGCCAAGGCCGGGGTGGAGGTGATCGAAGGGACCCACCCCTACAAGCCGGATGCGATTTTTGCGTAGAGGGGACCTGTTTAACAGGCAACAGGTGTAATCTTTGTCCTTGTTCACCTGTAAACAGCCGAACCAAGGACGGGCAGGCGGCGTCTAATATTTATAGGTTTTAAAATCAATGAGTAAAGGATGTTTCGGTCCGGTTTCATCGCTTTTGGCATCTGTTTTGCAGTATGTGAATCGGCGGCGTGGATGGGGCAACGACCCGCTCACGACGCCTGAACGGATGCTCTAAAAGCGAAAAGGAGAAAGACTGAAATGATCGGAACCACACCCAAACCCTTTGAAGAGATCATGGCCGCCGTCGAAGGATACGATGCCCTGGCCGTGGTGGGCTGCGATGGTTGCGCCAAGGTCTGCAACACCGGCGGATCGGACCAGGTCGCCGAACTGGCCGAAAAATTCAAGCAAAACGGCAAGACCGTGGCGCTGGCGGCGACCCCGGAGCGGACCTGCTACGTGGGCAAGACCGAGACCGTGCTGAAGCCCTTTGCCGCCGACCTGGAAACGGCCGACGCCGTGGTGGTGCTGGGATGCGGCGGCGCCGTCCAGATCGCCCGCCAGGTCATTGAGTCCATGGGCATCACGGTCCCGGTTAAGACCGGCCTGGATTCCGTGGGTCATATGGATACGCTGGTCATGGGCGAACTGGCCCTGGAGCAGTGCCAGGAGTGCGGGGAGTGCATCCTCAACGACACCGGCGGCATCTGCCCGGTGACCAAATGCGCCAAGGGGCTCCTCAACGGCCCCTGCGGCGGGGCCGAGAACGGCAAATGCGAAGTGGACCCGGACCGCGACTGCGCCTGGGTGTTGATTTACGACCGCATGGCGGCCCTGGGCGAGCTGGATAAACTGCGCCGCTTTATGGCGCCCAAGGATTACAGCAAAATGGCCAAGCCCCGAAAGCTGTTGATCAGCGAAAGGAGGGTGGCATGAAGCTGACGGACCTGTTCGACAAAGGCGAATTCGTCCTCACCAGCGAAGTGGGGCCGGTGAAGGGATGTTTGCGGAACGACAACGGCGCCGAAACCCCGGAATGCCTCCGGGAAGCCCAGATCGTCAAGGATCATGTCCACGCCATCAACGTGACGGACAACCAGAGCGCGGTCATGCGTTTGGGGTCCCTGGCGGCGTCGGTGCGGCTGAAAGGGGAGGGCTTCGAGCCGATCTACCAGATGACCTGCCGGGACCGGAACCGCATCGCTCTCCAGTCCGACCTGCTGTCCGCCTGCTCTCTGGGCATCGACAACGTGCTGTGCCTCACCGGCGATTACACCAGCCTGGGCGACCACAAGGGCGCCAAGAGCGTCTTCGACCTCGATTCGGTCCACCTGCTCAAAGTGGCCAAGGGACTGAACGACGGCAAGGACATGGTCGGCAACGATCTGAAGCGGCCCACCAGCCTGGCCCTGGGCGCGGTGGTCAATCCCAATTTCGAGCCCCTGGACTTGCAGTTGATGAAGATGGAGAAGAAGATCGAGGCCGGCGCCGCCTTTTTCCAGACCCAGGCGGTGTACGACCCGGCCGTGTTCGAGAGGATGGTTAAGAAGACCGAAAGTTTCGGCGTCCCCATTCAGTACGGCGTGGTCGTGGTCAAATCGGCGAAGATGGGGCGGTTCATGAACGAAAACGTCTCCGGCATCACCGTGCCGGACTGGATCATAGACGAGATGGACAAGGTCTCCAGCCTCGAAGACCGGAAAAAAGCCGCCACGGACATCACCCTCCGGCTGGTCAAAGAGATCGCCCCCATGGCCCGGGGGATCCATTTCATGCCCCTGGGATGGTCGGATATCGTCCCCGTGGTGGTCCAGGCCCTGTAAATCGCCCGCGCAATGACCGGCTGATGGCCGTCCCTGGTCGGTAGGTTTGCGCTGTTCGGATCCGGCGGCCGCTGCGGGCCGCCGGATTCGCCTCCGCGCCGGATCGACAACAGGGAACTCCACGCCAACAGGCTCCAGGAGAGCGTCACCCTGTGTTTCATGACCCAGCGGATCAAGCTGGATGCT
This sequence comes from uncultured Desulfobacteraceae bacterium, assembly GCA_964652715.1. GTDB lineage: Bacteria > Desulfobacterota > Desulfobacteria > Desulfobacterales > JAABSP01 > JAABTD01. Next base: position 2,476 of record CAZZBE010000407.1, read on the forward strand.
GAAAAATACAACGATTAAGATCGGGGTCCTCCACGGGATGCTGATATATGCCATAACCTGATCAAGGAATTCGAGAAACTTTACTTCGGCCACACGCACAAATAGGGGGGCTGTCGCCGATCGAAAAAAAAATCTTGACACAGGACGACATTTAAGATAAAAGTAATTTTTAGTTGATGCGGGGTGGAGCAGTCTGGTAGCTCGTCGGGCTCATAACCCGAAGGTCGGTGGTTCGAATCCGCCCCCCGCTACCAAAAAAGTCAAAAGGCCGCGGTTGAGATCAAATCGTGGCCTTTTTTTGCGTCTTGACGTAAGGAAAACAGGCGATGATGCAAAATTTTACCAAGAAAAGCAAGTTCGGCTGGCAATTGAAGAGGTGGAAAAATGAAAACAGTCGATAAGTACCACAAATGGGTCGAATGGAGTGACGCGGACCAGGTGTATATTGGCAAGTGTCCTGATTTAATCACTGGCATTCACGGGGATGACCCCATTCAGGTGTACAAGGATTTATGCGAGGTGATCGAAGATGTCATCCACCATTTTGAATCTAAAAGCCGATCCCTGCCCTCCCCGAGAGTTCGTCCTATGTCCGAAGTCGCTTAGGATACGCCTACCCTGAAGCGCGGGAAAACCTACGACCGGAGGGCTGGCTATTTCCAGTTTTCGTCTCTGGCCGCGGCCTCCCAGGGGCACACCGCTCTCATCGCCGCCGCCACTCCCACGGCGGCGCCGGCCGGCGGTCGTACCAGAGGCCGCGGCGGTTGACCCGGGCGTCGGATTCGAGGCCGATCCACTCGGAGCAGAAGTCGGCGCGGCAGAAGGGGCGGTAGACCCAGGCCGCGCCGGATTTGACCAGTTCCCGGTTGATGTTGCGGCCGTCCACATAGAGCACCGCCGCCACCCGGCCGTATTGATCCCGCTCCATGGGGTCGATGAGCACGTCGTCGCTGTCGGCCGCGGCCTCCAATAACCCCCGGGCCTCTCTTCCGTAGCGCTGGTTCAGCTCCGGGGCGTCGATGCCGTAAAGGCGCACCCTGATCTCGCCGTCCGGCCCGGTGATGTCCACCGTATCCCCGTCCACGACCCGGTTGATGAGCAGGGCGTTGGACGCGCATCCCGACGCCATGGCCAGCAGCAGGGCCAGGAGCATCAGCGGCATTATCGGCATCCGGGGCGCCGCCCCGCCCGCCCGCGGGGCGGTTGTTCTTCCTCTATGGCTCAGCATCCGT
>CAZZBE010000408.1:0-3704 GCA_964652715.1 uncultured Desulfobacteraceae bacterium
TATATATAAAAACTTTGAATAGCAAAAAGCATTATGCAATTTAAATTTGACCCCAATCAAGAATTCCAATTGGAGGCCATACACTCCTTAACAAATTTATTTGATGGACAACCTCTAAATGGGCAGCAGTTTGAAATTGAAATTAAAGATAAAAACGGACTGTTCAGTTCAGTTAAACAAGCAAACTTGGGTTTTGGCAACCAATTATTGTTAGATGATACACAACTTTAAGATAATCTTGAAGAAATTCAGCTTCATAATAATATTAGTCCTTCGCCAAGCCTTCAGGGGTTTCAGGTACTACCATGAGCGAAAGCTTTTATCTATCCAACATGACCCCTCAGGAGGCCGGGTTTAACCGGGGCATATTGAGGCAGCTGGAAAGCCGGGTCAGAGACTGGGCCAGGAATAATGGAAGAGCAGGAATCTCGATCCCGGATTTCATGCCTTATGTGGTTTAAAAAGCGGGGCATTTTTTGTTTTTCTTTGATTGTTAAACAGTTTCCGCGGTAAGGCCGTGAGTCTCCCCGAGAAGGCCGTGAGTCTCTTCGATAAGATAGCGAGTCGTCCCGAGAAAATCGTGAGTCTCTACGAGAAGACAGCGAGTCACCATGAGAAGAGAGCGGGTCTATTCGGGTAGACAGTGAGATACCCCGAGTAGACAGTAAGTTTCATCGACTAGCCAACGAATCCTATCGAATAAACAGCGAGTCTCATCTATTAGACAGCGGGTTTTCCCGAATAGATAGGGAGTCATCCCGGGAAGATATCGGGTCTCCTCGAATAAAAAGCGTGTCACCACGAGAGGACAGTAAGTCACACCGATTAGACAACGAGTCATCCGGAGTAGACAGGGAATCTCTCGGATCAAACAAGGAGTGATTTTGATGAGATAGAACATGTCTTCGAGGAATGAGTTGAACGCTCCGACGAGTTAATGAATCTTACCGAAGGGAATCGAAACTCCCAATTTTTTGCTTTATTTCTTCCATAAACTCCTTTACATCCTCCCGCTCCCTGCTCAAGCGAAAAGGAACCACTCGTAATTCCAGTTTATTTTTGATATAACTGAATGGAGCCAACTCCTTCTGAAAATATGCACTTGCCGTAAGCCTCCGGGTAAGTACACCCTTGATGATTAACATCTTTTGATTAATTTTAGCGGGGTAATAACTGGGATAATTCACTTGACTTGCATTCGGGCAGCGCCTCCAGGGTTTCTTTGAGCCACCGGTAGGGTTCAATATTATTGATCTTGCAAGTGCCAAGAAAAGAATAGATCATTGCTGCATTTTGGGCCGCCTCATGAGAGCCACAGAACAAATAGTTTTTTCTTCCCAAAGCCACGGGTCTGATACTGTTTTCAATCAGGTTATTGTCTATCTGAAAGTCGCCTCTTTCAACATACCTTTTTAAATATGACCATAGTTTTAATGTATAGGCAAAGGCTTTGCCTATTGCACTCTTGGGCAATACCTGATTGATTTCATCTTTCAGCCACTTTTCAAATTCTTTAAGTATAGGTACCGCCTCATTTTGCCGGAGATCATAGATCTGCTCATATGAGAGGCCTTCTTCTTTTGCCCTTCTTTCTATCTCATACAAATCCCCAATTGTTTCCAATGCATGCCTGCCACGCTGCTGGTCATTCTCCATGGCATGTTCAAACTTCCTCCGGGCATGAGCCATGCACGCGAGACGAGTAATATTGGATTGATTCTTTAAATTTTCATAACCGGCATAACCATCGGTTTGAAGATATCCTTTAAAATCACTGAGAATGTCCTCGGGACCATCTCTTCCCCTGCTTTTTCGATAATCAAACAATACCAGTCTTTTTACCGGGTCATAATACACCCAGAAATATCCTTTATGGGTAGATCCTGGTTTGTCTTTTGAAAGCACCGGTATAGGCGTTTCATCGGCCTGCAAATAGTCACCCGAAAGAACCTGGTGTTTTAACTCATCATTAACAAAGGATAGCCATTTACACGCTTCAGAAAACCATCCGCCCATAGTAGAATCAGGTATGCGGAGGCCTTCTCTGGCAAACATTTTTGACTGGCGGTAAAAAGGCAGGTGATCTATAAATTTACTGATGGTAATATGGGCCAGCAAACTCTCCCCTACATTACCCTTGGGGATAATCTGGGAAGGCACCTCGGCTATAGAAATGTTGGTTTTCTCATCACTGCAACCGGTAACATACTTGGGGCGCACTATACGGCGTACATATAATTTGCCCGGTTTATATTCCAGTCGCTCGCTTATTTCCTCCCCGATCTTTTTGGATGACTTATCAATATCATCGGGTTCTATAACCTGTTCTTCACGCGGCAGGTGAGCCGGTATTTCTGCTCTCAGGGGACGGGCCTTATCTTTTTTGGCCCTGGTCCGCTTGTAGTTGATTTCCTGGGTCGCTTCCTCAGGCTGTTTTTCTTCCATTTCAGTAGCTCCAAATAAAGACCCCTGAAGGGCATCAGCCTTGTCTTTCACATACCGCTCGCTTTTGCTGCCATAGATCATCCGCTTAAGCTGGGCCAACTCTTCTTTCAAAAACAATACCTCGTTTTGAAGGTTTTGGTTTTCCCGGGCCAGCTTTTCTTTCTCTTTCTCAAGAAGGTAATAAGCTTCGGGAGTGATTTCATTGGATGGCGATATGTTACCGGTTTGTTTCACTAATGCAAATATAATAAAATTACCGGGAAAATCTTATCTTACAGGGCTTTTGTGGAAATCTTGTTGATAACTATACCTTTTTCTTTGTTTTATATTTTTAAGGGATATTCCCTCGATCATCATCACAAGTCCACGCCAGCTTATCTGGCAATAAAGACCGTTGTCACCAGCAGAAGGAAACTCAAAGGTGCCTGACTCCAGGCGTTTGTAATACAAAACAAAGCCCCCGTTTTGCCAGTGAAGCAGTTTAACCCGGTCGCGCCGGCGATTAATGAATATAAAAACTTCACCGGAAGTCGGATCTCTGCCCAGCTGGCTTTGAACAATGCCGCACAAACCGTCAAAGCTCTTGCGCATATCGGTTACTCCCCGGTAGAGATAAAAGCGAAGAGAGGAATTCAATGAAAACATAGGACTATATACTTGTAATTAATGAACGGATCATCTCGATATCACTACCTTCCTCTAAACGGACTACTACACCATTGGGAAAGGAAATCTCAACAGAGGATTGGATTGTGGGCTTATGGCTAACTTCTACCGGTAAAAATCCTTTACCTGAAGATTGACCGGTTTGTTTAAACTTTTTCTGCCAGTAATAAAATACCGAAATGGGGATGCCTTCCTGGCGGCAGAATTGTTTTTTGCTAACATTGCTTCGATTGAACTTGTCAATCAATACTTGCATCTGTTGACTGCTTCTTTGCCTGGTTTTATTCATAGCCTAAAATTTTTGGCTAAGATAAAGGCCTTCTGACACCATTACAATATGTATTTCCCAGGATGCTTACAGATCATGATCTAAAATTCTTAAAAAATAAAATAGGACAGAAAACAAAAGATACTGTTATAGAATATATTTATGATAGATGGCAGATGGATAAGACTTGGTTGGGGCCGGTAAAGCCCATGAAATGGTTCGATACTTACTTTGAATTTTTCACACAAGATAAAAGCAGTTACTTATTGGATGTGTTTGATGAGCTACTTGATACCTTCACTTCTTATGAAGCCTCCCAATACAC
>CAZZBE010000409.1:0-3690 GCA_964652715.1 uncultured Desulfobacteraceae bacterium
TCGGCCGGAGAGGTTGCCAGAACGGATATCGGTCCTTTGTCGGCCGGGGCCGGCAGAGTCACGTCGGCAAACCCGAAGGTCCTGTTGAAAAAATTAAGTTGATAGAAATAGGGCTTGACCGTCGTTTCGGGCGTTGGATGCCGCAAAGCGGCAATGGTATATAGCCTGGGATTTCAACCCCAGGCAGGAAGCGTACAGTCAATGCACCCGGAAGGGACGCAGGAGGTTAAGTGTCCGAAACGATGGTCAATGTATAGAAATGTCACCCCTCCCCCTTCAACCCGATCTCATCCGCCACCTCCCGCATTCCCATGATCGTATCTTCGATCAGGTCGCCGATCTCCACCCCCAGCATCCCGGCCCCCTTTTCGATGATGGAGCGGTCCACGCCGGCGGCAAACCGTTTGTCCTTCCACTTTTTCTTGACCGATTTGGCCTTCATGTCGAGGACGCTCTTGGTGGGGCGGACCAGGGCGGAGGTGGCCACCAGGCCGGTCAGCTCGTCGATGGCGAAGAGCACCTTTTCCAGTTCGGATTCCGGCTTGACGTCGGAGCAGATCCCCCAGCCGTGGCTGACCACGGCGCGGATGTATTCTTCGGGCCAGTCGTTGTCTCGCAGGATTTCTTCGGTCTTCTCGCAGTGAAGATCGGGGAACTGTTCGTAGTCGAGGTCGTGGACGAGGCCGATGACGCCCCATTTCTCCTCGTCTTCCCCCCGCTTCCGGGCCATGTACCGCATGACCCCTTCCACGGCCAGGGCGTGCTTGATGAGGCTTTCGTTTTTGTTGTATTCGGTCAGGAGGTTAAAGGCGTCCTCTCTGGTGGGTGCGTGTTCGGTCATCGTCGCGGTCCTTTCGCCCTTTGCTTTTTCTATTCCGGTACAATCGCAAACGTATTGCGGCCCAGGAGCGAGCCCATGTGATGAATTTCCACCGCCCACTGCCCCAGGGGCCAGCGCCGGTCGCCGCGGACGATGCTCCCCTTGCCCCACCCGGTGCTCCCCGAGGCGGCTTCGACCGGGAATGCCCGGAAGACCCGGTTTTTGGACACATTGACCCATTTCATGGTGAAGGGCCTGCCATTGGGATTTCCCCGCCATCGAAAGACGGCCAGGATTTCCCGGACGTCGTCGGGGATCGGGTTCCGGGGAACCACCTGGAAATCGTCCGCCAGCCGGGTACCCACCTTCAGATCGACCACCGCCACGGCGCCGGGGGTCTCGGCGACGGGCGGCGGGACCGCTTCTTCCGGCGTCAGGGGCGTCCCCGTCAGGGAAAAGGTTTTGAAAACCCGGTAGAGCCGTTCATGGAGACTTTCCGGCGCCGTCTCGGGCGCGGCGCTCCAGAGCGCGAAGGCCCGACCCTTCGAAACGGTGTAAAACGCCCGCACCCGGACCGCCGCGCCGTCCTGACGCATCCGGTAGACGGCCATGATCCCCGGCGCGCCGTTGAGGGTAAAGCCGGTCTCCGACAGCCGGCGGGCCGATGGAAATGTATTGGTCTGGAAGCTGTCGGCCATGGCGGCGGCGTCTTCTCCCGGAGCGGCCGGGAAAATTCGCAACTGGATAAAGGCGTCGGGCCGGGGGCTTTTGAACTCGTGAATCGTTGCGTCCGGTTTCTCGAAACTCCGCCGGGTCCAGTCGGGCGGGACGTAGATGCTGAAACCATGGGCGGGATCGATGTAGCAGCCCTGGGCGCCGCCGGCGGCGGCTCCTTGAACCGGTAAGGTCAGGGCCGCCAGCAGGATGACGAGCCCGATCCATATTGCCGTTTTCATTAGTGTTTCTCCTCAATGCGTTGATGTTCGATTCGGCCGGGCGCCGGCGGCAGTTCGTCCGGCGCCGGCGGGGCCCCCTTGTCCGAGAAGAGCCGGACGATGAATCCGAAAACTTTTTTGATGCCCCGCCAGATTCTGGGCAGCAGCCAGATGACGAAGAGGATGAAAAGGACCAGTAGCACCAGGAACACCGTTGGATGGTAGAGGGCCGTCCACAGGCCCGCGACCACCACCGCGTCTTCGCCCACGGAGGCGAACCAGTTGGTGAAGGGTTCCGGAGAGGTGTTGATGAGCACCCGGCTGCCCGCCTTGGCGCCGTGGGACCCGGCCGAGACGGTCCCGCCCACGATGGCGGCCGCCACGGCCAGGCCGGGGTCGATCTCGGCGGTCGCGCCGTAGGCCAGCAGGGCCCCGGCCGGGATGCGGATGAAGGTGTGGACCGTGTCCCACCCCGTATCCACGCCCGGCACTTTGTCGGCGAAGAACTCCACGATGTACATGAAGCCGGCGGCGCCGATGACCCGCGGATCGGCCAGGATCTGGAGATCCGCGGGCAGCGCGGCGTTGCCGGTGTTGGCCAGCAGGCCGAGCATGACCAGGGCGGCGTAGAGGTTGATGCCGCTGGCCCAGGAGGCCCCGAGCGTTAAGGCGATGGCGTGGATGATCTCGCTGTATTGTTCCATCTGACGGTCTTCCTTTCTGGATGCGGATCCGCGCCGCGGCGGGTCACCGCCGTCCGAACACTTTCCGGGTCGCCCATTTCAGGATGATGAAACAGACGACGGCGATGACGATGAGCACTTTTATGGAGCCGAAAAAGACAATGAAAATCCGGGTTTTCTGGATCGCCAGGATGCCCCCGAAGGTGATGACCAGGGCGATCATCACGGCGTAGAGCCGATCCACGCCCGGCAAATAACTCCAGGTCACCTTCCGCCCGATGATCACGAGGGTGACGATCATGGACAGGATCGGCAGGTAGTAGACGAAAATGTTGACTTCGAGAAGGTTCCGCCGGAGGAAAAACAGGGAATAGGCGATCAGGACGCTGGCGAGAATGCCCGGCACGGAAACGAGGTAGACGAAAATCGAATACAGGTATCGCCAGGGGTTCCGTTTGGCCCGGTACTGGCCGATGAAGAACCCCATCAACCAGACCAACAGCGGCGGGGCCGCAAAGACGCCCGTCAGCGTCAGCGGGCTGACGTATTCCAGCCGTTTGATCAGGGATTGGATGGTCATGGGGTCCCCGGCGCCCTTTCTCCGCCGGTGCGTGTCGGACGGGTCCGGCGTGAAAAAAGAGCGCACCGATTCCATGACGCCTTCCCCATCGGCTGCCGGCCCGGGCGTTTCGGCGGATGGCTCTCGCCGCGGCGGCGGGTCGTCGGCGCGGCCCATGGGCTCGCTGACGGTTGGCGCGGGTTCCGGAGACGGGACCGCCTCCACCGGCGCGGGACCCTTTTCAATCCGGGCCACCTGATCGGCGGGATATTTGACCACCGCGCCGAATTTCGTGTAATGGACCTGGTCGCCCTCGACCCAGACTTTTTCGGCGCTGATGGTCCGCCCGTTTTTCAAATAAATGGTATCGGCGGCCGCTCCCTGAACCAGAAAAAAAAAGTTCAGAAAAAAAAGGACCAGAAAAAAAAGGCTCGGAACCAGCAGCGCCGTTTTGGACCCGTTCATTTTTTCACCCTACCCCGGTCTCGTCTCCGCCGCGGCTTCCTCGGCGGTTGTCGAAAAAGCCCATTCTCACGGTTTTCCATGCCCCATGAATGTACCACAACGGCATTGGCGACGCCATACCAAATGCGGCCGGGAATCAATGATACTGCTGGCGAATTCAACGGCGCGGCTCTCCTTTTGCCGCGCGGGAGTAAACTCCCACGCTATTTTATGATGTCCCTACAGGAC
>CAZZBE010000410.1:0-3674 GCA_964652715.1 uncultured Desulfobacteraceae bacterium
GCTTTTCGACGAATCCCGGCGAAGCGCTTTTGTCCGTCAGGCGATGGCATCCGACGTGGTGATCGTCTCTCTGCACGGGGGCAGGGCCTCGTTTCCGGCCTTCGACGAGCTGATCGAGGCCATGGCGGCGGCTCCGGAGGCGGCCCGTCCCTGGCTCCACGTCCAGCCCACCGGCGGGGACGAGGATTCCATCGAGGCGGCCCGGGAGCATTCCCGGGATTTCGGCGCGCCGGTCTGGGACACGATTCACCGCTACCTGAACTTCGGCGGCCCCCTCAATTTTCACCAGTTGCTGATCTACCTGGGCGGACGGCTGTCCGGGGAAGCGGTGGACCCGCGCCCCCCGGCGGAGCTGCCCAACGAAGGGATCCACCATCCGGACCTCCCCGGCATTCCGACCCTCGAGGAATACCTCGCCGCCCGGGTCGATCCGAACCGGCCCACGGTGGGGCTCTGGTTCTACCAGACCTTTTGGCTCAACAACAACCTGGCCTTCATCGACGCCGTCATCCGGGCCGTGGAAGCCCTGGGGGCCAACGTGATCCCGGTCTTCCACATCCGGTACAAGGACGCGAACCGGGGCAACCATGGCGCGGACTACGTGGTCGAACACTTCTTCATGGATGGCGATACGCCGCGAATCCAGGCCCTGATCAACCCCCAGATGTTTTCCATGACCCTGGTCGCGCCGGAATACGAACCGCTGTCCCCCCGCCTCAACGTGCCGGTCATCCAGGCCATGACCTCCATGGCCCCCTTCGCCCAGTGGCGGGACAGCCTTCAGGGACTCGGCGGCATGGAGGTTTCGTACGCCGCGGCCCAGCCGGAGTTCGACGGGGTGCTCGTCACCGTGCCGGTGGCCTCGCGGGAGGAGGAAACGGTCGATCCCGTGACCGGGGCGCTGCTGGCCAAATATATGCCGATCCCCGACCGGGTGGACAAGATGGCCCGCCTCGCCCTCAACTGGGCCCGGCTGAAACGGACGCCCCCGGCCGAGCGGCGGGTGGCGGTGGTCTTCCACCACTACCCGCCCCGCAACGACCGGATCGGCTGCGCCGCCGGGCTGGACAGCTTCGCCAGCGTCAACCGGCTCCTGGAGCGAATGCAGGCGGCGGGCTACGCCGTGGAGCGGACCTGGGCCGACGGCGACGCCCTGGCCCACGACATGCTGAGCCGGATGACCTGCGACCAGCGATGGCTGCCCCCCGACGCGATGGCGGCCCGAGCCGAAGCCTTCGCCGGCGCGGACGATTTCAAGCCCTGGCACGAGGCTTTGCCCGAATCCATCCGGGAAAAAATGACCGCCGACTGGGGCGAAATTCCCGGCGATCTCTTCGTCCACAACGGACAAATGCACTTCGCCGGCCTGCAAAACGGCAACGTCTTCCTCACCATCCAGCCGCCCCGGGGCTACCTGGAAAACGCCGAGCAGATCTACCACGACATGTACCTGTCGCCGCCCCACCACTATCTCGCCCAGTACCGCTGGATCCGGGACGTGTTCAAAGCCCACGTCGTCATGCACGTGGGCAAGCACGGCAGCCTGGAATGGTTGCCGGGCAAGGCCCTGGGGTTGTCGGAGACCTGCTATCCCGATCTGGCCATCCAGGACCTCCCCAACGTCTATCCCTACATCATCAACGACCCCGGCGAAGGGACCCAGGCCAAGCGCCGCTCCTACGCCTGTATCGTGGACCACCTGACCCCGGCCTTCACCAACGCCGATCTCTACGACGACCTGGCCAAGGTGGAGGGCCTGGTCAACGACTACAAGGCGGCCCAGGCCGAGGACCCGGCCAAGGTGGACATCCTGCGGCCCATGGTCTGGGAGGCCGCGGCCGCCGCCAATCTGGACCGGGACTTGGAGATCGGCCGGGACGCGGCCATGGCCGATTTCGACGGCTTCCTGGAGCGGCTCCACGGCTACATCCAGGAGATCGCGGACACGATGATCAACGACGGGCTCCACGTCCTGGGCGCGCCGCCCGAGGGCGACCGGCTCACCGAGTTTCTGGTGCAGCTCACCCGGTTGGCCAACGGCGACGTGCCCGGCCTGCGGGAATCCCTGGTGGCCGCCGAGGGGCTGAATTACGACGACGTGCTGGAAAACCGGGGGCGCCGGCTGGCCCGGTTCGGGGACCGGACCGGCGGCGACGTGATCCGCCACGTCCACGACCGGGCGTTGCAACTGGTCGGCGAACTGGCCGCCGCCGATTTCCGGACCGAAGCCGTGCCGGAGATCGTCCGAAAGGGGACGGGCGGCCCCTCGCCCGAAGCCGAATCGGCCCTGGCCTACATCGCCGAAACCCTGACCCCCAACATCCGCCGTTCCACCGAGGAGATCGACGCGAGCCTCGGCGGGTTCGCGGGCGGCTTCGTGAAGCCCGGCCCCTCGGGCGCCCCCAGCCGGGGCCAGGCCGACATCCTGCCCACGGGCCGGAATTTCTACTCGGTCGATCCCAACAAAATCCCCACCCCGGCGGCCTGGGAAGTCGGGGTCCGGCTCGGCGACGCCCTCATCGAGCGGTATCTGGCGGAAACCGGGAAGTATCCGGACGGGATCGGCATTTTGCTCTACGGCACCGTGACCATGCGCACCCGGGGCGACGACATCGCGGAAATCTTCTACCTCATGGGCCTCAAGCCGGTCTGGCAAAAGGGCAGCGGAAACGTCCGCGGGCTGGAGGTGATTCCGCTGGAGACGCTGAAGCGGCCCCGGTTGGACGTGGTCCCCCGGGTCTCCGGCTTTTTCCGGGATTCCTTTCCCAACCTGATGGAACGGATCGACGAGGCCGTGCGGATCGTCGCCGCGCTCAAGGAGCCGCCGGAATCCAACTTCCTCCGCCGGAACGTGTACAAGGATTTGGAAGAATACCGGAAAGAGGGCCTGGGCGAGGAGGACGCCTGGCGCGAGGCCACCTTCCGCGTCTTCGGCTGTCCGCCGGGGACCTACGGAGCGGGAGTCGCGGAGCTGGTGGAATCCAAGAATTGGGAGACGCAAGAGGACCTGGGCAACAACTACATCCGCTACTCCTCCCACGCCTACGGCCGGGGCAGCTACGGGGCGCAGAAGCCCCAAGCGTTCCGGCGGGTCCTGTCCCGGATGGACGCCACCGTGAAAAACGAGGACTCCCGGGAATACGACATGATGTCCTGCACGGATTACTACAACTACTACGGCGGCCTGATCGTGGCGGCCAAGACGGTGCGGGGCAGTTTGCCATACGCCATGATGGGGGACAGCTCGGATCCCAAGCGGGTCAAGCTGCGCACCACCTTCGAGGAGGCCAGGCACGTTCTGCGGGCCCGGCTGGTCAATCCCAAATGGCTGGAGGGGATGAAGCGCCACGGCTACAAGGGCGCGGGCGACATCTCCCACATGATGGACGTGGTCCTGGGCTGGGACGCCACCGCCGAGGTGATCGAGGACTGGATGTACGAAAAGATCGCCCACGCCTACGCCCTGGACCCCGAAATGCGGGACTGGATGAAATCGGTCAATCCCTACGCCCTGCAAAACATCCTGGACAAGCTGCTGGAGGCGGTCGGCCGGGGCATGTGGAACGCCGACGAGGACATGAAGGACCGGCTCCGGGACGCCTACCTCGACATGGAGGGCGAAGTGGAGGAATGGTCGGACACGAGCTGCCCGGCCCCGGCGGTGGAGAATTGAA
>CAZZBE010000411.1:0-3662 GCA_964652715.1 uncultured Desulfobacteraceae bacterium
GTCGTCGGACCGGATCGCGCCGGGCGATTTCCTGCCCGACGCCGCCGGCGCCCTCTCCCTGGACGCAACGGTGGGCGGCAGCGCCGCGCGGCCCACCGCCGACGTGGATATCTCCGGAAAAGCGCTCCAATTCGCGGACATCCGCATCGGCGACGCGGCCGTCGACGTTCGGCTGGCCCCGTCCGGCCTCCTGACGATCAACCGGCTGGCCGTTTCGAACCAGGGATCGTCCATTACGGGCAAGGGAACCCTTCGACTGTACCGGGACGCCCCCGGATTCGATCCGACCCTGCCGCTGGACCTGTCGCTGGCCCTCAAAGACGTGGAGGCCGGCGATTTCATCCAGGACGAACCGGCGAGAGGCGCGGTCAGCGGCGCGGCGTCGGTGACCGGCAGCATAAAGGCGCCCCAAGCGGATCTGGACCTCCAGGCCCGGAACCTGGCGGTCGCGAACACCACCATCGGCGACGTGGACGTAGTCCTCGCCTTCGCCGACGGCCAGGCCCGCATCGAAAAGATCCGGGTCCAAAACCGGGATTCGAACCTGCGGATCAGCGGCACGGCCCAGGTGCTGTCCCCCGGCGATATGACGCCTCTGGACGACCCCACCTTCGACCTGACGGTCGCCTCCGACGGCGTCTTTCTTCAGAATTTCCTCCCGGACATGAAGGGGAAGGTCATCCTCAACGCCGACCTGACCGGGTCGGTGAAGCAGCCCAGGGGGACCGTCGATCTTTCGGCATCCGACCTGGACCTGGGCGCACAAAAGATCGACGCCGTTCAACTGTCCGCCCGGATGACCGGCGACCGGATCCGCATCGACCCCCTGAAAGCGACGGTCCGGAAGGATGAAACCCTGACCGTCGCCGGAACCTACACCCTGCCCGACGCCTACGACCTGACCGTCCGGTCGTCCGGCATTTCACTGTCGAGCATCGACGCCATCCGGAAAGCCGGCGTGGCCCAAGGCGCGGCGACGCTGGATCTGTCCGGTCGGGGGACCCTCGCCGATCCGTCCCTGTCCGGCGACATTGCCGTGACGAACCTCCGGGTGCGGGGCAAGCCCCTCGACGACGTTCGCCTGAACGTCAACCTGGCGGACGGGGTGGGCCGCATCACGGGCGACGCCGGGTTCGACCTGTCCGCAACCTATCGGCTGGAGGAGAAGACCTTTTCGGCGACGGCGGACTTCCAGGGAACCGATCTCGGACCCTACTTCAGCCTGGCCGACCAGCCGCGGTTGGGCGGCGTTCTATCCGGGCGCATCCAGGCCGAAGGGGATGCCGACGCGCCGCAAGGGGTGACCGCGACCGTGGATCTCTCCAACCTGCTGCTGACCTACAACGGCGCGGAGACCATCGCCGCGGACCGCCTCGAGGCCGCCTTCCGGGACGGAACCGTTTCCATCCCCGGATTTTCCCTCGACCTTCTTCAAAAAGGCCGGCTCACCATCAGCGGAACCGCCGCCGTCGGAGGCGCCCTCTCCATCGACGTGGACGGCGACATCCCCCTGGACGTGGTCCGGGCGTTCACCGACGCCCTCCCGGACATCGACGGCAAGGTCGCCCTTTCCGCCGACATCGGGGGACAAATGGCCCAGCCGCGGATCCGGGCCGACGCCACCCTGCAGAATGTGGCCATGTCCGTTCCGGGGATCGCCCAGCGACTCCACGACCTCAACGGAACCATCCGGATGACCCCTGAGTCGCTCACCCTGAAGGACGTCAAAGGCAGGCTCGACGACGGCCGGTTCTTTCTCAAGGGGAAGGCGGGGCTCCGGCGCTTTCAACCGACCGATATCGACCTCGGCCTCCGGGCCGAGAACCTGCCCGTCAGCGTTCCGGACATGATGGAATTGGCGCTCAACGCCGATCTGGGGATGTCCGGGAATCCCCGAGGCGCCGCGGTCGGTGGCGAGGTGACGATCCTGGAGGGCAGCTACTACAAGGACATCAATCTCAGCCTTATCACCCCTTTAAAAGGCCTTGCGACCAAAAAGCGGGAGACGGCCCCGGCCCGTCCGCCCCGGCGGACCCAGCCCGGCGAACCCGCCGAGCCCACGCTGCTGGACAATGTCGCATTGGACATCTTCGTCAAAAACCGGGCGCCCTTCCTGGTGGACAACAACCTGGCCTACCTGGAGATCGACCCCGACCTCCACGTGGAGGGGACCCTGGACAACCCGGCCGTCGCCGGCCGCGCCGAAATCCGGAACGGGACGGTGACCTACCAGGGCCGCGTCTTCGAGGTGACCAAAGGGGTGATCGACTTTCTCAACCCTTATGAAATCGAGCCCACCCTCGACATTTCGGCGGAGGCCGGGATTCGCCAATGGCAAGTGACCCTGGCCATCTCCGGAACTCCGGACGCCCTGGACGTCGACCTCAGTTCAACGCCGACGCTGGACGACAACGATATCCTGTCTCTCATCCTCTTCGGCCGGACCGGCGGCGAACTGATCAGCGGCGAGGGGGGAACGACCCAGGCGCCGGGCCAGATGGTGGCGGACATCGTTTCCAAAACCGTGGGCGAGGACCTCAGGAAGGCGACCGGCCTGGACACCCTCGAAGTGGAGATGGGCGACAGCGGCGCGGAAGGCGGCGCCGACGTCAAGGTCACCATGGGAAAGGATCTGTCCCGGCGCATGTCGGTGAAATATTCCGTGGAATCCCGGGACGGCGAGATGGTGGGCCGCACGTCGGCCGAATACAAAATCCTGGAAAACCTGCTCATGAGCGGGTTCCAGGACAACACCGGCGCCTTCGGCGGCGAGCTGAAGTTTCGCATGGAATTCCGATAACCCGTCCGAGAAAATCAGACTGAAATGAAACGACCCCTTCTTCTCTTCATCTTGTTCCTCACCCCGTCGGTTTTCATCCCCTTTTCGGCGGCGTCCGAACCGGAGCGGCCGAAGATATCCGACGTCGTCGTCCAGCTCCACAACCTGGGGAAAGAGGACGATCCCCAGCGAATCAAGGCCATGGCCGACGCCGCCATCTTCGTCTCCCCCGGCGACCCTTTTTCCACGGAAAAACTCCAGGCCTCCATCGACGCCCTGAAACTCATCGAATTGTTCAAGGCCATCCATGTCGATTCCAGGGACGAGGCCGGGGGCATCGTCCTCATCTTCGACCTGACCGTCGCCAACCGCATCAAAGAGATCGAAATCGACGGCAATTTTCCCGTCTTCGAACAGGAAGTCCTCAACGCCATGGACATCGCCGTCGGCGACGCCTTTTTCCAGGACAAGGTCGAAGGGCAGAAGGAACGGCTGGTCGACCTGTTCAAGCGGCGGGGTTTTTTCGATCCCGCCATCGACATCGACCGGCGGCAGGACCCGGAGGACGGCCATTACCGCATCCGGATCGACATCGACAAGGGGCCCTATTACCACATCGAAGCGATCGACATCGAGGGAAACGACGCCTTTTCCGACGCGCGCCTCAAGCTTCGCATGGATGCCTGGACCCGATCGTTCATGCCCGGCAGCTCCGGCCGGTATGTGGAAAAGGATTTCAAGGAGGATGTCGAAGATCTTAGGGAATTCTACCGGAATAAAGGATACGCCCGGGTGGAGATCGACTACGATCCGCATCTGGACAAGGAGCGTGAGGCGGCCAGACCGACGGTGACCATCTCGGAAGGCCCGCGCTACAAGGTCG
>CAZZBE010000412.1:0-3642 GCA_964652715.1 uncultured Desulfobacteraceae bacterium
ATCCCCCATCCATCTGAATCATATCCGTCCCCGGCGGCACGTCCAGGTCGAAAATATCGTCTGAAATGGGCTGATCGAACGTAAAATCGGCGAAGGTGATGCGGGTGATGTCGCCGTAGTCGTTGTGGGTGGTCACCTGATCCACGATGAACGTGTCTTTGGATACGGCAAGGTAGACCGCTTCGATGTCGTATTCCTTCTGCTTGGGGACGAGTTTCAGGCGGTAGTGGCCGGGTTCGGCCTCCGCCTCGGGTTCCAGGCTCACGTCGAAGCTCTTTCGGATCTCCCGGATGTCCGACAGAAAGCTGGCCCCTTTGCCGTCCCCGAAATAGGCCGGCGCCCGGCCGATCATCACCTGGTTGTCTTCGGGACGCCAGATCCAGAGGGTTTCGCCGTCGGTGAGGATCACCTGCCGTTCCGGCTGTTCGTACTCCCACCGCATCCGGTCCGGCGGCCGGACAAACAGGTTGCCGGTGGCCGTGTCGGTGATGTCCATGGCCGCCAGCGTCGATTCCTGATGAAAATCGGCGGAGAAACCCTGGCCGGTGTAGCGTTCCTCGACGTTGTCGAGGATGTCGTCCAGGGTCGGCTCGGTTTGGGGGGTCGTTTCGGCGGTCGGCGTGGGAGCGTCGGTCTCCTGACCCCAGGCGGGGGGCGGGGTGAGCAGAAGCCCCATCATCAGCGGGACAAGAATGAATATTATAGTTGGAAACGTTTTCCGGCTAAATCGCGCGGATGCCGCAGGACAGGAGTTTTTGGGATAAGACGTCGTCAAGGTTGTAGAAATCCTCGTCCCTGAGTTCGATCAGGTTGAAATGGTTGTTTTTAAAGATGCGCCGCTTCCGTTCCTTTTCTTCGGACCGATCCGATTCCCCCCAGTATTCGAGGCAGACCCGGCCCTCCGGCAGGTAGAAGGTGGCGTAGATCTCTTCTTCCAGGGGGAGCCGCTTTCCGTGGACATGACGGACGCCGGTCATGTAGAGCCAGTTGTCCAGGATGATCTCCTCCTTGGAGGTCACGTAGTGACCGTCGGATGTCCGGTGGCCGGACCGGCGCCGGGGATTTGACCGTTCCCGCTGCTTTCGGCCGGCGGTCTTCTTTTCGGGTTCGTCCTCCCGGAGCTTGAAGTCGGGGATATCCAGATCCAGCAACAGGGCGCTTTCCTCCGGTTTTTTCCCCACCACGGTCAATCTGCCGGCCCCTCTTTTCCCCATGGGGTTGTCCGACAGCCGTTCGCCCTTCACGAAATAGCCCGTTTCCGTCTCCCCGTCCGGCCGGGTGACGGTCCCTTTGCCGTGGCGCCGGTCGTTTTCGAACCCGCCTTCGTAGACCGTCCCGTCCGGATAGGTAAGCTTTCCGCGGCCGTTGTACCGGCCCGCTCTGAACCGCCCCTCGTACCGGGCCCCGTCGGCGTAGACCATTTCGCCGTAGCCGTGGCATTTGCCCGCCTTCAACTGGCCCACATACCGGGCGCCGCCGGGATAGGTCAGCGCGCCGTGGCCGTCGGGCCGGTTGTCGGCGAACTGCCCTTCGTACTTGAACCCGTTGGGGAAGGTCATGGTCCCCAGGCCGTGGCGCCGGTCCTCCCGGAAGCCGCCCTCGTACCGGCCGCCGTCGGGGAAGGTCAGGACCCCCCGGCCGTTGAACCGGCCGTTTTCGAACTGCCCATGATACTCGGTTCCGTCGGGAAAGAAAAGGGCCCCGTATCCGTGGGACCGGTTCTCCCTGAAATGCCCCTCGTACCGGAAGCCGTTGGCGAAGGTCATGGCGCCCAGTCCGTGGCGCTTGCCGTTCCGGAAGCGGCCCGTGTAGACGGCGCCGCTGGGGAAGGCCATGGTCCCCTGGCCCTCGAAGGCGCCGCCCCTGAAATCCCCTTCGTACCGGCGGCCGTCCGGGAAGATCATGGCGCCGCAGCCTTCCAGCACGCCGTCCACGAACCGGCCGGTCAGTTCGGCGCCGTCGTCCCGTTGCCGGGTTTCGGCGTCGGTCCGCCGGAGCTTCCAGATGCGGCTGAAGGGCAAACCGTTGTCGTCGATGGGGGAAGGGGAGGCGTCGCGCCGGCGCTCGAATTCCTTTTTCAGCGCCTTGCCGCGTTGAAACGGGCTCATATATTGGTCTCCGGGGGGCTGTTTTCGCATCTTTAGAAACCATTTCAGACGATTCTGAACGATGCGAAAGTATTCCACCCATCCCGGATTTCGTCAACAGACCGGGGCACTATCCCCTTTCCGGCGGCCCGTCCCCCTACCGGCGATTCAGGAGAGCATCCGAATGACCCGTTTCAGGTCCTCGTTTCCTTTGATGGGCCCCAGATCCACCTCGGTGGTCCGTTCCACCGGCGGCGTGATGCCGAAGACCGCCAGGCAGAGGGCGTCCAGGAGTTCGAGTCGCTCCGCGACGTCCGCCGCATCCACATGGGGGATGCGCACCCCCCGCATGACGAGGGTTTCCATGGTTTTGCCCTGCCGCTGCTCTTCGAACCGGGCCGATTTTTCCAGGGTCTCCACGTAAAGCTGTTTTTTGGCCGACACGGCGGACCAGAGGTCCCGGGTGTCCGCCAGTTCGTGAAAGAGGGCCAGGGCGAAATCCAGGAGGTCCCCCGGGTCCCGGGCCACGAAGTCGATGTTCTGGAAAAGGAGGCCCAGAAAATCGATCCGGGGCTCGGACCACCGGAACCGGCAGTTGCGCAGCTTGACCCGAAACCGTTTCTGGAGATCCGGCGGCGCGACGGCGGCGAGGGCCTCCACAAGACGGGGGTCCGGATTTCGATCGATGTGGAGCCGGGCCAGAAAGGCCGCCGCCGCTCCTTGGGGCAACGGGAATTCCGCCGTTCCCCGGCCGTCCGGGAACGTAAATCGGGCCGTGGGCGGGGGATCGGTCAGGCGGGCCAGGATCTCTTTTTCATCGTCCGGCCCCAGTTGCGCATCCGCCAGAAGCGGCTCCAGTCGCGCCTGGAGGGTTTCGTCGGGAAAGCAGATCAGTTCCAGGATCGACTGGGATTCCGCGTCGTCCCCGCCGCCTACGGCCTCGGCCAGTTCCGCGCCGGAGCCGGGCCCGATCAGGGAATCGATGGTCCGCACCGCATCCCCGTCCAGTTCCATTCCCTCGGCCAGGAGTTCCCGCAAGCGCCCGGCGATCACGGCGTATCGGTCGGTGTAGGTCATGGTCGCTCCTTACGCCGCGTAGAGGTAGGGGCGCATTTTGGCCTGGAGCACCCCCTTGTTGATCGCGCCGGGGATGGTCTCCCGGAGTTGTCCTTTGTCGAAGATCAGAAAGGTGGGGACGCTCATGACCTGGAACCGCGTGGCGGTCATTGGGTTCTGGTCGATGTTGAGCTTTCCCACCCGGGCCCTGCCCCGCCACTCTTTGGCCAGTTCGGTCATGATGGGCGCGATGGTCTGGCAGGGGCCGCACCACGGGGCCCAGCAGTCCAGCAGCACCGGGAGCGGGGATTTGAGGATCTTGTTCTCGAAGTCCCGGTCCGTCACCATCACCGGCGCGGCGGCCAGGAGGCTGTCGGTGGGCACGGCGGATTTGCACTTGCCGCATGTGGCGGTCTGCCCCGCCCGGTTCGCCGGGATCCGGTTCTTGGTCCCGCAGGAGGGGCATCGTATGAGATAGGCATCGGTTTTCGCCATGGCG